>CAZYXS010000142.1:0-8466 GCA_964650955.1 uncultured Desulfuromonadales bacterium | reverse complement strand
GGTTCAGGGCGGCAATGGTGTCAGCGGTCTGCAGGCTGACGTCGACAGCGGCCGAGCCGGGGAGCCCGGGGGTGCCAGCAGCGCCGTCGGCGCCGGCAGGGCCTTGGGCGCCGGCGGGTCCGGCGGCGCCGTCATCGCCGGCGCACCCGGCGAGGCCGAGGCTCGCGGCCAGGAGGGCGACCAGGAAAAATTTCGTCCCAATCTTCCAGTTCTTCATATCGATTCTCCCCTTGTGTGGGTTATATCTCGCCGGCCCTATGCCGGCGTGGCAGCGATTTTGCCGGTCCGGCCGCCTCCCCATGAAGCGGCCGGACGGTTGGAGTTGACATCAGGGCCGGGCAGTGCCAAGCCAGGCCAAAGCAGCGTCACGGGTCGCCGGCGCCAGGCCGAGGGCGTTGATGGCGGCCACGGTGGAGTTGTTCAGCCTGTTGTCGTCCAGCCAGTCGATGGAGTCCCAGATCAGGCGGCCGGAGTAGCGCACGTTGTGGGCATAGGCGCCGGGGTCGTGAGCCAGCAGGTTGTAGTTGAAGGCCGCGCCCATGTTGTTGGGACCGGTGACGGCGTCACCCCAATTACGGGTGGGGAAATAGGGGAAGCTGTCCTGGAACGCGAACCCTTTTGCGGCCAGCTGTGCCTCCAGGGCCTGCAGGGTGGAGTCGAAGCCGCTACGAAGGCTGTTCAGGCCTCCCACGGTCAGGGCCAGCGGGCCGGTGTGGCAGGCGTTGCAGAAGCTCGGGTTGATGGCGGTGACGGCGCCGGCTGCGTCTTTGGTCACCACGGCGAAACTGTGGCTTTCACCGGCACCCGGAGTGCTCATGTGGCACATGACGCAGGGCCCATTGTCGCCAACCGCGGTGCCGATGGAACCGGCGGTGCCGATACCGGCATGCAGGTTGTTGGGGATGGTGTAATTCAGGCCCGCATAGTGGTAGCCGCTGGCCGAAAAGACGGTGCCGCCGGCGGTCAGGTAATGGGAATTGATGAAACCGGTGTTGCTCCAATCGGTGGCCGGGTTGGCAGCGCGGAAGCCGATGCTGCTGCCGCTTTCACGTCCGGTGTGGCAAGCCATGCAGACGTTGGAGGCGGCCACATCGGGGTAGGTAACCGAAGCCCCGGTGTAATCGGCGGTGATGGCGCCCGGGTTGCGCAGGCTACCATTGCTGTCGGAGTGGCAGCCCCAGCAGTAGAGCATTTCGTTCTGCGGCGAACCGGTGGCGGGGGTCCAGCCGGAGAGATGGGAGAAGTCGTTGTTAGCCGGATCATAGGCGGCCGGGTTGGTCAGGTAATTGGCGATACCAGTGGCCGTATGGCAGCGTTGGCAGGAGGCGCGATTGCCGCTGCCGGTGGTCTGATCCCAGTTGTAATGGGACCAGCCGGGGGCATCTGCGTCGGTGACCGCGGCGGCGATGCGCGCATCCACGGTGGCGGCGGCATCCTTGACGGTCAGAATATGGCCGCCGTGGGCAGAGCGAGCCCAGGCATTGTTGTATTCGAGGGTCGGGTTGTGGCCGTTGAAGTGGCAGACCTGGCAGCCACGCTGATCCCCGGTCTTGACCACGTAGCCTTCGATGGCGACGTTGTCGCTGGCATTGAGGAACCCGGTGGCCGGATTGTCGAAGTGGGTGTCGTTGATCAGGCGCTCGGCCCGGGTGCCATGGAACAGCACCTGATCGATGCCGTGGCAGACCCCGCACTGGGCGGGGCCGGGCACCGGGAAGGGAAGTTTGCCGAGGCCGAAATGGAACTCGCCGCCGCCGTGGCAGGACTCGCAGCCGACCACGTTGCGGTTGACCTGGCCGGCGAAGGCGGAGCTCATCAGCGACCCGTCGCCGTTGCGGTCATGGCAGGCGGTACAGGTCGGGTCGGTGGAGTTGGGAATGCTGTTGCCGTTGGCATGGCGGCTGGCCAGCCAGTCGGCGGTGACCGCCGTGCCCGAGTTGTGGCAGGACGCACAGTTGGTGATGCCGAGGGTCTGCGCCCCGCCGACGACATCCACCGTAGGTGCGGTCTGGGCCCCGCTCGACTCACGATTGCTGCCGCACCCGGTCAGGGTGGCCAGCAGCAGCGCGGCACTCAGCAGGGCAAGGTTCTGGATACGCATGATTGCCTCCTTGGCTGGTGGGAAAAGGCTCGTCCCTGGTTCTTAGTGGCACTTGCGGCAGGTCTTGCCGTCACTGGCCCGCTTCAGGCGGCCGCTGATGTCATCCCAGTTTTTCGGATGGGGATTGACCTTCAGACCGCTGACGGCACTGTGACACTTGAGGCAGACATCCCCTTCCGGGTGGCAGGCCTGGCAGGTGGCGAGGTTTTTCCGCGCCTCCCGGGCATGGTTGGGTGCCCAGCCGCCGGTGGGGATGACCGACCCGCGCGAGTGGCAGGTCTCGCATTGGGTTTCGTTGAACAGGGCATGGTTGCCGCCGAGGGTGCCGTCGGTGAAGCCCCGCCGGTGGGAGGCGATGGCCAGGTCGGCAGGGGCGAACCCGCTGTGGCAGTCGCTGCAGAACTTGCTCTCGTGGCAGCTGGCGCACAGTTGCGGGTTGGTGCGGGCGGCGATGGGATGGCTCACGTTGAAATCGGAGCGGTGCACATTGACCATCTGGTTGCCGAAGGCCCCCATCTCGTCGGCAAAGCCGGCCTTGTGGCAATTGAGGCAGTCGCTCTGCTGATGGCAGGCGGAACAATCGGGGTTGCTGCTCTTGGCGGCGGCCCGGTGATTGAGGGGCCAGACCGGGCCGTGGGTCTTGAGCCCCGGCAGCTTGACCGCCTTGACGAAAGCCTCGTCATGACAGTCGAGGCAGACCTTGAGATCGGGGACGATGGATTTGGCCCCGGCCACATGGCAGGTGGCGCAATCCAGGGGATCGAGATAGGTGTTGTGGGCGGCGTGATCGAATTTCGCCGCCAGCGCCGGGGTCGCCCCCAGCAGCGAAAGGGTCAGCAGAATCAGAAGACTGCGCAGCATATCGGATCTCCTTGCCTAGAAGAGGACGTTGAGACGAATGCGCCCCTGGTAGTACTCGTCCCAGAGATCGCTTTCCACCCGCTCGGCCTTGGCCTCGACGTTGACGGTCTTGGTCAGGTAGGCGGTCAGGTCAAGCCAGAGGCGGCTGCTGCTGGTTTCGTCGGTATCCTCGAGGCGGCGCTCCAGCACATCGTAGTGGGCGCCGGCGCCCGCCTGCAGGTACTGGTTGATCAGGTAGGAGCCGTAGACCTTGAAGCCCCGCAGATCCTGGCCGTCGCCGTCATCCCGCCAGACTCCGGTGAGGTAGCCTGCGCAGCGCAGGGTGCGGATCTTCTCGATGCCCAGCTCGTAGACGTTGGCGTCGGCGAAATCTTCGTACAGTTCCCGGCTGTAGCGGCCGAAGGCGCGCAGACCCGGGGCGATGCTGTAATGGAACTCGGCCATCAGCTCCTGATACTCGGCCACGGCGAACACCGAATAGATGGAAGTGGCGGAAAAGACCGGCAAAGAATAGAGATACTCGGCGCGCAGCGACCACTTGGGGCTGCGGTAGTAATGGGCCCCGGCCAGGAAATAGGTCACCTCGTCGGTGAGCCAGCTGTACTGGGTCTCACTGTAGAGGTTGATCAGGTCCTTGACGTCGTAGGCGGCGTCGAAGCCGATCAACTCGTGGGAGAGGTCGCCTTCTTCCCATTTCTGGATGTAGGAGACCCCGAGATCCAGACCGTCAAAAAACCGGCCGGACAGCTTACCCCCGGCGATAAGATCTTCGGCGTTGTAACCGGTGTAGTAGGCCACGTCGCCGCCGCCGAAGAGGCTGAGCTTGAGGGGGCCGAGGTTGTTGTAATCCAGGTAGAGGCCATCCATGATCGAGGCGCCGGCCGTGGTGGAAATGAACTGCCGTCCCAGCTTGAGGTCGAGGCGGTCGAGCAGCCCTTTTTTCTCCAGGTAGGCGTAATAGAGCCGGCTGTCGATGTCGAGCTCGCTGTTGAAGTCGTCAGCGAGACGGCCGTAGCCTTTGAAGTCCAATCCTTTGCCGCCGATGTCGCCGATATTGAGCTGCAGATACTGGTAGCTCGGCAGCGCCCGGTCCCCCTGGGGATCTTCACGCCACTCGAGAACGGTACTGGCCCGCCCGGAGACTGTGGCTCCCCAGGCGGCGCCCACCGGCCCGAGGGCCAGCAGGGCCATGGCCATGCAGAGACATATCCGCTGCCCGATGTTCATGGTGCCTCCTTCATCTGATGAAAGGTCGTTGGGGCTTCACCCCGGCCGGATTGGTGGCAGTCACATCACGGCCGATCAACCATTTTGCATATATCGCGCCATTTGCTTACCAAAATGAGAGTTTCAGGCTCCGGTGACGTGACTGGAAATCAACTGAATTGTTGCGTTTTTCGTATACACCGGCATTTTCAAGGGCTGGCTACGCCGCAATACAGATGAGGGTTCGATAATCCGGTCTCAGCATACGTCCTCCGACCCGTTTGTCAATTTCCCGACCTTTTTATAAATTTCTTTTTTCCGGCAAATAGCCGACCATCAGACTGTTTTGGTCAAAGAAACGACAGAAAATTTTTCGTCCCGTCAAAATTCCGGATCCGGAAATCTGGGCGCACAACAAAAATGGCTCATCTCCGCGCCGAGATGAGCCACTCGACCTGCCCGGCAAACCGGGACAGGCAGTTTTCTCTTCGGCAACCCGGCTGTCCCAGGGGGACCCGCGGCTTTGCGTCACCGGATTGCTCCGGTTTTGCTATTATCGGAGATGTAATTTTGAATGAAGGTAACCCTGATTGTCCCCCTTGTCAAACTTTTTCCATGGTCCAAGCGCCCCTCTCGGCATCCCCCAGAAGCTCTTCGCACAACCCACAGGTTCATGTTAATCTTGACCGACATTTTCCTATCTGCAGGAGGCCCCATGACCCCCGAGGAACTCGCCCGCCATGACGGCCGCGCCGGCCGCCCGGCCTATGTCGCCGTTGCCGGGACCATTTACGACGTCAGCAAGAGTCCGCTGTGGCAGAACGGTGACCACCAGGGTCTCCACCAGGCGGGCGCCGACCTGACCGAGGAACTCAAATCCGCCCCCCACGTGCGGGCCGTGATCGAACGCTTCCCCACCGTCGGCCACCTGGAAGATCCGCCGCCAAAAAAGAAACGCTGGGGCCTGTTCTGACCCCAGCGCGGCTCTTGCCGTCAAATGACCGACGAGGACCAGCGAAATAGCTGACCTTATCGGTCGCGTTTTCCAAGCCCCTGAAGCTCAGCCCTAATCCCCCAGCATCGCCCGCATGTTGGCGAAGAAGTTGTTGGCCATGCGGTCCTGCTCCGCCTCGCTGGCGGGGGCGGCGGCCTCGCTGCGGCGCTCCTCCAGCAGTGCTGCGGGAATCTCGGCCAGGAAGCGGCTCGGGGTGCGGGGCTGGAGCTGGCCGTACTTCTTGCGCTGCCGCGCCCCGGTGAGTACCAGGTGGCGCTGGGCGCGGGTGATGCCGACGTAGCACAACCGCCGCTCCTCGTCCACGTCGATGGCCTCGCCGATGGTCTTCTGGTGGGGCAGAAACCCCTCCTCCAGCCCGACCAGGAACACCACCGGAAATTCCAGCCCCTTGCTGGCGTGCAGGCTCATGAGAGTGACCGCGTCGCCACCGAGTTTTTTCTCCTTGTCGTGGCGCTCGGGGCGGTCCTCGTCGAGCAGCGAGACCTTCTCCAGAAATCCCGCCAGGCTCGGCCGTTCCTCCCGCTCCTGGTAGGAGGCCAGGGCGTTGATCACTTCCTCCACGTTTTCGGCGCGGCGCCGGGCCTGCTGGGGGTCGTCGGTCCCCTTGTAGATCTCGGCCTCGAGCCTTACCTCGGCGAAATAGTCCCGCAGGGTCGCCGCCAGGTCGCGGCTGCGGGCGAAGCGCTGACGGTAGGTCTCGAGCAGGGCGACGAACCCCCGCACCGCCTCCAGCGTCTTCTCCCCCAAGTCCTCGACCTCCTCGGGATGTTGCAGCACCTGCCAGAGAGGAGCCCCAAGGTCGGCGGAGTGGCGGATCAGCTTGTCGGCGCTGGTTTCGCCGATACCGCGGCGGGGGTAGTTGAGGATGCGCAGCAGGTTGACCTCGTCCCGGTTGTTGACCAGCACCTTGAGGTAGGCCACCGCATCCTTGACCTCCTTGCGGTCGAAGAACTGCTGGCCGCCGATGAGCACGTAGGGGATGTTCTCGTAGCGCAGCTGCTCCTCGAAGGCCCGGGACTGGACGTTGGTGCGGTAGAGGATGGCGAAATCGCGATAGGCCAGGTTGTGCTTGAAGCGCTCGGCGTGGATGCGCTCCATCACCAGCCGCGCCTCGTCCTCCTCGTCCTCGCAGCTCAGCTGCTCGATGGCCCGCCCCGGCCCGTCGGCGCTCCAGAGGGCCTTGGCCTTGCGTTTCTGGTTGTTGAGGATCACGGCATTGGCCGCGGCCAGGATATTGCCGCTGGAGCGGTAGTTCTGCTCCAGCTTGATGACCGTGGTGCCGGGGAAATCCCGCTCGAACTCGAGGATGTTGCCCAAATCCGCGCCGCGCCAACCGTAGATCGACTGGTCGTCGTCGCCGACCACGCAGAGATTGCCGTGGGCGGCGCAGAGCATCCGCAGCAGCGAATACTGGGCGGCGTTGGTGTCCTGGTACTCGTCGACCATCAGGTAGCGGAAGCGCTGCTGGTACTTGACGAGCACCTCGGGAAAATCCTTCAGCAGCCGCACCGCCAGCATGATGATGTCGTCGAAGTCGATGGCGTTGTAGGCCTTGAGGGCCCGTTGGTAGCGGGGATAGACCTGGGCGGCCATGGCGCGGTATTCGTCGAGTTGGCTGCCGACGAACTGCTCGGGGGGGATCAGGCGGTTCTTGGCATCGGAGATCAGGTACTGGATGCGCTCGGCGTCGTACTTGCGCTCCAGGGGGGCCAGGGCCTGGGTGATGTCCTTGATCAGCCGCACCTGGTCGGCGGTGGCGTAGATGGAGAAGTTCTTCTTGTAGCCGAGTCGCTCGATATCCTCCTTGAGGATGCGCACGCAGAGGGAATGGAAGGTGGCGATGACCATCCCCTTGGCATTCCTGCGCCCCACCAGTTCGATGACCCGTTCCTGCATCTCCCGGGCCGCCTTGTTGGTGAAGGTGACCGCCAGCAGGTTCTCCGCCGGCACACCCCGCTGCTGCAGCAGGTAGGCGATGCGGTAGGTGATGACCCGGGTCTTGCCCGAACCGGCGCCGGCGAGCAGCAGCAGCGGCCCGGTACCGTGGCGCACCGCGGCGAGTTGTTGCGGATTAAGGGTGGTCAGATCCATTGGGGCAGGGGCTCGTCAGGGAAAACCGGACCGGCGCGGCCGTGCAAAAAGTGGCTGCGGGCGGGTGAGGGAACAACAAAACTGCAAACTTTGGAAATATAGCATGAGGCTTCGGATACAAACAAGGCAACCTGATTTCATGAAGACCAAATCCCCCCTTGCTTTTTGTCCGGGCCTTTTGTAAGGTACGCGCCATGTCGAAGCTTCTAATCATTTCCGTCAGCATCATCTGGGCCTCGCTGCTGCTTATCTCCTGGAGCAGCAACACCCATTCCCAACCGACCCCGGACTTCGCGATCGAGCGGGCCATCTACTAGGCCGCCGTTCCCCTCGCCCTTCCCGGCTCGCGACCCCCAAAGGCACCGGCAGCGCCGGCGCACAGGCTCCGTCTACCTCCCGTTCATTCCGCTCCAGGCACTCCCCTGCCGGCTCCCCCGCCGCGCCAGTTCGTCGTCGATGGCGTTGAGCACCTCCCACTTGTTCAAACTCCACAAAGGGGCCAGCAGCAGATCCCGCGGACCGTCGCCGGTGAGGCGATGAATCAGGGTCTCGGGATGCAGCCGCTCGAGGAAATCCGCCGCCAGCTCCACGTACCGCTGCTGCTCCAGCACCTCGAAAGCCCCCTGCTGATAGAGGTCCCCCAGGGGGGTCCCCCGCAGCACGTGCAGCAGGTGGATCTTGATACCGTCCACCCCCAGCCGCGCCATTTCCGCGGCGGTGGCCAGCATCTGCTCCCGGCTCTCCCCCGGCAGACCGATGATCACGTGCACGCAGACCCGCAACCCCCGCGCCTTGGCCTCACCGTAGGCCCGCAGGAAGGCGGCGTAGTCGTGCCCCCGCCGCAACCAGCCCAGGGTGGCATCGTGGCTGCTCTGCAACCCCAACTCCAGCCAGAAGTAGGTGCGCCGGTGGTACTCGGCCAGCAACTCCAGCACCGGCTCGGGAAGGCAGTCCGGTCGAGTCCCTACCGCCAGCCCCACCACCCCGTCGCCCCCCAGGGCCTCGTCGTAGAGAGCCCGCAGCCGCTCCACCGGGGCGTAGGTGTTGGAGAAGGGCTGGAAATAGGCCAGAAACTGCCTGGCCTTGTACTTGCGCACCATGATCTCCTTGCCATGCTCGACCTGCGCGGCCACATCCACCGCCCGGTCGATCCCCACCGCCCCCGAACCCCCCGGGTCGCAAAACAGACACC
>CAZYXS010000141.1:0-8488 GCA_964650955.1 uncultured Desulfuromonadales bacterium | reverse complement strand
CTCCACCGAGTCGATGGCCACGCCGGCCTTGCCGACATCGCCGACCACCCGGGGATGGTCCGAATCGTAGCCGCGGTGGGTGGCGAGGTCGAAGGCGACGGAGAGACCCTGCTGGCCGGCGGCGAGGTTGCGCTTGTAGAAGGCGTTGGACTCCTCGGCGGTGGAGAAGCCGGCGTACTGGCGCACCGTCCAGGGCTTGCCGGCGTACATGGAGGCCATCGGCCCGCGCACGAAGGGGGCGAAGCCGGGGAGGGTGTCGGCGGTGGCGAGGCCGTCCACGTCGGCCTTGGTGTAGAGGGGCTTGACGGTGATCCCCTCGGGGGTATCCCACTGCAGCTTGGCGAGACTTTCCGCCTTGGTTTCCTTCTTGACCAGCGCTTCCCAATCCGCCAGGGATTTCTTGGCAAATTCGCTCATGGTTCGATCCTCTCTCTCGTTCATCAAATAAAACGGCCCGATCCTACCTGAAGGGCTGGACGAATCAAAAAAACATTTTAACGCTGAGACGCTGAGGAACATGAGACGCCGAGATAATCACTTTTTTTAAAACAGGACCTATCTCTGCGTTCTCCGGTTTTTCTCCGCGACTCTGCGTTCCCAGCCTTGTTTTTCATAGGATCGAAAAAAATCGCCCGCAGGACAAACCCGTCGGGCAATTGGGGGTTAGCTTTGCTGCCGCATCGCCTCAGCGGGTCACCACGGCCAGCACCTGGACTTCGGTGTCGTCGTAGGCCAGCAGGCGGTGCTTCAGGGAGGAGTCGAAATAGACCGCGTCCCCCTCCTCGAGCACGAAGCGTTGATCCTCGAGGATCACTTCGGCCTTGCCCTTGAGAATCAAGAGGAACTCCTCCCCCTCGTGGTTGTAGAGGGTCTCCTCGGTGGCCCGCTCCGAGACCGAAAGCACGAAGGGCTCCATCTTCTTGTTGCGCTTGCGGTAGGAGAGGGCCTCGTAGGTGTAGCCATGGCCGGTGCCGGCCTTGGAAATCACCCGGCTGACCACCCGGCGCTCGGCCTTTTTGACCACCTCGAAGCGCCGCTCCTCTTCCTCTTCTTCAAAAAACATCCCCATCTTCACATCGAAGAAACGGGCGATCTTGGAGAGGGTGGCCAAGGGCGGAGAAACATTATTGTTCTCGATTTGGGAAATCAGCGCCGGGGAAAAGCCGGTTTCCCGCGCCACGTCCTGCAGCGTCAGCTTGCGGGCCTTGCGCAGCTTCTTGATTTTTGCGCCAATATCGAATTCCATGCGGACCGGCTTTCCGTAGGGTTAAAAAGGGGTTTTAGAAACTCTTGATATAGTCTAACTGGCTGAAATAGTCAATAAAAACTTTTTATTTCCATTAAAATCCGGCCTTTTGAATACCTCCGGAAAACCACCTGAATCTCACGGTTTTCAAGAAAATTCGCCGCTGGCAAACATCCTTCTTTTTCAGCCAAACTTTCGCCAGACCCTGCCTCGCCCCCTTGGCGGCGAAAACCGGCCACCCGCTGTCGACATCCCGCCAGCCTCCGTGGGAGGGGACCCCATATTGACTTTCGGCGGCCCATCCCCTAAGGTAAGAGCTTGCCCTATCCGTCCAGTTTCCGTCCCGTTCCGGGATGAAACCAAGCCCCGATCAAGGATTGCCCTTGCTGACCAAACCCCTCGATCTCCCCCTCGGATTGCGCCTCTGGCCCTTGGAGCCGGCGGCCGCGGCGGCCATGCCCGGCGAAGGCTACACCTATGCCCTGCTGGAGAATTCCACCGACTCCTACCGCTTCACCATCGTCGCCGGGGCGGCCAAGGCCGCCGACATCTTTCGCGCCAGCCAGCGGTTGCTGCCGGAGGAGACCTTCCTCATCCTGGAATTCTACGACCAGGAGACCGAATCGGAGCATGTGGATGAACACGACGCCCAGCCGACCCCTACGGTCTATTACTCCCCCTACCTGCCGACGGCGGAACTGCTGGAAATCCTCGCGCCCTACCTGCCGCGCCTGATCCACGACGGCTTCGTCGGCTTCGGCCTGGCCAACAACCGGGAAGGGTTCGAGCTGTTTTATTCCGAGGAGAAGGTGCTTTCCTGCTTCACCGGCAACCACATCCGCATGACCGATTTCCTGGCCCGGATGCAATTGCCCTACACCCCGGAGATGACCTTTCCCACCGATTACGGTCACGACCATCTCTCGCTGCTCTGCCATCCCCGCCGCAGCCTGCCCGAGCCCTTCGCTTCCATGAGCGACCTGGAACTCGACTACGTCCATTTTTGCGGCGAGTTGACCGAAGAGCTCGATATGTACCCGGTGGAGGACGGCCCCTCCTTCTTTCTCTCCAAGCGGGAGCAGGACCTCATCGAAACGCGCCTGCGGGAGCATGAGGATTTTGCCGAATTCGCCGACGATGACTTCGGCAGCCTGCTGCTGGACTGGAACGACTTCGTCGGCGAATGCGAGGCGGGATTCCAGGGAGATTTGTGGGAATACCGCCAGGGCCTGCGCCTGCGGGACATGCTGCAGTACGTGATCGAGGGAATGCCTTCCGATATCTCCGGCAAACTCGCGCAGATCCTTGCGGAACCCGACAGCCGTTTCAAGCAGACCCTGGAAGACCGCCGCAAGCGCCTCGACCCGGCCACCCCGGTCCCCGTGAGCGGTGAGCGCTTCTGGTACCATGGCGTGGTGCGTAACCAGGGGGCCGAACTGCGCCGCGACCTGATCCGCCACGGCTGGTTCAAGCCCTGAGGCCTTGAATCCCCCTCAGCCCCGCTCCCCAACGAGAGCCCCGATGTTCGCCATCCTTGCCGCCCTGCCCCTGGAAACCGATCTGCTGCGAGCCCGCCTGGCCCCCTGCGAAGTGCGCCGCTGCGGACGTCGTGACCTGCTGCTCGGCTCCCTCCATGGGCAGCGCATCGCGCTGCTGCACACCGGGGTCGGCAAATCCAACGCCGCGGCGGCCGCCACCGCCCTGCTCGAGCATTACCGCCCCGCCGCCCTGATCCTCACCGGCTGTGCCGGCGCCTATCCAGGCAGCGGCCTCGGCGTGGGGGACCTGGCCCTGGCGACGGAGGAGATCTTCGGGGACGAGGGATGTGCCACCGGCGACGGCTTCCTCGACATGGCCGACCTCGGCTTCCCCCTGACCCGGGTGGGGAACCAGGCGTTCTTCAACCGCTTTCCCCTCGATGAACCCCTGCGTCTGCGCGTCCTGCCCCAGGTGGAACTGGCTGCGCAAAGCGCCGGCCGGCGCCTGGCCAGCGGCCCTTTCATCACCGTCTCCAGCTGCTCCGGCACCCTGCGGGAGGGCCGGCGGCTGGGGGAGCGCTGGGGGGGGCTGTGCGAAAACATGGAGGGGGCCGCCGTCGCCCAGACCTGCGCCCTCTACGGCGTGCCGCTGCTGGAGGTGCGGGGCATCTCCAATATGGTGGAGGACCGCGACCTCTCCCGCTGGGACCTGCGCGGTGCCGCCCAGCTGGCGCAGACCGCCGTGGAACACATCCTCAGCGGCTGGCTGCCCAGCCCGGAGCCTGCCTGATGCGCTCCCTGACCCTCGGCTATTCCCCCTGTCCCAACGACACCTTCATCTTCTACGCCCTGACCCACGGAAAAATCCCCCTCCCCGGGGTGATGGTCCGGGAGCGGCTCGAGGACGTGGAAACCCTCAACACCCTGGCCATGAGCCAGGCCCTCGACCTGACCAAAATCTCCTACCATGCCTTCGGCCACCTGCGCCGGAACTACGCCCTGCTGCGCAGCGGCAGCGCCCTCGGGCGCGGCTGCGGCCCCCTGGTGGTGGCCCGAGAGCCCAGGACCCTGGCCAGCCTGCGCGGCCGCCCCATCGCCATCCCCGGTCGCCTCACCACCGCCAATCTGCTGCTGCAGCTGACCGGCGAAGGGCTCGACCAGACTGTGCCCATGCCCTTCCACCAGGTGATGGCGGCGGTAGCGGCCGGCGAGGTCGAAGCCGGCGTCATCATCCACGAATCCCGCTTCACCTACGCCAGGTACGGACTGCAACAGGTCCTCGACCTCGGCCAGTGGTGGGAACAGGACACCGGCCTGCCCATTCCCCTGGGCGGCATTTTGGCCCGCCGTGACCTTGGTACCGAGCTGATCGAAGCCGTCGACCGGGCCCTCGCCGCCAGCGTCGCCTTTGCCCATGCGCACCCCCAGGCCACCCGCGCCTACATCAAGGCCCACGCCCAGGAACTGGCCGACGAGGTGATCGACAGCCATATCGGCCTTTACGTCAATGCCTTCACCCAGGACCTGGGGGATGAAGGGATTGACGCCATCGCCACCCTGCTGCAGCGGGCCGAAACCCGTGGCTTGATCCCCCCCTGCGACCTCCCTCTGTTCGTGAACTGAAGCACCGCAGTCAACACTCTTCGGCTCTTCGCAAAAAACCGATCTATTTTTTCTTCCCCATGAAAACCTAATCATGTCGGCGGGATATCTCGGGCCACCTGCTTCGGCGCAGGGTTGCCCCGGAATAACCCCCAACCGGCGATCTGCCGAGCAAAACAAAACAATGGCACAAACTATTATTTTTGCGACGCTTTTTCACTTTTTCCGGTTGCGCGCCGGGAAATCTCGGATATAATTGCCGCAGTGTTTTCCATTTTTGGATAAAAAAACCACATAACACAAAGGAGGTCACCATGCGATGCCCGGTCTGTAAAAGCCAGGAATTCCAGACCCTGCAACTGCGCTGCGAGGGATTCGCCGAGGAGATCCGGGAATGCGCCATCTGCGCCAGCACCTGGTCGGTCAATCACGGCCTGACCGAAGTAATCCGCGACAGCCAGAAAAACAGCTTCCTCGAAGCGCTGGCCGAGTGTGTGGACGGCGACGACTACGGCTGGGCCATCTAGTTTTTCCATCTGCCTCCTCTGCTGTCATCCCTGCCTCGCGGTCTTGCTTTCTTCCCGCCGCCCGCCAACGCAAAAAGCCAACCCCCACCGACCATCGAGGCGGGGGCTGGCTTTTTTTCGCGGCTTGAAACCGGTCAGCCCAGAACGGCCTGCAGGTATTCGGAGGTGCGGGCCCGCTTCGCCCGCTCCACTTCCTTGACATCGACCTCGACGAACTTCTCGTCGGGGGTGACTTTGAACAGCGGCTGCCCCTTGGCGACGATGGTGCCGTCGGCGCCGGTCATCAGGATTTTGTCGATGGTGCCGGAGAAAGGTGCCGGAACCTTGTTGAACATCTTCATGACTTCGATGATGTAGAGGGGCTGCCCCTTCTCGAAGTGCATCCCTTCGGTGATGAAGGGGGGCATGCCGGGGGCTTCCTGGCCGTAGTACATACCCCCGCACACCGCCGCGATCTCGTCGGCCTTGGTGGCCGGCGGGGGAACCAGCACCTTCTTCATGCGACCCTGCAACTCCGAATCGTTGAGGTACTCGGGGATGACGATCTCCAGATCCGGCTCCACCCGCAGGTCCCAGAAGTTGACCTTCTCGGCCACCAGGAAGACGATACCGAGCAGTTCCAGACCGGCCTCGAAGCCAAAGTGGGAGGACTGCACCTGGCCCCAGGTCGCCGCATCCATGCCCCCCTGGGGCGCGGCGCTCTGCAGGATTTCGTTGAGGCGGAAGTAGGATTCCTTGTCGAGACCGAACGTCTCCCGCAGGGTGGCGTAGAAGCGCAGTCCTTTCTGCAGCAGTTCGTGGTCGTGGCTCCAGATCACCTCGGCGGCCGGCTCCTCGGGGCGATAGCTCATGTTGAGGTAGTCGTAGGTCTCCTCGAGTACCACCAGGGGATTGCGCAGCCAGACCACCTTCCCCCCCTCGATGCGGAAGTTCTTGCGGTTCAGACTCAGCCAGCCGGAGAGCAGGTGCGGGTCATTGAGCAGCACCTCCATCGGCCGGGTGATCAGGGTCCCCTTGCGATCGAGCAGCTCCGAGATGTTTTTCAGCTCCTTGGACAGCACATCGGGCTGATCGGCGAACATTTCGGTGATCTTCTGGGCGTAGTGTTTCTTCATCTGCAGAAAGGCATAGACCGGATCGAGCTTGTTGGCCTCTTCCTTGAGCAGCCCGACCAGGGTCAGGTAGGGGACGACGAAACGGGTGGTCGGCTTGGCGTGGACGTTGGTGCCCCGGAACCAGTTGACCAGGCCGTAGTGGAACTCGAGGTTGGTGGCCAGGTCGGTGCCGCGGATCTTGGTGTTGCAGATGACCCGGGCCAGTTGGTCGTAGCTGTCCTTGCGGTCTTCCCCCTTGGTCAGCAGCAGGGCGATGTTGGAGTCGTAGGCCCCGGCAACCTTGTACTGCATGAACAGGCCGGTGTCGGGGTTGACCATGCTGATCCCCTGATCGTCCCGGATCTCCCCCTCGATGGGCTTGGTCCAGTAGCGGATCATCCCCCCGGCGTGGGGAGAGAGGGAGGCGTCGGTGGCGTTGAGGCGGGCTTCCACCGCGGCGTTGAAGCGGATGAAGCGCTCGGGCTTGGGGACCCGCTTGCGGTGGCGGGCGAGGAGCGCCATGGCCTCCACCAGCGACTCGACAACGAAGAAGTCGTTGGGGTCGTCGGGGTTGGTGAACTTGAGGCTGTAGCAGAGCTCGGTGACCCGGTGCTCGACCTGGATGCGGGTGTTGACCTCCATGAAGTAGTGGCGGTCACGGTCGACGATGCACTCGAAAGTCGAGGCGGAGTCGAGGCCGACGACCTTGCCGAAGCGGGCCGATTCCTCCTCCATGCGCTGCAGCACCTTCAGATCGGTCTCGAGGGCCTTGGCCTCCACCTCGTTGCCGGCGGCGCGAGCCTTGGCGATAGCCGCGGCCAACCCTTCCTGGGTGACGGAGACTTCGAGCAGCTTCTGCTCGTGCATCTGGAGGTAGCAGTCGCGCCCCCCCAGGGAGATGCACCAGTCGCCGTTGCCGAGCAGCTGGATCTCGTTATGACGGGTCTGCTCGATGTTGAGCTCGATGAGCACGTTCTTGTTGTCGCCGATGCCGTTGGCCTTGACCTCGTTGAGAATCTCCCGAACCATGCCGGGAGCGTCGGCAGCGGCCTTGGCGATCTGCTCGGGGGTCGGCTGCTTGAGGGTCAGCAGGGAGGCGCCGAGGATGCGCTGCCCCTTGCCGCCGCCGCCGCCGATGGCCTTGAGGCGGATCCGGGCCTGCGGGTACTTGGCGAACATGCCGGCCACTTCCGCCCGCACCTGGGCGCAAAGCTCCTCCACCGAGAACAGGTCGATCCCCTTGGCGTAAGAGGCGAACAGGATCTGGTCGGCCAGGGCCTCCAGGGGGAGGGCGGCATCACCCAGCACCCTGGGGTCGACCTGCAGCCCCTCGGCCTGCACCAGGGCCAGCAGGCTCTCGCGGGTCGGGTGCTTCTTCAGCAGGGTCAGGGCGGTGACGTTGTTGATGCCGGGGGTGACGCTGACGTCGACCTTGAGGGCGGTGCGCTTGGCTTCGTCCTTCTTGCCGGCGCCGGCCTGGGTAGCGGAGCAGGGACCGATGAAGTTGAGACCGGCCCTTTCGATGGCGGCGACGAACTCCTCGTCCTCGGCCATGAAGCCGTAGCCGGCGAAGATCGAGCAGTAGCCGTTGTCCTTGGCGATCTGGATGATCTGGCCGATGCGCTCGACGCGCTCCTCCTTGCTCGCCCCGGTGTAGTCGGGCACCCGGTGGACGCGGGTGGAGTCGGTGAGCTGGCGCAGTTCGGGAGCCAGGGCGTTGGGGTAGACGATGGAATCCTTCTCCGAGAGCAGGATGCCGTAATGGCTGATCCCCATCTCCTCGTAGACGTCCATGGCCTCCTTGCGGATCGGGCCGCGGCAGACGATCAGCGGTTTGAGGTCCTCGCAGGCGAAGGAACGGACCCAGGCGGAGGGGGACTGGCTGAGGCGGCGGTCGCGATGAATCAGGGGGTTGTCTTTGTAATGGTCAAGGGTCTGTGACATCGTCATCTATCTCCAATCGAAATCCCGGAAAATGAACCGTTAGGGTCGTCAGTGATCAATGGAACTCGCGCTGCACCCCGCCCATGGAGGAGGGCTTGTAGTGGCGCAGGAAGAAATTCATGTTCTCACCGAGGACCTTGCGCAGGTCGGTGGGCATCACGATGGAGGAGATGGAACCGAGGCTCAGGGCCTCCTTCGGGTTCATCAGTTCCTTCTCGTAGCGCAGGTTGAGCTCGGCCTCGCGCAGGCGCAGCCAGTCGGCGGCCTCCTTCTCGGCCTCTTTCCTGGCTTCGGCGCCGTCCATGCCGGCGCCAACCCGCTCGCTGGTGCCCGCCTTGACCCGGTCCTTGACCGCGTCGCGCAGCTTGCGCAGCTCGTCCTTGTAAACGGACTCCTTGCCGGCCGGGCCCATGACCGCCAGGCGGGTGGTGGGCAGGGCCAGCACCAGGTCGGCGCCGGTGGGGTAGTTGTTGTAGGAGGCGTAGGCGCCGCCGAAGGCGTTGCGCAGGATCAGCAGAATGCGCGGGGTGCGCACGTCGACGATGGAGTCGAGCATCGAGCGGCCGGCCTGGACGATGCCGCGGGCCTCCTGCTCGC
>CAZYXS010000140.1:0-8663 GCA_964650955.1 uncultured Desulfuromonadales bacterium | reverse complement strand
CCTGGCAGGGGTGGTAGAGGTCGGTCAGGCCGTTGATCACCGGGACGTCGGACCAGCGCGCCAGTTCCGTCACCGCCTGGTGGGAATAGGTGCGGATCATGATGCCGTCGCAGTAGCGGGCCATGACCCGGGCGGTGTCCTTGATCGGCTCGCCGCGGCCGATCTGGGTCGTGCCGGAGGAGAGGAACAGGGCGTGGCCGCCGAGCTGGAACATGCCGACCTCGAAGCTGACCCGGGTGCGGGTGGAGCTCTTCTCGAAAATCATCGCCAGGGTCTTGCCTTCGAGGAGGCGATGGGGCTCCCGCCGTTTCTGCTTCGCCTTGAGGTCGCGGGTCAGTTCGAAAATCTGCTCGAGGTCGTCACGGGTCCAGTCGGCCAGGGAAAGAAAGTCGCGTTTCACTTCGAAAAATACTCCTGTGTCATCAGCGCCGGGACATAGACGGGCGCCGGGTCTCTTAGATCTCGGCGAAAATGCCGTCGAGAATGGTGATCATTTCGTCGATCTGCGCCTCGCTCACGGTGAGCGGCGGCACGAAGCGCAGCACGGTGTCGTGGGTGCAGTTGAGCAGCACCCCCCGCTCATGCCCCTGCTTGACGATATCGCCTCCGGGGATGGCGAGGCCCATGCCGATCATCAGGCCGATGCCCCGCACCTGCTGCACGAAGGAGTAGCGGGCTTTGAGCTGCTCCAGCTTGAGGGTGAGATAGGCGCCGCGGCTCATGGCCTGGTCCAGCAGCCCCTCCTCGAGCAGGGTGCGCACCGCCGCCAGAGCGGCCGTGGCCATCAGCGGATTGCCGCCGAAGGTCGAGCCGTGGGTGCCGGGGGTGAAGGCCGCCGCCACCTGCGCGCGGGCCAGCATGGTGCCGATGGGAGCGCCGCCGGCGAGGGCCTTGGCCAGGGTCATGATGTCCGGGGCGATGCCGAAATGCTCGTGGGCGAAGAGCTTGCCGGTGCGCCCCATGCCGGTCTGCACCTCGTCGAAGATCAGCAGCAGCTGTTTTTCATCGCAGAGCTGGCGCACCCCCCGCATGTACTCCAGCGAGGGTACATTGATCCCCCCTTCGCCCTGGATCGGCTCGAGCATGATGGCGCAGGTTTCCGGGGTGACGGCGGCCTCGAGGGCGGCCAGGTCGTTGAAGGGGACATGGGTGAAGCCGTGCAGCAGCGGGTCGAAGAAACGCTGCACCTTCTCCTGGCCGGTGGCGGAGACGGTGGCCAGGGTGCGGCCATGGAAGGACTCGGCGGCGGTGATGATGCGGTAGCGCTCCGGACCGTGGTTCTCCCGGCTGTATTTGCGGGCGAGCTTGATCGCCGCCTCGTTGGCCTCGGCGCCGCTGTTGCAGAAAAACGCCTGGTCGGCGAAGCAGTGGCCGCAGAGCAGTTCGGCCAGTTCGATCTGCTGGGGGATCTGGTAGTAGTTGGAGCAGTGGATCAGCGTCGCTGCCTGCTCCTGGATCGCCTTGACCACCCGTGGATGGCAGTGGCCGAGGTTGTTCACCGCCACCCCGGCGAGAAAGTCGAGATACCGCTTGCCGTCGGCGTCCCAGAGCTCGCAGCCGAGCCCGCGCACCGGCACGATGGGATAGCGGCCGTAGGTTTTCATGATGACCCGCTCGGAGCGGGCGATCCATTGTTCAGAGTTCATGGCGACCTCGATAAGAGCCTGATAGGCTACGGTTCCAGGTGATAATTCGCCTAGTGCAGGTCCAGGCGAATGCCTTCTTTTTTTATTTCGTCCACCAGGTTGCCCCCTTCGGCAAACCGTTCGGGCCGGAAGGGCATCGGTTCGATCCGGTTGTCGATGGTGCGGCGCAGGGGGACGATCCGTCGTCGGTCATCGAAACGGTTGCCACTGAAGGAGTCGGAAACCAGGGCCAGGTCGATATCGCTTTCCTCGTGGTCAGTCCCCTTTGCAAAGGAGCCGAAAAGGAAGGCCTGTTCCACCCGGATGCCGTGATCCTCAAGGGACTGGATATACCTGCGAAGCGCCTTGATTATGGCAGTATTTGGCTGAGCCATGCCCGCATTTCCTCAATCTGCCCCATGTAGGAGGCGGTAAAATCCCTGGTGCACTTTTCCCGGAAGGTAAACTTTTCGTCCGGATATCGGGCCTCGAGGTTGAAGTCGGTGACCGCCTCCAGCAGGTCGAGTTGCTCAGAATTCAATTCCAGCTCGGCCCGTTCGGCCAAAAACGGAAGCCGGTGAGTGAAGGGGGGCGTTTCTCCGGTCCGGGCGACGATCACTGCTTTCAACATTTTCTCGAGGGTCAGGTGACCGAAAAACAGGGCGTAACTATAGTCTTGCTTCTCGAACAAATGCCCCGCCACGGCCCAGTCCTGGTCCGCCGAGGTGACCCAGTAGGTGATCTTGTCTGTGCGCGTCATGGGATTGGCACCGTTTTGCTCTGCTCTCTACTTCCGAATCTCCGTCCCCACGCCGCCGTCGGTGAAGATCTCCAGCAGCACCGCGTGCTGCACCCGGCCGTCGACGATGTGGGCTTTGCGCACCCCCTCGTTGAGGGCGTCCACGCAGCACTCGACCTTGGGGATCATCCCTCCCGAGATGGTGCCGTCGTCCACCAGCCGGGGTACATCCCCCAGGGCGATACTGCTGAGCAGGGTGCCGGACTTGTCCTTGACCCCTTCCACGTCGGTGAGCAGCATCAGCTTCTCGGCCTTCAGCGCCCCGGCCACCCGGCCGGCGACCAGGTCGGCGTTGACGTTGTAGCTCTCCCCCTGGCGACCGACCCCCACCGGCGCGATCACCGGGATGAAGCGCCCCTGCTCCAGGGTCCGCACCAGCTCCTGGTTGACCTCGACCACATTGCCGACAAAGCCGATGTCCACCAGTTCGACCTGGCCCTGCTCGTCCTTGACCTCCTGCAGCAGCTTCTCGCACAGCAGCAGCCCGCCGTCCTTGCCGCAGAGGCCGACGGCGCGGCCGCCGTGCTGGTTGAGGTGACCGACCACCTCCTTGTTGACCTGGCCGGTCAGCACCATTTCCACCACCGACATGGTCTCGGCGTCGGTGACCCGCATGCCGCGCACGAACTGGGAGACGATGCCGTAGCGCTTGAGGGTGTCGTTGATCTGCGGGCCGCCGCCGTGGACGATGACCGGGTTGATCCCCAGGGATTTGAGCAGCACCACGTCGCGGGCGAAGGATTCCTTGAGGGCCTCGTCGGCCATGGCGTGGCCGCCGTACTTGATGACGATGGTCTTGCCGGCGAAGCGCTGGATATAGGGGAGCGCCTCCATCAGAACCTTGGCCTTGTTGATCAACTCCTGCATGAGGAAAATCCTTGAATGGGCTGTAGGGGCGCACCGATGTGCGCCCAATCCGTTTCATCCGACCAAGAACCAGGGCGCTCGGCGGTGCGCCCCTACAGAATATACCGCGACAGGTCCTCGTCCCTGACGATGGCGCCGAGGCGCTGGCGCACATAGTCGGCATTGATTTCGATGCAGCGCTCACGGATCTCCGGGGCGTCGAAGGAGAGATCCTCGAGCAGCTTCTCCATGATGGTGTGCAGCCGCCGGGCGCCGATGTTTTCGGTGCGCTCGTTGACGCTGGCGGCGGTGCGGGCCAGTTCGTGCACCGCGTCGTTGGCGAACCGCAGCTCGATCCCCTCGGTGCGCAGCAGCGCCTCGTACTGGCGCAGCAGGGCGTTGCGCGGCTCGGTGAGGATGCGCACGAAGTCCTCTTCGCCCAGGCTCTCCAGCTCCACCCGGATGGGGAAGCGCCCCTGCAGCTCGGGAATCAGGTCCGAGGGCTTGGAGACGTGGAAGGCGCCGGCGGCGATGAACAGGATGTGGTCGGTCTTGACCGGCCCGTACTTGGTGTTGACGGTGCTCCCCTCGACGATGGGCAGGATGTCCCGTTGCACCCCCTCCCGGGAGACCTCGGGGCCGTGCCCCCCCTCGCGGCTGGCGATCTTGTCGATCTCGTCGATGAAGATGATGCCGCTCTGCTCGGTGCGCTCCTTGGCCAGGGTGTGGACCTTGTCCATGTCCACCAGCTTCTCGGCCTCGGTGTTGACCAGGATCTCCCGCGCCTCGGCCACCTTGACCCGGCGCCGCTTGGTCTTTTTCGGGAACAGGTTGCCGAACATCTCCTTGATGCTGCTCCCCATCTCCTCGTTGCCCGGCGGGGTGAGGATGTCCATCATCGGCATCTTCACCTCCTGGGTTTCGATCTCCACGTAGCGGTCGTTGAGGTCGCCCCGGCGCAGCAGCTTGCGCAGCTTGTCCCGGGTCGCATCCCGGCTCTCGAGCTGGGCCCCCGCGGCGGCGAGGCTGCTGGCCTCCCCGGGCAGCAGCAGGTCGAGGAGGCGGTCCTCGGCCAGGTCCTCGGCCTTGACCCGCACCGCCTGGGATTCCTCCTCCCTGATCATGATCACCGCCAGCTCCACCAGGTCGCGCACCATGCTTTCCACGTCGCGCCCCACGTAGCCGACCTCGGTGAACTTGCTCGCCTCGACCTTGATGAAGGGGGCCTGGGCCAGTTTGGCCAGGCGGCGGGCGATCTCGGTCTTGCCGACCCCGGTGGGGCCGATCATGATGATGTTTTTCGGCGCGATCTCTTCGCGCAGCTCCGCCGGCACCTGCTGGCGCCGCCAGCGGTTGCGCAGGGCCACGGCCACGGCGCGCTTGGCGTCCTTCTGGCCAACGATGTAGCGGTCGAGTTCGGAGACGATCTCGCGGGGGGTGAAGTTGGTCACGGCAGGGTCTCCACGATGATCTGGTCGTTGGTGTAGACGCAGATGTTGGCGGCGATCTTCATCGCCTCCAGCACGATCTCCCGGGCCGGCAGGGCCGAGTGGGCCTGCAGGGCGCGGGCGGCGGCCAGGGCGTAGCTGCCGCCGGAGCCGATGGCGGCGATGCCGTCGTCGGGCTCGATGACGTCGCCGGTGCCGGAGAGTATCAGGGTGTGGTCCGCATCGGCCACGATCAGCAGCGCCTCCAGGCGGCGCAGCATGCGGTCGGTGCGCCAGTCCTTGGCCAGGGCCACGGCGGCACGCTGCAGGTTGCCGCGGAACTCCTGCAGCTTGGCGTCGAACTTCTCGAACAGGGTGAAGGCGTCGGCGGTGCTGCCGGCGAACCCGGCCAGGACCTTGCCGTTGTGCATCCGGCGCACCTTGCAGGCGCCATGCTTCATGACGGTGGAGCCGAGGGTCACCTGGCCGTCACCGGCCAGGGCCACCTGGCCCTCCTTGCGCAGGCAGATGATGGTGGTTCCGCGAAACATGCTAAACCTCGTCGCGCAGGCGGGAAAACCGCCGGAAAAAATAAGGGGAATATAACACAGGGGCGCAGCCAACAAAAGCAAAATGCCGCCCCCGGCGGCTGTCGGAAAACAGGCGCCAGACGCGGCAGAAACGGGCCACTGCCCGGGTTCAGCGCCGGGTTCGGGGCAGGATCAGCGAGGCCCTGGTACCGGCCGGACTGCTCTCCAACTGAATCGAGGCGCCATGGTTCTTGGCAAACTGCCGGGCATAGAACAGGCCGAGGCCGAAACCGCGCACCTGGCCGGTGTTGTCGGGATCGACCTGGTAGAATTTTTCGAACACCTTGGGCAGTTCCTCCGCCGGGATGCCGGGGCCATTGTCCTCGATGCTGAGGCGAACTCCGTCCTCCTCGAGGCTGCCCCGCAAAGTCACCAACCCGCCGCGGGGGGTGAACTTGAGGGCGTTCTCCAGCAGGGCATAGAGGACGAAACCGATCTGCCGTCGGTCGAGGTCAAGGTCGGGCAGTTCCACCGGGAAGTCGTGCCGGAAATTCACCCCTTTGTTGTTGTAGTAACTCTCCAGTTGGCCGAGGGACTCCATGGCCAGATCCCGGGGGTTGATCCGTTCCAGGCGCTGCGGGCTTTCCTGCAGCACCACATCGCTGTAGAACAGCAGGTCCTTGATCAGGTAGCCGAGATAGTTCGACTCCTCCAGGATCAAATCGAGGGTCTGGCGGAAGCCCGGGTCGTCGGGGTCACCGATCCCTCGGGCCAGGTTCTGGATGAACAGGGAAATGGCGGTGATCGGGGTCTTGAGCTTGTGGGAGACCAGGCCGAGGAAGTCGGTCTTGAGCCGATCCATGCGCTTGAGTTGCAGCAGTTCCGCCTTGAGGGCCTGCTTCTCCAGCACTTTCTGGATGGTGGTCTGCAACTGCAGCAGGTTGATCGGCTTGCTGATGAAATCATCGGCGTCGGCCTTGAGGGCCCGCAGGATGGTCTCGCGGTCCCCGTAGCCGGTCATGATCACCACCGCCATGGTCGGCTGCTGGGCCTTGATGGTCTCCAGCAGGTCGATACCGTTCATGCGCGGCATCATGACGTCGGTGAGCACCACGTCCACCGGCTCCCGGGCGATGACCTGGAGCGCCTCTTCGCCGTCGGCGGCGTGGTAGATGCGGTAGCCTTTGAGCACCTTGGCGCAGAGATCCCGGATCACCGACTCGTCGTCGACCACCAGGATTCCTCCGCGGTCCTGTTCCTGGCGCAACCGCGGCGTGACTGACATTTCCTGACGCAAGTTCCCCTCCGCGCGCGATGACTGGGCTTCCGAGGGAAGGCCCGGGCTCGGCCCCGCCGCTGTCGGCGGGACCGTGGCAAACCGACTGCCAGTATAGCAGGTCGGCGGCGCTTTGCTGTTTACGCAGAGGCTTTAATTCAGCTGGCCGGCCACCAGCTCGGCGGCTGCAGCCAGGGCGGCATCAAGCTGCTCGGGTTGGCTGCCGCCGGCCTCGGCGAGGTCGGGGCGACCGCCCCCCTTGCCCCCGACCCGCTCGGCCAAGGCTCCCACCAGCTTGCCGGCGTGCAGCTTGCCGGTCAGGTCCTTGGTGACGGCGGCGAGCAGGTTGGCCTTGCCCTCGGCGACGCCGCCGAGCACCACCACCCCGGAACCGAGGCGGTCCCGCAGCTGGTCGGCCAGATCCCGCAGCCCCTTGGCGTCGGCGCCGGCCACCCGGGTGGCGAGCAGCTTCACCCCGGCGACATCCTGCACCTTGGCGAGCATCTCCGCCGCCGCCCCGGCGTTGAGCTTGCCCTGCAGCGATTCCACCTCCCGCTCCAGTTCCTTCTGCCGCTCGAGGAGTTTCTGCAGCCGGTTCTCCAGCATCGAACGGTCGGTCTTGACCAGATGGGCGATGCGGCCGACGGCATCCTCCTGCTGCTGCACCAGCTCCAGGGCCCGGGCGCCGGTCACCGCCTCGATGCGCCGCACCCCGGCGGCGATGCCGGTCTCCTGCACGATCTTGAACAGGCCGATGTCGCCGGCGGCCTCGGTGTGGGTGCCGCCGCAGAGTTCCTTGCTGAAATCGCCGAGATTGACCACCCGCACGCGCTCGCCGTACTTCTCGCCGAACAGGGCGGTGGCGCCGGCGGCGATGGCTTCGTCGATCTCCATTTCGTGGGTTTCCACCGGGCGATTCTCCCGCACCCGGCGGTTGACCTCGTTTTCGATCCGCCGCAGTTCCTCGGCGCTGACCGCCGAGAAGTGGTTGAAGTCGAAGCGCAACCGCTCCGGGGCCACCAGCGAGCCGGCCTGCTTGACATGGTCTCCCAGCACCTCCACCAGCACCGCATGCAGGATGTGGGTGGCGGTATGGTTGAGGGCCGTGGCCTGGCGGGCGGCGGCGTCGACCTGGAGCTCGACCTGCTGGCCGAGGGCGAGGGTCCCCTCTTCGATGACTCCCTGGTGCACGTACAGGTTGGGCAGGGGCTTGCGGGTTTCTTCCACCCGCACCCGCAGGCCCGGGCCGAGGATCTGGCCGCGGTCTCCCAGCTGCCCCCCCGACTCTCCGTAGAAGGGGGTGGCGGCGGTGATCACTTCCACCTGCTGGCCAACCTCGGCCTGGCTGACCATTTCGCCATCCTTGAGGATGGCGCCGACGCTGCTGCTGGCTTCCAGCCCCTGGTAGCCGCGAAATTCGACGCTCAGCCCCTGCTCCACCAGGCCGCGGTAGATGGCGGAAATCGCCTCCTCCCCCGACCCTTTCCAGTGCTCCCGGGCCTTTTTGCGCTGCTGGTCCATGCAGGCCTCGAAGCCGGCCACATCGATGTCGAAACCGTCCTTGCGGACGATGTCGGCGGTCAGGTCGGTGGGGAAGCCGTAGGTGTCGTAGAGCTTGAACAGGGCGGGGCCGGGGATGGTGGTCGAGCCGGCCTCCCGCTGGCGGGCGAGCTCCTCCTGCAGGATGCGCAGGCCGTTGCCGAGGGTCTGGATGAAGCGCTCCTCCTCGTTCTGCACCACCCGGGCGACGAACTCCTTACGCTGGGCCTCGGCCGGGTAGGCGCCGGCCATGAACTGGAGGACGAAGACCGCGGTCTTGTACAGCACCGGATCCTCGAAGCCGAGCATCTTGGCATGGCGCATGGCGCGGCGCATGATGCGGCGCAGCACGTAGCCGCGCCCCTCGTTGGAGGGGAGCACGCCGTCGGCGATGAGGAAGGCTGTGGCGCGGCTGTGGTCGGCCATGACCCGCATGGAAACGTCGTGGTCGCGGTCGGCACCGTAGCGCTTGCCGCTGAGCTCCTCGACGTAGGCGACGATCCCCCGCAGCAGGTCGGTGTCGTAGTTGGACTTGGTCCCCTGCATGACGGTGGTGATGCGCTCCAGCCCCATGCCGGTGTCCACCGCCGGCTTGGGTAGCGGCACCAGAGTGCCGTCGGG
>CAZYXS010000139.1:0-8681 GCA_964650955.1 uncultured Desulfuromonadales bacterium | reverse complement strand
CCAGCCTGCAGGACGTGCTGGCCCAATGGGTCGGCACCGAGGGGATCGAACTGGAGAGTTTCGCCGCCAAGAACGTCTTCCAGCTCAACGACACCCACCCGGCCATCTGCGTTCCCGAGCTGATGCGCCTGCTGCTCGACGACCACTGCCTGAGCTGGGACGAGGCCTGGAACATCGTGCGCCGCACCATGGCCTACACCAACCACACCCTGCTTCCCGAAGCCCTGGAAAAGTGGCCGGTACGGCTGTTCGAACAGCTGCTGCCGCGACTGCTCGACATCATCTACGAACTCAACGCCCGTTTCCTGGCCGAGGTGGCGCAGCGCTGGCCCGGCGACGCCCACCGCCTGCGGCGCATGTCGATCATCGAGGAGGGGCCGGTGCGGATGGTGCGCATGGCCTACCTGGCCATCGTCGGCAGCTTCTCCGTCAACGGCGTGGCCGCCCTGCATTCCAAGCTGCTGCGGGAAGGGCTGTTCCGCGACTTCTGCGAGCTGTGGCCGGAGAAGTTCAACAACAAGACCAACGGCGTCACCCCCCGGCGTTGGCTGGCCTGGTGCAACCCCGCGCTGCGGGACCTGGTGACGGAAACCCTCGGCGAGGGATGGGTTGCCGACCTCGACCAGCTCAAGCGGCTCGTCCCCCTGGCCGAGGATGCCGCCTTCCGTCAGCGCTGGCACGCCGTCAAACAGGCCAACAAGAAGCGGCTGGCGGCGGTGGTGGAGCAGGAGTGCGGGGTGCGCTTCGATCCCCGGGCGATGTTCGATGTGCAGGTCAAGCGGATTCACGAATACAAGCGGCAACTGCTCAACATCCTGCACGTCATCCACCTCTACGACCGCCTCAAGCGAGGCGACCTCGACGGCTGGACCGACCGCTGCGTGCTCATCGGCGGCAAGGCGGCGCCGGGCTACGCCATGGCCAAGCGGATCATCAAGCTGGTCAATAACGTCGCGGGAGTGGTCAACTCCGACCCCCAGGTCGACGGCCGCCTCAAGGTCGCCTTCTTCCCCAATTACCGGGTGACGGCGATGGAGATCATCTGCCCCGGCACCGATCTCTCCGAGCAGATCTCCACCGCCGGCAAGGAGGCCTCGGGCACCGGCAACATGAAGTTCATGATGAACGGTGCGGTGACCATCGGCACCCTGGACGGGGCCAACATCGAAATCCGCGAAGAGGTGGGAGCAGAGAACTTCTTCCTCTTCGGACTCACCGCCGAAGAAGTGGAGGCGACCCGCCGGCACTACGACCCGGCCGCCCTCATCGCCGCCGACGAGGATCTGCGGCGGGTGCTGGGGCTGCTGCAGAGCGGCCACTTCAACCAGTTCGAACCCAACATCTTCGACCCCATCATCCAGGCTATCACCAATCCCCACGACCCCTGGCTGGTGGCTGCGGACTTCCGCGGCTACGTCGAGGCCCAGCGCCAGGCGGCCGCCGCCTACCAGGACCGGGAGCGCTGGGTCCGCATGAGCATCCTCAACAGCGCCTGCAGCGGCCACTTCTCCACCGACCGCACCATGCGGGAATACAACGCTGAAATCTGGAGGCTTGAGGCGATAGCGCCGAAACGGGTCGAGTAGCGGTCAAGGTCGAGGCACAGAGATAAGTGCAAAACACACGGGGAGGGGCGTCCAGGGCGGCGCCCCTCCCCGTGTGTTTTGCGGAGGTGCTGGTTGAAAACTCAATGCCCCAAGCGGGGCGCCAGGGGGATCAGCTGCAGGTAATCCTGGTAGCCGAGGCTGGTCTGCCAGTGGCCGCCGAGCATTCCTGCCAGGACCCCGCCGGCGAACAGGCCGAGCACCGCCAGGGGGAAGGCCCAACGGGGCCAGGGGCGCCCCGGCGGGGTCATGGCCAGAGCCGCGGGGGCGCATTGGCTGACACAGGAGAGGCAACCGCTGCACTCGGCGGAGCTGATCACGCTTTTTGCGTGCACCGGCAGGCTTGCCGGGCAGTTGCGGCTGCAGCGCCGGCAACCGGTGCAGGCCTCCGCACGGCGGCGGACCTTGAAGGGGCTGAGCAGGCTGGCGAGGCCGAGCAGGGCGCCGTAGGGGCACAAATAGCGGCACCAGGGGTTTTTCAGCGGCAGGCTGGCCACTGCCAGTACCCCGACGACGACCAGGGTGGTGGTACTCGGGGCGGCGAAGAAGTGCAGCATCTTCACGTCGCTGATGGCCCAGTAGGGGGCGTCGAGAAAGCCGGCCAGCGCCGGCGCCGGCATGTCGATCAGGATCAATTTGACGAAGAACAGCAGCAGCAGGTACTTGAGGCTGCGCAACAGCAGGTCCAAGGGGAGCCACAGGTCGAAATTCCGGCGAAACAGGCGCCGCCCCAGCCGCCAGCACCAGTCGGAGAGGGTCCCCACGGGACATAGCCAGGCGCAGAAGGACTTCTTCGCCAGCAGGCTCATGCCGACGAAGGTCAGGAACAGCACCAGCGCCGCCGGGTGGACGGGATGGATGGAGCCGCTGGCCCACCAGTGCTTGAGGCTGACCAGGGCGCCAATGGGGAGAAAGGCCTCGATGCTGGGGGGGCGCAGGTAAAGGGGGGTGGCTCCGGCGGTTTCGAAATGACGCACGAACAGACCGAACTGGATGCCGGCCCAGGCGGTCCAGGCCAGCAGCATCACCTGGCACAGCTCGCGCCAGCGCTGGGGCGTCCGAAAGAATCGAGAAGACATGAGGCTATTCCGGTTTTCTGCAGGAGGTTGAGGGTCCGCCGGCTCACCGGCAGACGAATGCAGCATCGCATGGATGGGTAGCCCCTGTCCTTGACCTTGGTCAAGGACAGGGGTTTTTGCATTTCTGCAAAAATCCGCTGCCCGCCAATCGCAGCCCCGCAAACCGCTGTTCGAAAACCTCTTTCCAATCCCTGCCAGACCAGATTTCAGGCGGAGTTCAAAGGTGTTTTCCGGTGCCTTGATCTCTCTCCAAGGGCCTCGTGACCTGCCCGAGAATTTGCATCCACGCAAAAACCAGACCTCTTTCAACTACCTCTCTAATCCTGAAAAACAACCTTCAAATAACTGAAAATAAACAGAAAAAATGTTTTTATAAAAAAATTTAAAACATTGGTATGGGCATTGCTCATTCCGTATACGCAAAGGCGTCAGTTTCAACCGGCCAGCGGCCCGAGGTGCCCATGACGGACGACCAGATCTGCCCTTACTACCGCTTGAACGAGGATGTCTGCGACGTCGGCTTCGGCTACATCTCCCCCCATGACGTGCGCACCATGGTGACCTACTGCCGCTGCCGTTACCAGGAGTGCTCCCAGTACCAGCGGCTGGCCCTGCGCAACCCCTGGCCGCAACGGGTGGCGGCGCGGGCAGTCGAGCGGGAACCTTATCCGGTCGCAACGGCGGCGACCGCAGGGGCCAAGGCGGGCAAGCCGCTGGTCCGACCCTTCCGGGTGCGTTGGCCGCTCCCCTTTCAGATGCGCTACATCGCCATGCAGTACACCGATTCACCCATCCAACCCAAGGAGGAACGCATCATGACAACGACGCAGAGCAACAAACAGCAAGGCTGGAGTGTCGTTCTGGCCGGTACCGGCATCAACCTCGCGCTGGGGGTGCTCTATGCCTGGAGTATCTTCAAGGGGGCCATCACCGAATCGATCAGCAAGGGGGGCGAAGGGGCCTTCAACTGGGATCCGGCCTCGGTCAACGACCCCTATGCCGTGGCCTGTCTGGTGTTCGCCGCGGCCATGATCCTGGCCGGCAAAATCCAGGACAAGTTCGGTCCCCGGCTGACCTGCATGCTTGGCGGCCTGCTGGTCGGCGCCGGCTTCATTCTGGCCGCCCAGAGCACCGAGTACTGGAGCTGGGTGCTGGGCTTCGGCGTGCTGGCCGGTGCCGGCATCGGCTTCGGCTACAGCGCCGCCACCCCGCCGGCCCTCAAGTGGTTCCCGCCCGCCAGGACCGGCCTGGTGGCGGGGATCGTGGTCAGCGGGTTCGGCCTCGCCTCCGTCTACATCGCTCCCCTGGCCAAGTACCTGCTGGTAACCCGCGGCCTGCAGCAGTCGATGTTCCTGTTCGGGGTCGCCTTTGCGGTGGTGGTGTCGGCCCTGGCGCTGCTGATCCGTAATCCCCCGGCCGGCTATGTGCCTGCCGCCACCCCCGGCGCAGCCAAGGCCAAAGCTTCGGTGGTGGAGAATCTGACCCCGATGCAGGTGCTGGGCACCGGCAAATTCTACACCCTCTGGGCGACCTTCTTCATCGGCGCCGGCGCCGGCCTGATGGTGATCGGCAGCGTGGCAGGCATGGCCAAGCAGAGCATGGGCGAGATGGCCTTCCTGGCCGTGGCGATCATGGCCGTCGGCAACGCCGCCGGGCGGATCGTGGCCGGTATCGTCTCCGACAAGATCGGCCGGGCCAACACCCTGGCCATCATGCTCGCCTTCCAGGCCCTGCTGATGTTCGCCGCCATGTTCGTCATCGGGGGCAACTCCAGAGCCGTGGTGCTGGTGCTGTTGGCGACCTTCATCGGTTTCAACTATGGCACCAACCTGGCCCTGTTCCCCTCCCTGGCCAAGGACCTGTGGGGGCTGAAGAACTTCGGCATGAACTACGGCATCCTCTTCTCTGCCTGGGGCGTGGGGGCCTTCGTGCTGGTGCGGGTCGCCGAAATGCTCAAGGCCGCTTCCGGCAGCTTCACCTCCTCCTTCCTCGCTGCCGGGGTGATGCTGATTGCCGGTGCCGCCCTGACCATGACCCTGCGCGAGGGCAAACCGGCCCTGGTGCTCAAGCCGGCTCCGGCCGCCGCCCGGGATCTGGAGGAAGAGGAGCTGGCGACGGAAACCAACTAAAGCCAGCCTGATCCAGAAGAAAGCAAAAGGCCCCGCCGGATTGGCGGGGCCTTTTGCGTCAGGAGATAATTTTTCTGGTCTCAGGGCACCGAGGCGGCGAAGAAGTGGTCGGCGCCGGTGACGTGGATGACAAACTCGTCGAGGGGGACGCCAATGGGTTTGACCAGCAGCACCGCCAGCAGGATGAAGGCGCAGAAGGCGGCGACGCGGTTGAGATAGCGCAACCAGGAGAGGTTCAAGGGCCTGCGTTCGGCGTCGTCTTCCTCCCGTTCGACACGGGAGAGCTGGGCAGCCTTGCGCATGATGCGGCCAGAGGTGAGGAAGATCATGGCCGAGATGATGAACTGGGGCATCAGGTCGAGGGAGGCTTGGCCGGTGCCGATCATTACACCGTAGAAGACGGTGGCGACCAGACCGAGAACAGTCATCTGCTGGCTCATGCTGGCATTCATGGCAACCTCCTGGGCAGGCCGGGGCCGACGAGGGGCGAAGCGGACACTGCAGATGGATCAAAATTAACCGGCCGCAGCCCCGCTGTCAACCGGAAAACCCCTGCAAGATGCCGGCTTTGCGAGCTATGCCTGGTCTGGTCGGGGAGGCGGGCCAGGGTCGTTGTTTGTGGTGGTGAAAAAATTCCTATTGGTTCAGGGGAGTTGCTCCGTTTTGACGGGTCGGGCAGGCATAGCCCGCGCCGATCCCCTCAAGCAGTTGAATCCGGCGTGGTTTCCGGGTTATAGTGAGCCTCTGTCCCGCCGGAATGACCAGCTCCGGTCCTTCTCCTTCCTGTCGAGGTCTCCTGTGTCTGCTTCCCGTGTTCTGGCCCTGGTTGTGGCGCTCTGCCTGTTCATGCCACTGCCGGTTTTGGCCCTGAAGGAATCTCCCCTGCCGGCGGAGTTGAAATCCGGCATCGATCACCTGCTTGGGCAGGTCGGAAAGGCTGGCAAGGATGCCTTCGATCCTGCCCGCATCGACTCGCTGCTCGCCTTCGTCCTGGCCGCCAAGGAGGCCGGGACTCTCCATGTGCCGGAAAAACGGGATGGGGCCACCGCCGCCTACTACGAATTCGATCTGCGGGGGGATCTGCAGCGGCTTTTGCGCTATACCGCCAATCCGGATATTCCGGCTCATCTGTTCATGCCCTCCTCGGTGCGCTGGGTGCGCTGGCAGGGGACCGAAGGGGGGGGTAAGGCCATGCCGAAGCTGGCCGACCTCCTTGGCAACCTGCAACAGCCTCGGGTGATTCGGGGGCAGGAACGGGAGGAAATCACCCCCAACCTGAACACCGGCACCTATTTCGCCTACGATCTGGACCGTACGCTGATCCTGATGCAGCATCGCGGGCAACCGGTACTGGTGGCCCTCTCCCGGCAGCCCAAACCCTCCGACATCGGCAAGAAGGGAATCGTGCTGGGGAGCGACTCGAGCTGGGACTATATCTACTCGGGTCAGAAGGGGATGGCCAAGAGCGGCCTGGGTTGGGCCAGCACCTACATGTACGAATCCTTTTCCATCAGCGTCTATTACGAGCTGCCCGGTCGCGGCCTGGTGCGCTGCGGTATCTTCAAATGGCTGGATGCCGGCTGGGCGGGGATGAACTTCGTCAACAGCAGCCACATCCACGAGGGCCTGGTCCGCTACGGCCAGGACCTGAAGGGGGTGTTGGAGCATCCTCGGCTGCCGGCTCCCGAGGTGCTGGCTACCCAGTTCCAGCGCCTGGGGCGATGGTCGTCGGAGCAGGTGGACGGGGTGTTGCGGGCTTATATGGCCAGGCTCGAGGCTCGCTATGGCAAGGGAGGGGAACGCACCGACGCCGGTTATGTCCAACTGGTACGGGGGGATTCCTATCTGCAGGCCATGAGCCCGGAAGAAAAGACCGCCCTGCTGGGCCTCGAAGCACTCAAGTGCGTACTCGGCAAGAGTTGCGTCGAGCCGGTGCTGTTGGCCGCTCAGTAGGGCAAATCGGCCTGTAACCAGGAAGGGGACGGGAATGTCGGCTCGATTGGGCGAATTTCTGGTGCGCGGTGGTTTTGTCAGCCGGCAGGACCTGCGCCGGGCGCTGGAGCAGCAGGCCATGTTCGGCGGCCGGCTGGGAACCAACCTGGTGCGCATCGGCGCCATCAGCGAGGACAAGTTGGCCCTGGCGTTGAGCCAGTTGCTGCATGTTCCCTGTGTTTCCCGGGAGCGGTTGCAGCAGATCCCGAACACGGTGCTCGACCTGGTCGACCGGGACATCGCCGGCAAGTACCTCGTGCTACCCTTTGCCGCCCAGGGACAGCGCCTCTCCCTGGCCACCGGCGGCGTGCACAACCTGCGGGCGCTGGACGAACTGGCCTTCATCACGGGCCGGGTGGTCAACCCCTTCGTGGTGCCGGAGATCCTGCTGCTGCGGGCTCTGCGTCATTACTACGGCATTTCCGGCACCGGCCGCTTCCTCGACCCGAAACGGCCGGTCAGCCGGCCTGCAGCCGCTCCGGCGCCCCAGCGCCAGCGCCTGGGGGAGTTGCTGGTGCAGCAGGGGCTGATCTCCGACCACCAGTTGCGCCAGGCTCTGGAATGCCAGCAGATTTTCGGCGGAAAGCTGGGCAGTCACCTGCTTGAGCAGGGTTTTCTCAAGGAAGAAGAGTTGGTGGAGGGGCTCAGTCGCGCCTTCCGTCGCCCCGGGCTGGGGCGCCGGCAACTGCTGCAGCTGCCGGCGGCGGTGCTGGAGCTGCTGCCCCAGTCGGTGGCGGCCAAGTATCGGCTGGTCCCGGTGTCCTTGCAGCGGCGTCTGCTGCGGGTCGCCACCGCCGAGGCCAACAATCTGCGCATGCTCGACGAAGTCGCCTTCATCACCGGTTATGCCATCGATCCGCTGGTTGTGCCTGAGCATCTACTGGCTGAAGCGCTGGAACGTTATTACCAGGTTCCGCGGTCCGACGGCGGGGTACGGTTGACCAAGGGCGGCCCCTCCCTGCAATTGGTCAGCATGGCCAGCGACCTGTTCGGCCGTGGGGGAAGCCACTGGGACGCGCCCGGGGGCATCGAACTGGCCTCGCCCGGCGAGACCCCCTTTGAATTGCAGAGTGATCAGGATTTTCTGCGGGATCGGGATAAGGGCTGACCTCGCAGTTTCAAAAATGAGTGTTTCCCGGAGCCGCATACCGCGGCTCTTACCGTTTAAGGGCTGTCATGGCAAGCATTCCAGGCTTGATCCAAGCCTATCAGCAGTTGCTGCAATCCTACGATGGCTGGTTTTCCGGAGTTCTGGACCGGTACCCCGAGGCAATCAGCTGCCGGAAAGGCTGCTCCCAGTGTTGCCGGGGTCTGTTCGACATCAGCCTGCTCGATGCCTGGGTGTTGCAGCAGGGTTTCGCCCGGCTCCCCGCGGCTCTGCGCCGGCAGGTCAAGGCCCGCTGCGCGGCGCGTCTGGTGGAGTTGCAGCAACGTTGGCCGGGCCTGCGCAGCCCCTATTTCCTCAATAACCTGCCAGACGAAGGCTGGACCGCAATGCCAGAAGGGGACCTCACCCCCTGCCCCTTGCTCTCCGCCGAGGGGCTGTGCCTGGTCTATGCGCACCGCCCCCTGACCTGCCGGTTGCATGGACTGCCCCAGATCGACCAGGGGGGGGAGGTGTTCGACGAGAGCTGCTGCAACCTGAATTTCGCTGATCGCGATCCCTTCGTCGAGCCGGGCCTGCGGGGGGGCTTTCGCGCTGGGTTCCAACAGGAGATGGCCTTGCTCGGGGCTTTGACCCGGGAACTTTTCGGTCGCTCGCTGCGGGAACTGGATACTTTTATTCCGCTGGCCCTGTTGGTGGACTACAGGAATGTGGACTGGAGGGGGGGCGGACAGGGGCAGGTAGAACAGGGATAATGACGAGGCGGGGGCAT
>CAZYXS010000138.1:0-8773 GCA_964650955.1 uncultured Desulfuromonadales bacterium | reverse complement strand
CCTTCAGGCCCGAGAGTCGCACCATGATGTCTTCAACCTCCCGCTCGGGGACGATCAGCACCATGCCGATGCCGTTGTTGAAGGTCCGGTGCATTTCCACCTCGTCGATATTCCCACCGGCGCGAAGGACTTGGAAAATCGAGGGAATTTCCCAGCTGTTGCGCTGAATCACCGCCTTGCAGTGGCGGGGCAGCACCCTCGGGACGTTCTCCAGCAGGCCGCCGCCGGTAATGTGGGCCATACCTTTGACCTGGAAGTCCCGCAGCAGGTTGAGGATGGCCTTGACGTAGATCCGGGTCGGGGTGAGCAGCACTTCGCCGAGAGGTTTGCCCAGCTCGGGCAGCAGGCTGTCGATTTTCAGGCCCATCCGCTCGAAAAAGACCTTGCGGGCCAGGGAATAGCCGTTGGAATGCAGGCCGCTGGAGGCCAGGCCGATCAGCTTGTCGCCCACGGTGATGGAGGAGCCGTCGATGATCCGGTCGTTGTCGACCACGCCGACGGTGAAGCCGGCCAGGTCGTATTCTCCGTCGGCGTACATGCCGGGCATTTCGGCGGTCTCCCCGCCGATCAGGGCGCAGCCGGACTGCACGCAGCCCTCGGAAATCCCCTTGATCACTTCTGCAGCCTTTTCCGGCTTCAGTCTGCCCGTGGCAAAATAGTCGAGAAAAAATAGAGGCTCTGCCCCGCTCGTGAGGATGTCATTGACGCACATGGCGACGAGGTCGATGCCGACGGTGTCATGCTTGTCGGCCATGAAGGCGATCTTGAGCTTGGTGCCGACGCCGTCGGTGGACGCCACCAGGGTCGGTTTGCGGTACTTGTCCGCGTTGAGGGAAAACAGTCCGCCGAACCCTCCGATGTCGGTCAGCACCTCGGGTCGCGAGGTGGCCTTGACCAGGGGTTTGATCATCTGCACAAAGCGATTACCGGCGTCGATATCGACACCGGCATCCTTATAAGTCACGCCGTTTTTCTCAACCACTGCGGTCAACTCCTTGGATAAAGTCGCACATTATTAGAACAATCATCCCGTGGTTGTCAATGTCAAACTCCCCCCGTGGGAGGGTCGATTGGTCCTTTACAGATCTTTGGGGGTGTCTTAATATTGGGGACCGATTTGCCGAGGAAACGCCCCCATGGCGGCCATGACCTGGATTCCTCATTCTACCCGGTTTGGGTTGGCTTGTCATGCCGTGCCGGCCCGGCGGGTTCCATTTTCTCACCCTGTAGCGCAGTCTGGTTGCATGTCGTCCTTTGCCCCGTACACCATTCGCCCGATGGCCTGCGCCGACCTTCCGGAGGTCCTCGCCATCGAGCGTCAGTGTCAGCCCGACCCCTGGACTGAAGGGATGTTTCTGGCAGAAATGGACAACTCCTGTGCACGCATCGATCTGTGCGTAACCGGGGGGGAAGTCACGGGGTTTCTCTGCAGTTGGCTGGTGGGAGGGGAACTGTCCATCCTCAATCTGGTCACCGCGCCCGCCTGGCGCCGCCGGGGAGTGGCCGCAGCCCTGTTGCAGGACTGCCTCGACCGGGCGGCAGCCTCGGGCCTCGAACTGGCCTGGCTGGAAGTCAGGGTCGGCAACGCCGGGGCCATCGCCCTATACCGGCGCTTCGGCTTTACAGAAATCGGCCTGAGGAAAAAGTATTATCCCGACGGGGAGGATGCCCTGGTCATGCAGCGCCCCAACCCGCCGGCCTGTGTGCATTGATTGACTGGATGAAGGAGAGCAGGACGATCATGAAAAATCTCAAGACCATGGTGCTGTCGAACCAGGAACTGTCGCCTGGCTATTTCCGCATGCGCCTGCTGGCCCCGGGCTACGGCGCCACGGCCCGTCCGGGCCAGTTCATCATGCTGCGGGTGCAACAGGCCCAGTTGCCGCTGCTGCGGCGCCCCTTCGGCATCTTCCGGGTGGGGGAACTCCCCCCGGACTGTGACGGCCTGCCGGCCCGGGAGTACGTGGAGATCCTCTACAAGATGGTCGGCGGCGGCACCACGCTGATGAGCCAGTTGCACCAGGGGGATCGGGTCGAACTGCTCGGTCCCTTGGGGCGGGGGTTCGATCCGGGCGATCTGGGCCAGGAAAAGATCCTGGTTGGCGGCGGCATCGGGCTGGTCCCGCTGTTCATGCTGGCCAGCGAACTGGCGGAGAAAAGCCCGGTCCGGCTGCTCATGGGGGGACGCACCCGGGACGACATCCTGGCGGTCACGGAATTCGAGCGCCTCGGGGTAAAGACCTATGTCTCCACCGACGATGGCAGTCTGGGCGAAGAAGGGCTGGTCACCAAGGTGCTGGAGCGGCAGTTGGACCGGTCCCCCCAGGCGACGGTCTATGCCTGCGGGCCGATGCCGATGCTCGAGGCGGTCCAGGGAATCTGCGCCCGGCGGGAGGTGCCTCTGCAGGTCTCCCTGGAGGCGCTGATGGCCTGCGGGGTCGGCGCCTGCCTGGGCTGCGTGGTCAAGGGGGCCGGTCACAGCGACAGCAACCCCCGTTACCTCTGCTCCTGCAAGGAGGGGCCGGTGTTCAAGGCGGAGCAATTGGATTGGAGCAAGCTCGGGCAGGAGCCCGGTTACTGCGAGGGGTGCAAATCATGAAAGCGGCGCAACAGAATCCTGCCATGAAAACCCAGCGGCCCAGCCTGGCGGTCGAGGTGGCCGGCATCAAGCTCAAGAACCCGGTCATGCCCGCCTCCGGCACCTTCGGTTACGGCGAGGAGTACGCCCCCTATCTCGACCTGGAAGGGCTCGGGGCCATCGTCACCAAGGGGCTCTCCCTGCGGCCCAAGGCGGGCAATCCGACCCCGCGCATCGCCGAGACGGTGAGCGGCATGCTCAACGCCATCGGCCTGCAGAACGTGGGGATCGACGCCTTCATCGAGTACAAGCTCCCCTTCCTGAGGGAACTCAACACCCCGGTGATCGTCAACTTTTTCGGCAACACCCTGGAGGAATACGGTGAAGTGGCCAAGCGTCTCTCCGATATTCCCGAGATCGCAGGGGTGGAACTGAACATCTCCTGCCCCAACGTCAAGCAGGGGGGGATCGTCTTCGGCACCGACCCCAAGGCCGCCGCCGAGGTGGTCGGCCTGGTGCGCGACAACCTGAAAAAGCCGCTCATCGTCAAGCTCACCCCCAATGTCACCGACATTACCGTCACCGCCCGCGCGGTGGAGGAGGCGGGGGCCGACGCCATCAGCTGCATCAACACCCTGACCGGCATGGCGGTGGACATCCGCAGCCGCAAGCCGCGCCTGGCCAACAAGACCGGCGGCCTTTCCGGCCCGGCCATCCGCCCCATTGCCGTGCGCATGGTGCACCAGGTGGTCCAGGCGGTGAAAATCCCGGTCATCGGCATCGGCGGCATCTGCACCGCCGAGGACGCCCTCGAATTCCTCATCGTCGGCGCCACCGCGGTCCAGGTGGGCACCGCCAATTTCGTCGATCCGTCGGCCATGGCCACCATCATCGCCGGGATCGAAAAGTTCCTGGTGGCCGAGGGCCTGAGCGACGTGCGGGAACTGATCGGCAGCCTCAAGGTTTGAGGGGACGCACCCGGCATGGAACCGGCAGCGGGCCATGGAAGCGGGTGCCGCCCCGTTTTTATGGCCCGCGATCTTTTCCGTCCCGATGGGATAGAATGAGCCAGCCATGGATGTGATCACCACCCATATCAATGCCGATTTCGACTGTCTCGGCTCCATGATCGGTGCCCGCAAGCTCTATCCCGAGGCGGTCATGGTGTTCGCCGGCGCCCAGGAGCGGGGGCTGCGGGAGTTCTTCGTCAAGAGCGCCTTCTATGCCTACGATTTCAAGCGGGTGCGTGACGTGGACCTGGAGCGGGTCGCACGGTTGATTCTGGTGGACGTGCGCCAGTCTTCCCGCATCGGCCCCTTCGACGTGGTGGCCCGCCGGCCCGGGGTGCAGGTGCATATCTACGACCATCATCCCGGCGGCGCCTCCGATCTGCAAGGAGACCTGGAGGTGATCGAGCCGGTGGGCGCCACCGTCACCGTACTGACCCATATCTTCATGGAACGGGGGATCCGGCCGACCCCCGACGAAGCCACCATGATGATGCTCGGCCTGTACGAGGATACGGGCAGTCTGCTGTTCAGTTCCACCACCGGCAAGGACTACGAGGCCGCCTCCTACCTGCTCTCCTGCGGCGCCAACCTCAACACCGTGGCCGATTTCCTGACCCAGGAGCTGACCGCCGGCCAGGTGGCGTTGCTGCACGAGCTGATCACCTCCCGCACGGTCCTCAATGTCAACGGCATCGACATTTCCCTGGCCCATGCCTCGGTGGAGGACTTCGTCGGTGACCTGGCGGTGCTGGCCCACAAGCTCAAGGATATGGAAAACCTCGACGCCCTGATCGTGGTGGTGCGCATGGGCGAGCGCATCTTCCTGGTCGGGCGCTCCCGGCTGCCCGAGGTGCATGTCGGCGAGATCCTCGGGGAGCTGGGGGGAGGCGGGCACCGCTACGCGGCTTCGGGAACCGTCAAGGATCTGACCCTGGTGCAGATCCTTGACCGTCTGCCGGCAATCCTGCGCAGGCATGTCAATCCCCGCTGGGAAGCCAGGCACCTGATGTCCGCCCCGGTCAAGACGGTGGCCCCGGGGGCGCCCATCGGCGAGGTGCGCAAGCTGCTGACCCGCTACAACATCAATGCCCTGCCGGTTGTAGAGGGGGGCAGGGTGGTCGGCCTGATCTCCCGCAAGGTGGTGGAAAAGGCCGCCCATCACGGTCTTGGAGAACTGCCGGTGCGGGAATACATGAGCGGCGAGTTCGCCGTGGTCGACTCCCACACCGCCATCGAGTCCCTGCAGGAACTCATCGTCGAGCGCAACCAGCGCTTCGTGCCGGTGGTGGACGGCGACCAACTGGTGGGGGCGATCACCCGGACCGACCTGCTGCGCCACCTGGTCTCCGGGGGGCGGGGCGCCAGTCGCAGCCCGCTGGCCACCGTGGAAGGCGGGCCGATGGTGAAAAAACGGCTGATGGCCCGCATGCTGCGGGAGCGGCTGCCGGCACAGGTGGTGCAGATCCTGCAGGGCATGGGAAGCGTCGGCGAATCCCTGGGGGTCAGCGTCTTCGCCGTCGGCGGCTTTGTGCGCGACCTGCTGCTGGGCAAGCCCAACCTCGATATCGACATCGTCATCGAGGGAGACGGCATTGCCTTCGCCCAGGCCTTCGCCCAGGAGAATTCCTGCCGGGTGCGGGCCCACCACAAGTTCGGCACCGCGGTGCTGGTGTTCCCCGACGGCTTCAAGGTGGACGTCGCCTCCGCCCGCATGGAATACTACCTGGAACCGGGGGCGTTGCCGACGGTGGAACACGCCTCCATCCGCCTCGACCTCTATCGCCGGGATTTCACCATCAACACCTTGGCGGTGGCCCTCAACGGCCGCCACTACGGCGAGGTGCTCGACTATTTTGGAGCCCAGCGCGACCTGCAGGAGAAGGCCATTCGCGTTCTGCACAACCTCAGCTTTGTCGAGGACCCCACCCGGGTGTTCCGGGCCATCCGTTTCGAGCAGCGGCTCGGCTTCCACCTCGGCAAGCACAGCGAGTACCTGCTGCGCAGCGCGGTGCGCATGGGCTTCGTCGACCGGGTCGGCGGGCCGCGGCTGTTCAACGAACTGGTGATCATCCTCAAGGAGAACGACCCCCGGCCGGCCCTGGCCCGCATGGCCGAGCTCGACCTGCTCAAGTACCTGCATCCCCTGTTGGGTTTCGATGCCCGTACCAGTATCCATTTCGAGGCGGCCAGTCGCGCCATCCACTGGTACGACCTGCTCTACACCGGCGAGCCCTGCGAGGCCTGGATGGTCTATTTCCTCTGCCTTACCGCCACCCTGGATGGTGACGCCGTCGCCGGCATAACCGAACGGCTCAGTATCCCCGGACGCTACCAGGACATCCTCGGCCCCCAGCGTCTCGCCGGGCGAGCCCTGCTGCGGCGGCTGGAGCGTCGCCGCAACCGGACCAGCAATCCGTTGCCCAGCGAACTCCATGCCTGGTTTCATCCCCTGGCCACCGAAGTGCTCCTGGCCTTGTTGGCCCTGACCGAGAGCGAAGCGATAAAACGCTGGATTTCACTGTACTTCACGCAGTTGCGGGAAGTCGCCCCGCTGCTCGACGGCAACGACCTGCGGGCACTCGGCCTGCCGCCCGGGCCCCAATACAAAGAAGTGCTGCAAGCCCTGCGGGAAGGCCGGCTCAACGGCAAGCTGGTGACCCGTGAGGACGAAATGCAACTGGTGCGAAAGCGTTTCCTGCGCCCGGGGCGCAGCGAAGCGAGCGGCAATTGACTTCAATCCGTTGTGCTGGTAAAAAAGGCCAGCCTATTTCCCGTTTCGGTACAGCTAGATGGAACATCTGATCGCGAAAATCTCAATCATGCTGGTCCCGGCCCTGTTCGCCGTGATGCTGCACGAAGTGGCCCACGGCTACACGGCTTGTCGTTTCGGCGATCCGACCGCCCGACTGCTTGGCCGGCTGACCCTCAACCCCCTGCGGCACCTCGATCCCATCGGCACCCTGGCGCTGATGTTTTTCGGCTTCGGTTGGGCGCGCCCGGTGCCTGTCAATTTCCGCAATCTCCAGCATCCCCGCCGGGACATGATCTGGGTGGCCCTGGCCGGCCCATTGACCAACTTCTCCCTGGCCCTGCTTTCGGCTCTGCTCCTGCGCGGGCTGGCCTGGACCCATGGCGACGGCATGGACGGTCTGCTGGGGGCCTATCTCGAGCCGGTGGCGCTGATGGCCGGATTCAGCCTCTACATCAATATCATCCTGGCGGTGTTCAACCTGATTCCCATTCCTCCCCTGGATGGTGGGCGGGTACTGACCGGGCTGCTCCCCCAGAGGCAGGCGGACATGCTGAGCCGAATCGAACCCTTCGGTTTCATGATCATCCTGTTCATCGTCTTTTTCACCGATGTGTGGCGCATGGTGCTCTCTCCCGTCATCACCCTGCTGGTGCAGACCCTGGCCGGTCCACAGACCCTGGTGGTGGAGCACACCATGCAGTTTCTCTTCGGGCGGTGACGGGCGCTGCCGATGTCCTACGTCATCAAACTCGAGAATTTCGAAGGCCCCCTCGACCTGCTGCTCCATCTTATCCGCAAGAATGAGCTGGATATCTGCGAAATCTCCATTTCGGCCATTACCGACCAGTACCTGGCCACCATCGATGCAATGCAGAGCCTCAATCTCGACATCGCCGGAGAATTTCTGCTGATGGCGGCCACCCTGGTGCACATCAAATCACGCATGCTGTTGCCCCAGATCGAGGAGGAGGGGGAGGAGGCCGAAGAGGCCGACCCCCGCGCCGAGCTGGTACGGCGGCTGCTCGAATACCAGAAGTACAAGGAGGGGGCCAAGGATCTGGATGCCCTGCCGCTGCTGGGCCGCGAAGTCTTCGGGCGCAAATTCCTTGCACCCGAACTGGCGCCCGGCGCGGAAACGGAATTTCACGAGGTCGGCCTGTACGAACTGGTGGAAGCCCTGCGGGAACTGCTCAAGGCCCGCCCTGAGGAGATTTACCACGAAGTCACCGCTGAGCGACTGTCGGTGGCCGACCGGATCCAGGAGATCCTGGGGCAGTTGGCTGAACGGGAAAGCCTTGCCTTCGCCGAACTGCTCCCCCAGCCCATGACACGGGGGGATATTGTGGTAACCTTTCTCGCCATGCTCGAGCTGGTCAAGCTACGGCTGGTGCGGCTGCTGCAGGCGACCCGCTTCGGCACCATTCGGCTCTATCCTGCCGTCAACGAACCTGCTTCCGAATCCTGGGAGTTGGCCGAGGATGCACTTGGATACAGTTAAGCTCAAATCCATCCTGGAAAGCCTCGTGTTCGTCAGCGAGTTTCCGATCCGCGCCGACCGCCTGGCGGAGGTGACCGACTCGGAACGTGCGCTGGTGCTGCAATTGCTGCGGGAACTGGTGGTCGAATACCAGCAGGCCGGCCGAGGTCTGCTGCTGGTGGAGGTGGCCGACGGCTTCCAGTTTCGCACTCCCATCGAACATGGGGAGTGGGTGCGACGCCTCAGCCACTCCCGCCCCTTCCGCTTTTCTCGGGCGGCTCTGGAGACCCTCGCCATCGTCGCCTACCGGCAGCCGATCACCCGGGTGGAGGTCGAATACCTGCGGGGAGTGGACAGCGGTGGGGTGATCAAGACCCTGCTCGACAAGCACCTGGTGCGGATCCTCGGCAAGAAGGACATTCCGGGCCGGCCGTTGATCTACGGCACCACCCGCGAGTTCCTGGAACTGTTCGGCCTGCGGGATCTGGCCGGGCTGCCGACGCTGAAAGAGTTCAGCGAATTGCCGCTGGAACCGCTGAGCGAAGCGATTTCCCCTGAGGAAGAGGGTAGTGAAACGGAAGCCCTTGAGCAAAGCCCATGATCACCGGGAAGGCAGTCTGATGAAGGAACGTCTGCAGAAAATCATTGCCGCAGCCGGTCTGGCTTCGCGACGCCAGGCCGAGGAATGGATCGCCCAGGGGCGGGTGCGGGTCAATGGCCGCGTGGCCGGTCTGGGCGAGGGGGCCGTGCCGGGAGTCGACCGCATCGAAATCGACGGACAACCCCTGCAGCTTGGGGGCGCCAGGGTCTATCTGCTGCTGAACAAGCCCACGGGATACGTCACCAGTCTGAGGGATCCCCAGGGACGGCCGGTGGTCACCGATCTGGTACAGGGTGTCGGGGCCCGGGTTTTTCCGGTGGGGCGACTGGACCTCACCACCGAAGGGCTGCTGCTG
>CAZYXS010000137.1:0-8798 GCA_964650955.1 uncultured Desulfuromonadales bacterium | reverse complement strand
TCGCGGCAAGACCATCCCCCTGATTTCCCTTGCCACTCACCTGCAGCGCCGCGAACCAGCGCCACCCCCCCCGGACAGGCGACGAGTGGTGCTGGTGTGTGAATTCAACAACTGCGTCAACGGCTTTCTGGTCGACGGAGTGAACCAGATCCACCGGGTGTTCTGGAAAGATGTCCAGCCCATGTCCACCTATCTCGAGAACTACCGGCCCCGCTTCACCGGCAGCATCAGCATCGACCAGCGGGAGATCCTCATTGTCGATCTCGAGCACATCATTTCCGAAGTCGACCCGGAAATGGGGATGGCCTATGATGCGGCACCGCCGGGCCACCACCAGGCCGATCTGCTGGCCCGCCGCGGGCAGATCCACCTGATGATCGCCGAGGACTCGGCACTGATCCGCAGCGGCATTCTCAAGGTTCTGGCCGCCTCCGGGTACAGCCAAGTCTCCAGCTTCGTCGACGGTGAAGATTGCTACCAGTCCATACGTGCCCTCAAGGCCAAAGCCCAGCAGGAGGGGAGGCCCATGTGCGACCTCCTGCAATTGGTAATTTCGGATATCGAAATGCCCAAGATGGATGGATTGACCCTGTGTCGCAAAATCAAGGAGGAACTGGCCTTGAAAGAGGTGCGGGTGCTGATCTTCTCCTCTCTGGTCAATGACCAGATGTCCATCAAATGCCAATCGGTGGGGGCCGACGGCTGGATCACCAAACCCCAGATCCCGGAACTGGTCAACCTCATCGACAGCTATTGCCTGAGGGGCTGAGCAGGCTGCGAAGGGCCCCCAAGAAGCGGAAAATCACAAAAACAGGGTCGCTCCTTCCGGTGCGACCCTGTTTTTGTGTGCAGGAGGGAGGTGGCGGACCGGAGCACAACCTGGTAAGTTTGATGACACCTCGACAAGGAGCTGTCATGAGCAGATTGCGATGGTTTACCTTCCTGTGCTGGTGTTGTGCCTTGCTTGCCCCTTCCCTGGGGCTGGCCCTCGATAACGGGAGCGCCTGGTTTGATTGGCGCTATCGGTTGGAAGATTCCGGTGCCCGCGGTCACGGCATGGGTGGGACTGCGGTGGCATTAACCGGAGATGCCGGCGCCAGCCTGGTGAACCCCGCAGCCCTGACGGATGTCGAAAAACCCGAACTGATGCTCGAAGGGCGGGGCATCCGCCTGGAAGAACACAGCACCGCCGGCAGTACCGATGGGACGGGCAACCCTCTGCAGGCGGGACTGCACGCGGAAAAAAGCCGGCAGCTGCAATTCGGGCATGCCGGTCTGGCTCTTCCCCTGAAGGGGACCCGGGCGGTCCTGGGGTTGTTCTACCATCGCCTGGCTCAGTACAATCGCACCATCCGGGCCAGCGATCCCAGGGATGGCAGTACCATTCTCCACAACGAACCCTTGTTCGCGGTGGACGAGTTCGGTGCCGCTCTGGCAAGTGAGTTCTTGTCTGGCAGGCTGGCCTTGGGGTTGGCGGGGAGCCTGGCGACCCTGAACCTGGACAACAAGGTGACCGCCGGGGACTCCTCGCTGCTGCCTGGTGCGGGGGGGCGGGAGCTGCTGTTCTACGGACAGGTCGAGCAGGAACCGGTCTGGCGCATCGGCCTGGTCTGGAAACCGACCAGCGCCTGGCGTATCGGCCTCACCCAGCACCTGTTGCCGACCGTCGATTACAAGCTCGCCACCTCCAGCAGCTTCGGACTCACCGCCGACCCTGCCCTGTCCCGCTGCACCCCGACGGGGTTCTCTTCCGGCTGGGTCTGCGAGAGCACTCTGCCAATTCCCAATGTCCTCGCCCTTGGGGCGGCCTACCAGGTCCACCCGCGGCTGACCCTGGCTGCTGAGCTGCGCTCGGTCAAATATTCCCAGCTGACCCACAAGTTCAACGGCATTTTCGTCACCCCCGGGGCGAGTCCGCCGGCCGCGGTGCAGCCCGGAGATTTCGAGGCCGAGGATGTGGTCGAAGTGCATCTGGGGGTGGAATGGCAGGGGCAATTGGATCGGCGGCCGCTGATGTTGCGGGCGGGTTACTGGCTCGACCCGGCTCACGGCATCCGCTATCGCGGCTCCGACGCCACCACCGCCGCCATCTTCGACGGCGGCGAGGAGGTGCATCATGGCACCCTCGGCCTGGGGTTGCCCCTGGGCGCAAGTCACCAGTTCGATTTCGCCCTCGACCTGGCCAGCGACGGCCGTCACCGGGGCTGGCTCAGTTGGCGCTGGCGGCTTTAGCATGAGGCGTTGGCGCAACAAAAAAGGGACCGGCCTGACGACCGGTCCCTTGATCAATTTTGGTTGCGGGGGGAGGATTTGAACCTCCGACCTCCGGGTTATGAGCCCGACGAGCTACCAGACTGCTCTACCCCGCGACAGGGATGGCAAACTTACCGGAAGTGCCGAACACTGTCAACAGTTTTTCGTGGATGAAAAGCGCTTTTTCCCTCTCGCTCCCGGCTCCGGGGCAGAAAGCCTTGTCCCCCCTGGGCTTTTCTGGTAGAACCACAGGCGTTCCACTCCGTTATTTCCTGTGTCTTGTTGCGAGCCCCTGCCGATGAGCGAATTCGCCTTATCCCTGGACGAGGCCCTGGCCCTGCGCGACCGTGGCGCCCTGCTGGTCGACGCCCGCAGCCCCGCTGAATTCGCCGAGGGAACGATCCCCGGTGCGGTCAACGTAGCGATCTTCGACGACGCCGAGCGGGCCCAGGTCGGCACCATCTACAAGCAGCAGGGGAAGACCGTCGCCCGCAAGCTCGGTGTCAAGCTGGTGGCGCCCAAGATTCCCGCCCTGATGGACGCGGTGGAAGCGGCCCTGGCCACCCGGCGGCCGCCGGTGGTGGTCTTCTGCTGGCGCGGTGGCCAGCGCAGCCTGGCTCTGACCACCTTCCTCAACCTCGCCGGCATTCCGGCCCGGCAGCTCCTGGGGGGGCACAAGGCCTTCCGCCGCCGGGTGGTCGATTTCCTCGAGCAGGGGGCGTGGGGGCGGCTGCTGGTGCTGCGCGGTCTCACCGGCGTCGGCAAGACCCGCATCCTCCAGCAACTTGCCACGGAGAGCTATCCAGTGCTCGATCTGGAAGGGTTGGCCAATCACCGCGGCAGCGCCTTCGGCGCCCTCGGTCTCCCCCCCCAGCCGACCCAGAAGGCTTTCGAAGCCCTGCTCTGGGATGCCCTGCGGCAGATTCCCCCCGGCGCCTATGCCCTGGCCGAAGGGGAGAGCAAGCACATCGGCAAGCTGGTACTGCCGCCCCGGGTACACGCCGCCCTGCAGCAGGAAACCACCCTGTGGCTCGAGGCCTCCCTCGAACACCGGGTGCGAGTGACGCTGCAGGACTATCCAGCCCTGGACCGCCTCAAGGCCGCTTTCGTCGCCCCGATCCGGGCATTGCGCCGCAACCTCGGCGGCGACACCGTGGAGCGACTGCTGGGTCTGCTGGAGCAGGGCGCCTGGGAGCCGCTGGTGCGGGAGCTGATGGTGCGCTACTACGATCCCCTTTACGATCACACCAAGCCAGAGCGCCGCATCGAGATCGACCTTGAGCCCGAGGCGGAGGGGCTGGCACGGCTCAGGGCCGCCATCGACCAGGTGCTGGCACTACCCACCGCGGATCGGCCCTTTACTTGCGAGGCCGAGCTGGCGGATAATGCCTGAATGATTGCGGGATGGGACGCGGAACGGGAGCTGGGGTGAAAAAGTCGGTGCCGGAAAAGAAGGTCAACAGTCTGTGCAGCCGCTGCCTGCGCCATTGTCGGCAGCCGGAAACCGCGGTGCTGGTCGACTGTCCGCGCTTCCAGCCGCGCCCCTTCAAGATGACAGTGCACCGCTTCGACCAACTCGAGCTGTTCGGCGAGGAGCCGCCCAAGCGCTGAGCGAACAACAATGTCGCAGGTATGAACTCAGGCGGTCCCAAAGAGGGGCCGCCTGTTTTTATTGCTGGCGCTGCAGGAAGTCGACGATGTGGTGGGTGAACTTTTCCGGTTCCACCAGGAAGGAGTCGTGGCCGTAATCCGATTCGACCAGGTGGTAGCCCACCGGCTTGCCCATTTTCTGCAGCACCCGGACCACCTCCTCGGTCTGGCTCGGCAGGTAGAGCCAGTCGGAGCTGAAAGCGAACCAGAGGGAGGGGCAGCGCAACCGGGAAAGGGCGTCCTCGAGGCCGTCGAAGTCCCAGGCGACGTCGTAGAGGTCGAGGGCCTTGGCCAGGTAGAGGAAGGAGTTGGTGTCGAAGCGCTCGACGAAGCTGCGGCCGTTGTAGGCCAGGTAGCGCTCCACCTCGAACTGGCCGAAGAAGTCGAACATGCCGTCCCGGGCGGAGAAGCGGCGGCCGAATTTGAGGTGCATGGAGGCGTCGGAGAGGAAGGAGATGTGCCCCACGGCCCGCCCCAGGCCCAGGCCGTCGGCGGGGGGGTGTTCGGGCTTGTAGTTCCCCTTTTTCCACTGGGGGTCGTTGAAGATCGCCTGGCGGGCCAGGGCGTTGAGGGCGATGGCCATGGGGGAGGTGCGACCGGTGCCGGCAATGGGGATGATGGAGCGCACCAACTGCGGGTAGTGAATCCCCCATTCCAGGGCCTGCATCGCCCCCATGCTGCCGCCGATCACCGCCAACAGGGAGGTGAGGCCGAGGCGGTCGATAAGCATTTTCTGCGCCCGCACCATGTCCCGCACCATGATCACCGGGAAGCTCAGGTTGTAGGGTTTGCCGGTGCGGGGATTGAGGCTGGTGGGGCCGGTGGAGCCCTTGCAGGAGCCGATGACGTTGGAGCAGACCACGAAGTAGCGCTCGGTGTCGAGCACCTTGCCCGGGCCGATCATGTCGTCCCACCAGCCGGGCTTGCGGTCTTCGGCGCTGTTGCGGCCGGCGGCGTGGGCATCGCCGGTCCAGGCGTGGCAGACCAGGATGGCGTTGGAGCGGTCGGCGTTGAGTTCGCCGTAGGTCTCGTAGGCCAGGGTGATGGGCCCGAGCAGACGACCGCTCTCGAGTTGCAGTTCCTCCTCGAAGGTGGCGTATTGGGTTGTGACGATGCCGACCGATCCGCTCACAGCTGCCATCCCTGATCCCAAGATATAGAAAGGCCCCTTCCGGTGGTGACAGGAAGGGGCCTTGAAGTCAGCGCGGGGGACGCGGGCTCAGGCTCCGTCCCCATCTCTCCCGCCACTGCGGCGGGAAGGATTTAGCACCTGCATCCGCCGTCAACAGGCAGCGAACCGGTTGCTGTGGCTTCGTCGGGCCTTGTCCCTCCACCACTCGCGATAAAGACGTTGCGTCAGGTTGTCGCTTCGAACACTACTGGAAGCCGCCGCGCTTGTCAACGGTCTTGGGCGGCCAGGCCGGCGGCCAGGTCGTCCCACAGGTCTTCCACATCCTCGATGCCGGCGGAAATGCGCACCAGGGTTTCCCGGATGCCCAGCTCCAGCTTGGTGGCGGCCGGAATGGCGGCGTGGGACATGCTCCAGCAATGAGTCAGGATGGTCTCCACCCCGCCGAGGCTGGGGGCGATGATCGGCAGCTTGACGGTTTGCAGCAGCGGCTTGATGGCCCCTTTCTCCTGCAACTCGAAGGAGAGCACCGCGCCGGCGCCGGTGGCCTGGGCGAAGTGGCGCGCGCGCCCGGGAAAGTCCGCTAGCCCGGGATAGTAGACCCGCGCCACCGCAGGGTGCTGCTGCAGTCGCTCGGCCAGGGTCTGGGCGTTGGCCTGGGAGGCCTCCAGGCGCAGCTTGAGGGTCTTGATTCCCCGGGAGAGGAGGAAGCAGTCGAAGGGGGAGAGCACCGCCCCGAAGGCGTTCTGGAAATATTTCAGCCGCTTGCCCAGCTCCAGGTCGGCGGTGACCACGGCCCCGGCCATCAGGTCGCTGTGGCCGCCGAGGAACTTGGTGGCGCTGTGGATGACCACGTCGATGCCCAGCTCCAGGGGTTTCTGCAGCAGCGGGGTCATGAAGGTGTTGTCGAGAAAGGTCAGCAGCCCACGGGCCCTGGCCAACTGCGCCACGGCGCGCAGGTCGGTGATGTTGAACAGCGGGTTGGAGGGGGTCTCGAGAAAAATGCCGCGGCTGTTGGGGCGGATGGCCGCCTCGATGGCGGAGAGATTGGTGGTGTCGACGAAGCTGGTTTCGATCCCCTGCTGCGGCAATACCGTGGAGAGATAGCGCCAGGAGCCGCCGTAGAGGTCCTCGGGGGCGATCAGGTGGTCGCCGCTTCTGAGCAGGGCCAGGGCGCTGCCGATGGCGGCCATGCCGGTGGCATAGGCGAAACCGCGCCGCCCCCCCTCGAGCAGGGCCACGGCCTCCTCCACCTGGTCGCGGCTCGGGTTGCCGCTGCGGGAATAGTCGTATTCGCCGGCAACGCCCCCGGTATGGTGGTAGGTCGAGGCGGGGTAGATGGGCACCACCGACGCCCCGGTTGCCGGGTCGCGGTCGCGCCCCTGGTGGACGAGCAGAGTGGCGGTGCGGTGGGTGCGGGTCTGGTGCTGGTTGCTTTTGGTCATGGAGTTTTCCTGGTTTTTTATAGGTCCTATACGACTTAGAGGTCCCATGGGACCTATGCTGCTGCCTACCCCAACGCCTGCTCCAGATCGGCGATGATGTCCGCCACCGCTTCCACCCCCACCGACATGCGCAGCAACGCCTCGCAGATCCCGAGCCGTTCCCGCTCCGCCGCGGGGATGTCGCCGTGGGTCTGCACCGCCGGCAGGGTCATCAGCGATTCCACTCCACCGAGGCTTTCGGCGAAGGAGATCAGGCGCAGTTTCTTCAGCACCTGCCGGGCCAGCTCCGGGCTTGCGACGCGGAAGGAGAGCATGCCGCCGAATCCCCTGGCCTGGGCCTTGGAGAGGAGATGGCCGGGGTGGTCCTCCAGCCCCGGGTAGTAGACCGCCGTCACCTGCGGGTGGGCCTTGAGCCAGCGGGCCACCTCGATGGCGTTGGCGCAGTGCCGCTCCAGGCGCAGGGAGAGGGTCTTGAGGCTGCGGCTCAGCAACCAGCAGTCCTGGGGGGGGAGGATCGCCCCGGTGGAGTTCTGCAGGAAGTAGAGACGCTCCCCCAGGGCCGCCTCCCGTGCCACCAGCACCCCGGCGCACAGGTCGTTGTGCCCGCCCAGGTACTTGGTGGCCGAGTGTATCACCACATCGGCGCCGAACTCCAGCGGCCGCTGCAGCAGTGGGGTGAGGAAGGTATTGTCCACCAGGTAGAGCAGGTCCCGCTGGCGACAGAGGTCCCCCAGGGCCTGCAGGTCGGCCACTCCCAGCAGCGGGTTGCCGGGGGTTTCCACCAGCAGCGCCCTGGTCTGGGGGGTGATGGCCGCCGCCACCGCGGCAGTGTTGGTGGTGTCCACGTAGGTCGAACTGAGCCCCAGCTTGGCGAAGACCTGGTCGAGCACCCGGTAGGTGCCGCCGTAGAGGTCCTCCGAGACCACGAAATGGTCGCCGGAGGAGAAATGCAGGAACAGGGTGGTCAGCGCCGCCATGCCGGAGCCGAAGGTCAGAGCCCGCGCGCCCCCTTCCAGCACCGCCAGCCCCTCCTCGAGCATCTGCCGGGTCGGGTTGCCCGAGCGGGTATAGTCGAAGCCGGTGCTCTCCCCCACCGCCGGGTGGCGGTAGGTGGCGCTCGGATAGATGGGATAGCTGATCGCCCCGGTGCGTTCGTCGCGCCCCACACCGATCTGCACGATGCGGGTTTCAAGGGCCTGCGGCTGTCTGGTCTGGCTCATGGATGGCTCCCCTGTCTGGCGGTTGCGGGCAACAAAAAACCCCTGCTCAAGTTGATGAGAAGGGGCTCCGGAGGATGGGTGTGCCGCCATCCAGCGAAGCACCGTCCCCATCTTTCCCGATACGGCCGATCTGACCACATCGAGCAGGAATTAGCACCTGGACACCCCCTGGGCAATCCGGTTGCTGTGGCTTCATCGGGCCTGTCCCTCTGCCACTCTGGATAAAGACGCTGCTATGTTGATTTGCACTGTAGGGAAAGTAGTGTTACGGTGTCAAGTCTTTTTTAGTAATCGAGTCAACTATTGAGATTCGTTGTTCGGTTTGTTGTCCGGTGGTTTGTGGGTGTAGGTCGGGACGGTGGAGCCCTCAGAAAATTTCCTCTTGTTCCTCGCGCGGCCTTGCGCTAATGTCCCAAGTGCAAGAATTTGCATGGCTTATTTGTCATATGGGGAGCAAAATGCTCGATCTGCTGAAGCGTCTGCTGCCCGGCCGGAAAAACGACCGTCGCAAGCTCCGGGTCGCACCCCGCCACGGCAAATTGGGGATGTATCTCGGGGTGTTCGCACCGACCATCCTGACCATTCCCGGCGGTATCATGTGCCTGCACTTCGGCAGGGTCCTGGGCCGGGTCGGGTGGCTGCAGACCCTCGCAGCAGCGGCTACGGGTGACCTGCATGAGACCCTGCGGAGAGCCTCTGTCGCCGGAGGGGGACGAAAATTGCCCCGTGGCCGCTGAAAAGGGGGCAGAAACACTCCGTTGATTTGTTCAACTTAGTGAAATTAAACAGAATTAATTATCTGGGCACTGGCTTTGCATGGGCCATCGGGGACGTATGCTCTGGTTGCTTGATGCAAAGCGCGCCGAAATGGGGCGAAGCCTGGCTGTTTTGAATTGGATGGGAAAGGAGTTGCCTGATGCTGATCGAAGTCGATGAAAAAGAAGCCGAATTGATCAACTATTTCCGCGCGATCAGCCGGTTCAACCGGGACCGGATCTTTTCCCTGGCCCGTACCGCCCACCAGGATTACCTGCGGGCGCAGAAAGTCCAGGAATGTGCCGGTACCGGGTCCACCTGCGGTCGCTAGCAGGGCAGAAAACC
>CAZYXS010000136.1:6238-8881 GCA_964650955.1 uncultured Desulfuromonadales bacterium | reverse complement strand
CAACTTACGGTGGGACTTGCACCCACAAGAGTGCGCCCATGCTGGGCGCACAACGCAAAGGCCCCGTCGATGTCCGACGGGGCCTTTGCTGTTCGCGGGCGTCAACCTATTGGGGAGGAGGTGGCGGCTGGTTGTCGGTACGGAAGTGCCAGCTGACCGGCTCCGCCAGGGGATTGCCCGCCAGGTCGGTCGCTCCGGTCGTCACCGTCACCTGCACATCTGAATCCGAGGCATAGCTTTCTTCCGGAGTGAAGGTGAAGGTCAAGCCGTCAGGGCTGGCCACAACGCCAGGCACCAGACCGAGATCATCCCTAACCGTCACCGTCGGCGTCGGGCCGGCTGTGGTCAGAGTGGCAGGCGCCATCGTCTCGTTAAAGGTGAAGCGAATCGGTTGCAGAATGTTGACATCGGTGCTGCCATCCGCTGGGGTTCGCTGTCCAGGCACCAGACTCGGGGCCACGCTGTCCTGAACGACCGTTGCGACAATGGTTGCGGGATTCCCTACGCCATCGGTTGCCAAAATGGTGAATTGATGACTCCCCTCTGCCATGCCGGTGACCTGCAACTGCCAACTGGTGGCCGTCGGGTAGTGGACCGGCCCCAGAACGACACCGGGGCCGGAGGTGTTGGTGACCAGGATCGCCGCCGTTTCATTGACCTCGCCTTGCAACAGCAGTTGGCCGGTGCGGATCCGGACAGGTGGGGGGTTCAAGGTCAGGTCGGGAGCCAGAGTGTCACGGACAATGCTGACAACCAGGGGTGAGCTCTGGTTTCCGGAGCCGTCCGTGGCAACGATGCTGACCGAATTGACCCCCTCCCGCAAATCATTCAAGAGGTAAGTCCAGTTGCCCCCGGTGACGGTCGCCTGGCCACGGGTGCCCGCCGGCAAGAGTTCAACCGTGACCATAGACCCGGGCTCCACGATTCCTGAAAGCTGTTGAGTATTCAAAGCCGTCGGGGTTGCAACTGCCCCCAGCGAGACTGCCGGAGCCGTGATATCAGCGGGAACCACCTGCCCGCCGCCACCGCCACCTCCCCCACCGCAGGCCGATAGGCCACCGGCCAGCAGCAGAATCAACAGGTGCCACCAGATCCTTGGTGAGTGCATCTTGGTCATTTCCCCCTCCTGAGCGCTCTCTTTACTCGGGGTTCAGCACCAATTGGAATTGGCGAGGCCCCTGGTTGACGTAGCGAAAACTGCTTTGCTGGCGAAGATCGATCCTTTGACCCAAGGCCGGATCGACGAGAAACAAGGCTCCGGGCAGGGAAGTCGGAAACTGCCAAGAGAATTCTATGGTTTCACCGAGTTGCCCGGACTCCACCTGAAAATCCCACAACCCCTCCCCTGGGGTAAGCCCCTGGATCTCCCTCCAGTAAGGGGCACCATCGAGGTCGAACCAGGCATTGAGACTGCCCCCGAACATGGCGGGGACATCATAATGGCCGTCCGCTCCGGGGGTTGCATCGATGCGTTGACCAAAGGCGAGCCGGCTTTCCGCAGCTCCGGATTTGACCCTCAACCGCCCTTCCCATTCCTCTGTTGCAAAGGCCGGGCCAGCAAAAAGAGTCAACATGCCGACACTCAACAGGAATTTGCTGGATTTCTTCCAAAAATGCATTTCCCCCTCCTATTTTTGGGGTTTGGGAATGATAAGGCTGTAGGGCCCGTCGCTGGCATTGAGGTTCACCCAGAAGCCGAGCCAGGGCGCGATCTTGGCATCTGGGTAGCCACCGGCGCTTTCGAAGGAGTTGCTGCTGTCCCAGTCACTGCCGCGGAAGTAGTAGATGGCATTGGTCAGCCACTTGTTGCTGGTCGCCTGCAGCCAGGAAACGGGCTGTTTACTTCCCTGCCGAACCTGGACATCGCTGAGTTTCACATTTCCGCCATAAGGGTTACTGATTAGGTTCCAACCGCGAGTCAGGGGAATACTATAGCTGCTGGCCGTCTGCTCAGTCAGCTCATTGAGAGCGGGCAGCGTGCCGACAGTACTCTCTTTGACGAAGTATCCTTTGCCATTTTCGATCAGCGAGACCTCCCGGTAGCGGCCACGACCAGACTTGCCGTTGACCCACTCAAAGGCCTGGGCTGCGCCAAACGCCTGGCGCGGGGTCACCGAGGCGGTGTTCAGGTTTTTGGCCACCCCGAGGAGCTTTCCGCCATTGAGCAGCCGAATCTGCGGACCTGCCAGCTCCCCATTTTGGGGCAGGCGGAACAGGATGTTGCCCACCGAATCGCGCACTTCGAAGTGGTAGGCCCAGGAAGCGGCCGGACCCAACCAGGTGGTGTAGCTGAAGGTCTGGCCATCGATCAGATTGCCCGCTCCGGCCGTCATGGGGAAGAGGTGGTTGTTGAGGACCAGGACGACAGAGTTTGCAGAACCTGTGCCCGAGGAATCCCGGTAGACGACCTGGAAAATGTAATCGACATCGACCATCGGCTTGCCAGTTGCGGCGTCGAGGTTGTTATTGACCGCTCCGCCATCGGCCCGGGTCAGGCCCGGCAGGGTCGTGTTGGCAGACAGGTAGCTCAAACCACTAGTTCCTACCGAGGGCTGGGTGATGGTGTAGGCGGCGCTCTGCACCGCGCCCTGGTTCCCCGCGGCATCCCGCGCCATGAAGCGGACGGTGGCGCTGCTGGTCAGC
>CAZYXS010000136.1:0-6138 GCA_964650955.1 uncultured Desulfuromonadales bacterium | reverse complement strand
AGGGTCACCGTCACCGAGTTGGCGTAGCTGCCGGCCGCCGGGGAGACGCTGGCGGTCGGGGCGGTGGTGTCGGGGATGGTGATGGTGTAGGCCGCGCTCTGCACCGCGCTCTGGTTCCCCGCGGCATCCCGCGCCATGAAGCGGACGGTGGCGCTGCTGGTCAGCACCAGCGGCGCGCTGTACTGGGCGCTGGAGGTGGTCGGGGTGCTGCCGTTGGTGGTGTAGTAGATGCGCGGTGCCGGGTCGGCGTTGTCGCTGGCGCTCAGGGTCACCGTCACCGAGTTGGCGTAGCTGCCGGCCGCCGGGGAGACGCTGGCGGAGGGAGCGGTGACATCACCATTAACGGTCAGATTGAATGCCGGTAACGATGCGCTCAATGAGCCATCGCTGACGCTGATCACAATGAGGTTGGTGGTGCCGGCTTGGGCCAGGGTCGGGGTGCCGCTCAATGCCCCGGTGGTGGCATTGAAGGTGGCCCATGCTGGCTTATTGGCAATGCTGAAAGTCAAGGGATTGCCATCCGGGTCACTGGCTGTGGGCTGAAAGAAATAAGCCGCGCCGAAATTCACCGAGGTCGTCGGAGACCCGGAAATGACCGGTGCCGAGTTGGGAGGTGGCGCGAGGCTGGTGACACTGTTGGAATAATCGCTTTCCACCCCTGCCGCATCATAGGCCGTCACCACGAAGGTAAAGGTCTGGGTGTCCGAAAGCCCGTTCAAGATGCGGGTTGTGGTATTCCCCACGGTGATCGGAGACGCCCCTTCGGTTATCCCCGTGCCGTTGTAAGGAGCCCCGCCGGTACCGGACTTGTAATAGATTTTGTAACCGGCCACGCCTGGTTCGGTGTTGGCATCCCATTGCAGGGTGACGGACCTGGCCCAGGCCCCGGAGGTCGCAACCAGCACCCCTAAACAGACCAGCCAGACAACCAGAAGTTTTCCCGATGTGTTGACCATGAAACATAGCTCCTTTGGCAATAAAAAGCGCCTTCTTCAGACCGAAGAAAGGCGTCGAATCCCGCCGAGTGGGTTTCGGCAAAGGTCTCGAGCGTCCCTTCGGCAACCCGGCTGACCGCGCTCCTGCGGTCCCGTGGCTTTGCGTCGCCAGGTCACCCTGGCTTTGCCCTTTCGAGGAAACCCGACCTGGCGCACCAGGTCTTACCAAAGGCTTTGAGCAATGCCCGTGCCAGTCCCCAAGCAGGAACTGCAACCAACCGAATTTATTTAAGATTTTTTTCCACTCATGGGATTTCGACAGCATTTGGACCAGATTTTCAAAACCAGGACCAACGGACCTGTCGCACATTCCCGATCAAATCGACAAATTGCGTCAGAACCTGCCCGTGAAATTACTTGTTGAGGGTTCCGACTGCTGCCATCGAACCATGCTGGAAAGAAATTCCATCGGAGGATTAACGATTTCCCGGTTTGCTTTGCGCAAACGCCATCCGTCTCCGGTCGGCGACAACCTAGTTTTATGAATGACATCTTTCACCGGTACGGTACACTAGACGAAACCTTAGCAATGCTGGAGCGACCCATGCCCCCATCCAATCCGCCGAGCCACCCGGCTTTCGATCTGATTAACCAGACGCAACTGCCTGAACTCAATGCCGTTCTGCACCAGTACCGGCACCGCGCCACCGGGGCCCGCTACGTGCATCTGGCCACCGCCGACCCCAACAACCTGTTCGCCGTCGGCTTCCGCACCCCGCCCGAGGATTCCACCGGCGTGGCCCACATCCTGGAACACACGGTGCTCTGCGGATCGCGGCGATTTCCGGTGCGCGATCCCTTCTTCGCCATGATCAAGCGCAGTCTCAACACCTTCATGAACGCCATGACCGCCAGCGACTGGACCCTCTACCCGGTGGCCAGCAAGAACGTGAAAGACTTCTATAACCTGATGGAAATCTACCTGGATGCCACCTTCTTCCCCCTGCTGCGGGAGCGGGATTTCCGCCAGGAGGGGCACCGGCTGGAGTTTGCCGAGCCGGACAACCCCGAATCGCCGCTGCTGTTCAAGGGGGTGGTCTACAATGAAATGAAGGGGGCGATGGCCGACCCTTCGTCCCTGCTCGGGCGGCGTCTGAACCGGGCCATCTATCCGACCGTCACCTACGGCCACAACTCCGGGGGGGAGCCGACCGACATTCCGAATCTGACCTGGAAAGAGCTGCGGGCGTTTCATGCCCGCTGTTACCACCCCTCCAACGCCTACTTCTTCACCAGCGGCAATCTCCCCCCCGAGCGCCACCTTGCGCTGATGGAGGAACGGGTGCTCAGCCAGTTCCAGGCCCAGGAGGTCGCGACGGAGGTTGCACCGGAACAACGCTTCCGTGCCCCGCGGCAGGTCGTGGAAACCTTCCCCCTCGACCCCGGGGAAGCCACGGCCGGGAAATCCATGGTGCAGCTGGCCTGGCTGGCCTGCCCGATCACCGACACTTTCGAACGCACCGCCCTGGCGGTGATCTCCACCCTGCTGGTGGGCAACCCGGCCGCGCCCCTCTACAAGGCCCTGCTCGATTCCAAACTGGGCCAGAACCTGGCCCCCGGCACCGGCTTCCACGACGACAACCGCGACACCTTTTTCGCCGCCGGCCTGCAGGGCACCGAACCGGAAGCCGCCGCAGCGATCGAAGCCCTCGTGCTGGAGACCCTCGCGACGGCGGCCCGGGACGGCTTCAGCGAGGAGCGGATCGAGGCGGCCATCCATCAGCTCGAATTCGCCCACCGGGAGGTCTCCGGCGACCAGTACCCCTACTCCCTGCTGCTGCTGATGCGGCTGCTGGGCCCCTGGCTGCACGCCGACGATCCCGTGGCGGGCCTGACCCTCGATCAGGACCTGGCGCGACTGCGGGAGGAGGTCCGGCGCGGCCCGGTGCTGCAAAACCTCATCCGCAAGCATTTTCTCGACAATCCCCACCGGGTCAGGCTCTGCCTGAAACCGGATTTGGAGCAGAAGGCCCGGGAGGAGGCGGCGACCGCGACCCGGCTGGAGCAGATCAAGGCCCAACTGCCCCCCGCCGACCGCCAGCGACTGATCGTCGAAGCCCAAGAACTGCAACAGGCCCAGGAAACGGACGAGGACCTCTCCTGCCTGCCGACCCTGGAGCGGAGCGATATCCCGGCGGAAGAAGAGATCGTTGCGGTGCGGGAAGGGCGCAGCGACGGCCTGACGGTCGAGTGGTACGACCAGCCGACCAACGGTATCGGCTATCTCAGCCTCTATCTCGACACCAGCGGAGTCCCGGAGGATCTGCAGCTCTACCTCCCCCTGTTCTGCGCCACCCTGACCCAGATGGGGGCGGCCGGGTTCAGCTACCTGGAAATGGCCGAGCGTAAATCCGCCGCCACCGGGGGGATCCGCGCCCTCACCTCGCTGCTGGAGAACCCGACGGAGGGGAACCAATTCCGCGCCCTGGTGGACATCCGGGCCAAGGCGCTGATGCGCAATCAGGAGAAAATGTTTCAGATTCTCCTGGATATCTGCCGGGAGCCGGACTTCAGCGACCTGGCCCGGCTACACACTCTGCTGGCCCAGATCAAGACCGGGCTGGAGAATTCCATTCCCGGCTCGGGGCACAGTTACGCCGCTCGCACCGCCGCCGCCAGCCTCACCGCCGGCGCCCGCCTGCGGGAGAGTTGGACCGGCCTGGAGCAGATCCGCTTCATCAAGGGCCTGGCGGCCTTGAAACAGGATGAGTTGGGGGAGGTATCGGAAAAACTGGAGCGGATTGCCAAAGCCATGCTCTCCCGGGCCGGCCTGCGGGTGGCGGTGGTGGCCGAGGCCCAGCACCACCCGGCCATCGAGGCCCTGCTGGGACCCTTCCTCGAGGCCTTGCCGGCCAAGCCCCAACCGGTGGAGACGACCCCTGCGGCCTTCGCGTCCCAGCCGGCGCGGCTGGGGTGGGCGACATCCATCCCCGTCTCCTACGTGGCCCGGGTGTTCCCGACCATCCCCTATGTCCACCCGGATTCGGGGAGTTTGCTGGTACTGGCCAAGCTGATGAAATCCTGCTACCTGCACCGGGAGATCCGGGAAAAGGGGGGCGCCTACGGGGGCATGGCCTCCTGCGATCCGGAAGCGGGGATCTTCTGCCTCCTCTCCTACCGCGACCCGCACCTGGTGCGGACGCTGCAGGTCTACCGGGATGCCGTCGATTGGGCCATGGGGGGCCAATTCAGCGATACCGAGATCAAGGAGGCGATCCTGGCCGTCTTCGGCGACCTGGATCGGCCCATCTCCCCGGCCAGCAAGGGACTGCGGGAATTCGGCTGCCGCCAGCAGCAGCTCACCCCGGCCATGCGCCAGGATCTGCGCCGCCGGGTGCTGGCCACCGACCGGGCCGCCCTGCAAAGGGTCGCCCGGACCTACCTGGATCAGGGATGGGAACAAAGCGCGGTGGGAGTGCTCTCCGCGGAGGAGACGCTGCGGCAGGCCAACGCCGAATTGCCGGGCCTGGAGCTGGCCATCGCCCGGATCTGAGCGGGGAAACTTCACATGCCGACCGGCCACTCTCAAATCGGGGTGGCCGGTTTTTTCATGGACGGGGCTTGGTGCGGCGGGTGGCCTCGGCGTTCCAGGGGTCGTCGGGCCAGGGATGTTTGGGATAGCGCCCCTTCATCTCCTTTTTCACCTCGGGGTAGACCTGGTCCCAGAAGGAGCGCAGGTCCCGGGTGACGGCCAGGGGGCGGCCGGCGGGGGAAAGCAGGTGGATCAGCACCGGCACCTGGCCGCAGGCGATGCGGGGCGTTTCGGCCAGGCCGAACAGTTCCTGCAGCTTGCAGGCCAGCACCGGCCCGCCTTCGGCGGCGTAGTCGAGGCGGATGGCGGAGCCGCTGGGCACCGGCAGCCGTTCGGGCGCCAGCCGCTCCAACTCCTGCCGCTGGGGCCAGGGCAACCGGCTTTGCAGGGCCTCGAGCAGATCGACCCGCCGCAACCCGTCGAGGGTGGAGACTCCGGCCAGGAACGGGGCCAGCCACTGCTCCAGTTCGGCCAGCAAGCCGGCATCCCCCAGCTCCGGCCAGCCGGGGAACAGGCCGGCCAGCAGCTGCACCCGGGCCCGTAACTGCAACGTCGCCGGGCTCCAGGTCAGCAGGTCCAGCCCCCGCCGGCGCACCTGGCCCAGCAGGGCGGTCGAAAGGTCCTCGGGCGTAGCGGCGCAGGGGCGCTCCTGCAGCACCAGGGCCCCCAGGCGCCGCACCTCCCGCGCCAGCACCCGGTTATTGCGCTCCTCCCACTCCACCTCCCGCGACCAGGGGAGTTGCCCGCCGAACAGCACTTCCACCAGCTCCCGGGTCAACCGGCTGGCCAGCCGGATCTCCCCTTCGCTGCCCCGCCCGCCACTCATCTCCACCGCCACCAGCCAGTCCGCCGCCCCGACCGCCGAACAGGGGGAGAGCCGTGCGCCGACGCCGTTGCTGAGCATATAGCGGTCGGGGCTCCCCTCCCGGCGGCGGCCGATGCGGTCGGGAAAGGCGACGGCCAGCAGGCGCCCGATCCGGTCCAGATCGGGGGGCGGTTCGGGGCCGGCGACGCCGAGCAGGCTTCGCCATTGGCGGGCGGCGCGGGCCACCGTCTCGGCCCCGGGGCGCCGCACCAACCCCAGGCGCTCCAGCAGGTCGCTGCCGCTCGCCTGCTGCGGCAGGTCCCGACCAGGCGGCGTCCGTTCCCCCAGCAGCGCCGCCAGATCGGCACCGAGACCGGGAACCCCCTCCTGCCGGGCGGCCAGCAGCAGCCGGGCCAGCCGCGGGTGGGTCGGGAGCTCGGCCATTGTTTCCCCCAGCCGGGTCAGCCGGCCGGCCCCATCGAGCGCCCCAAGCAGCTGCAGCACCCCTTTGGCTCCAGCCAGGTGGCCGGCAGGGGGCGGATCGAGCCAGGCCAGCTGGTTCGGGTCCTGCACCCCCCAGCGGGCCAGGTCGAGGGCCAGGGGGGCCAGGTCGCAGATGCGGATCTCCGGCGGGGCGAAGGGAAGCAGCGCTCCCTGCTGCCCCTCGCTCCAGAGCCGGTAGCAGACCCCGGGCCCCCGCCGCCCTGCCCGGCCGGCCCGCTGCTCGGCACTGGCCCGGGAGATCCGGACCAGTTCCAGGTGGCTCATACCCCGACCGGCATCGAAGCTGGGGCGCCGCTCCCAAC
>CAZYXS010000135.1:0-8898 GCA_964650955.1 uncultured Desulfuromonadales bacterium | reverse complement strand
TCAGCAGGAAGGTCGCGCACAGGTTGATCAGCCGGGACTGGGCCAGGTTCAGCAGTCCCAGCACTCCGGCCAGCACGAACAGACACATCCCCGCCGCCACCAGCAGGTAGAACCCACCCTGCCCGGCCAGCAGCAGACTGCTCACCAGCGCGCCCACGGCAAAAAACGGCACCAGGTAGCGCAGCAGCTTGTGGGAGAGCAGAAAAAAGGCAAAGGAGCCAAAGGCCAGCGGATTCAGGAAGCGGGCGTTGCGGCGGATCGCCCCCAGGGTGCGGTTGGTCATGCGCGCCTGGCGGCGGAACTCCTTGGCCGCCCCCGCCGACGGCTCTTCCAGGCAGTACACCTCCGGGTCGAGCACCACCCGCCGGCCCTGGTCCAGCACGTTCAAGGGGATGACGAAATCGTTGATGTCCCGATCTTCCAGGGGCCGGTAGAGTTCCCGGCGCAGGGCAAAGATGGCGCCGTCGGCCCCCACGCAGGAGGAAATCCGGCTCTCCGCCTCCTTGGTCACCTGCTCCAGGCGGGCGTAGAGCCCCGGTGCCTCCTCCGCGTCGGAACCCGGCCGCCGGTACTTGGTCCAGCCCGTCACCAGACCGATGGTCTCATCGGCGAAATTGCGGGCGATCATTTTCAGCGCCTGGGGCGGAAACATGGAATTGGCGTCGGTCAGCACCACCACATCCGCCGTCACCTCGGCCAGCGCCCGGTTCAGGCAGGCGGTCTTGCCCCCCCGCGGATAGGCCTTGAGCACCACTCTGGGGTCGTTGCAGCCGGCGACGATCGCCTCGGTCTCATCCGTCGAGCCGTCGGAAACCACCACGATCTGCAGTCGCTGCGGCGGATAGTCCAGGGCCAGGGCGTTATCGAGCTTCTCCCGGATCACCCGCGCCTCGTTGTAAACCGATATGACCAGTGCCATGCACGGATAAACCTCTTTACGCTCCCACAGCCGCCCGGCCACCCGGGACCAGGCCAGCACCAGCAGCGGGAAAAGCAGGTAGGAGTAAAGGGTCAGCAGCAGACAGACGAAAAACGCGATCGCCAGGGCACTCATGCGGCTCGCCCTCCCTTGTCAAGATAGAGATTGTACCAGCTCTGGAAGATCACCATCGACCAGATCAGGGTGTCGTGGATCTCCCTGCCAGAGAAATGCTGGTCGAGAATGGTGCGCACCGTCGCCGGGTTGAGAAGCCCGTGCTTGCGCAGGTTCGGCTCGCTCAGGGTCTCCAGCACCAGGGGTTTGAGCTCGTTCTTCAGCCAGCGGGTCATCGGCCCCACGAACCCCTGCTTGCGGTGGTTGAGCACCGATTCCGGCAACAGCGGCCCTACCCCCTGTTTGAGCAGATGCTTTTTCCGCAGCCCCTTGAGCTTGAGCTCCGGCGGAATGGTGGCGCAGAATTCCAGGAACTTGTGATCCAGAAAGGGCACCCGCACCTCCAGCGCGTGGTGCATGCTCATGCGGTCGGTGACCGCCAGGATGTCCTCGGGAAGGTAGGTCTTGAGATCGCAGTAGAGCGCCCGGTCGAGGGAGTCGGCCGGTCCCTCGACGTTGGGAGAGTTGAAATGCCCCAGCACCAGTTCCCGGCAACCCTCGAAATAGCCTGCGAAGCGCTCCCGGTCGCTGAAGAAGGAATCCCGCAGCGCCGGGTTGAGCTTGGTCAGAAAACCGAAATAGCGCTCCCCCGGCGACAGGCTCGCCCCGCGCACGAAACGCTTCATGTGATTGATGGTGTAATGGCCGTCGGCCCGCTCGGGCAGCCGCTCCACCAGCGGCCGCAGCAGCCCTTCCCGCAGTAGCGCCGGCAGCCGGCCGTACTTGCTGCTCAGAGCAAAGCCGAGGTGGCGCTCGTAGCCGGCGAAGACCTCATCCCCCCCCAGGCCGGAGAGGGCCACGGTGACGTTTTCCCGGGCGATCTTGCAGACGAAGAAGGAGGGAATCGCCGAATCGTCGGCGAAGGGCTCATCGAAGGCCCGCACGATGGTCTCCACCAGCCCCGCCGCCTCCGGCAGCACCTCGAACTCCCGATGCCGGGTGCCGTAGCGCTGCGCCACCTCGCGGGCGTAGACCCGCTCGTCGAGGTAGCCGCCGACATCGCCGCCGAAGCCCATGCAGAAGGTATTGACCGGGCTGGTCGAGGCCTGGCTCATCAGCGCCACGATGGCGCTCGAATCCACCCCGCCGCTCAGGAAGGCCCCCAGCGGCACCTCGCTCATCAGCCGGATGCGCACCGCCTCCTGCAACAGCTCCATGAAGCCGTTGACGAAAAAGGCCTCGCTCTTGCCCCGCTGCGGAGCCAGGTGCAGATCCCAGTACTTGCGGATGGTGGTGCGGCCGTCCCGCCGGGTCAGGGTGTGGCCGGGGAGCAGCTTGCGGATGTCGCGGAAAATGGTCAGCTCCCCCGGGATGTAGGAGAGGTTGAAGTAGCCGGCCAAGGCCAGTTCGTCGAGTTCCCTGGGGAATTGGGGATCGGCCAGAATCGCCTTCATCTCCGAGGCGATGCAGAGCCGCCCCGGCTGCTCGCTGAAAAACAGCGGCTTGATTCCCAGCCGATCCCGCGCCGCGAAAAGAGTGCGGGTTCCCTTGTCCCAGATGGCGAAGGCGAACATCCCCCGCAACCGTTCCACGCAGGCCTCGCCCCACTGCTCATAGGCATGCAGCACGGTTTCGCTGTCGCTGCGGGTGGCAAAGCGGTGGCCCAGCCCCTCCAGCGTCGAGCGCAGCTCCTCATGGTTGAAGATTTCGCCGTTGCAGACGATGGCCCGGCTGCGGTCCTCGTTGAAGATAGGCTGATGGCCGCCGGAGAGATCGATGATGCTCAACCGCCGATGGCCCAGGCCGATGTGTTCGTCCAGGTAATAGCCGGCGTCGTCCGGCCCCCGGTGGCTCAGGGTGGTGGTGGCCGCTTCCAGAAAGCTGCGCTCGACGTTGGGAGCGACGATGCCGAAAATACCGCACATGATGTATCCCTCGAAAAAAACCGGCACCCAGCGCCGGCAAACACCAACCGCCCCAACAACGGGCAAATCCCCTCAATCCCCCTTTCCTAAAGGGGGAAGTCCCTTCGGCTTGATCTCCCCTTTGCAAAGAGGGGAGGTCAATTCGGCTTGATTCCCTCTGTGCAAAGAGGGGAGGTCAATTCGGCTTGATTCCCCCCCCTTAAAAAAGGGGGGGCTAGGGGGGGTGCCCTTCAGCTCCGCCCCTGCCCCGCCGCGACCATCTGCGCCGCCGCCTCGGCGAAGCTCACCACCGGCCGCCAGCCGAGCTCGCGGCCGATTTTGCCGGCATCATAGACAATCGGCCGCTGCGAGGCAGTCAACCGGTAACAGGTGAGAAAGGGACGACGCCGCAGCAGCAGGCAAAGTTTCTCCTGCAGCAGGGTCACCCCGTACAGCAGCCCGTAAGGCAGATAGAGACAGCGCGCACCGGGATAGAGCCGACAGATGAACTCCCGCATGTAGCGGCGTTTGTCGACCCGTTCCGGGTCGACCACATTGTAAACCCCGGAGACGGCCGGCCGCACCGCCAGGCCGGCAAGAATCGCCGCCACCAGATTATCCACCTGCACCAGCGGCAGCACCATGCGACCGTCGCCGATCAGGGCGAACAGCCGCTGGCCCAGGGCAAAGCCGAGCATCGGCGTATAATTCTCCCCCCCCGGGCCGTAAATGGTCCCCGGGCGCAGGCAAACCACCGCTGTTTTTCCTTGGGCCATGAATGCGGTGACCAGCGTCTCCGCCTCCAGCTTGGCCCAGGAGTAAAACCCCCGCCGCTGCGGAAAACGCTCAAGCGGCGCCGACTCATCCACCAACTCTCCCGGCGTCAGGTCCGCAACCCCGTAGACCGAGCAGGAGCTGATATAGACCAGCCGCTCGACCCTATGCTCCGCGCACTGCGCCAGCACGTTGGCCGTGCCGCCGATGGTCACCCGCCGCGCCCCCTCCTCGCTGCCACTGGTATCCGCCGCCGCATGCACTACCGCATCCACCCCGGCAAAGGCCGCGGTCAAAGAGCCGGCCTCGGCGACATCGCCCAGGCACAGCTCCACCCCCGGCTGTCGCAACACCTCACCCCTGGCAGCGCTTCGCACCAGGGCGCGCACCAAAGCCCCCCGCGCCGCCAGCGCCGCCACCAGCCGCCGCCCGAGAAAACCGCCGGCGCCAGTGACCAGAATGGTCATCCCCTTCAGGTCAATTGCCGACATCATGCAGCACCCTCTCGGCCAGACGCATGGCCAACTGGCCGATGGTCAGCCCGGTGTTGGCGTAGGAATGCTCCTGCAGCACCGAACCATCGCAGACATAGGCATTGTCGCAGCAGTGCAGGCGCAGATCCCGGTCGATCAAAGCCCCTTCGTCCTCCCCCATGGCTATCGTCCCCGAATGATGGGCCGCCGACCAGAGCCAATCCTCGGTAATACCGGTTTCGATGTTCACCGCCTCCGCCATCGGCGCCAGCAGATCGGCCAGCTTCTCCAGCAACCGGCGATAGATCGCCAGTTCCTGCGGCGACACCGACCAGTCCACCCGCAACTGTCCACCCGCCTGATAGACCCGGTTGCCGGCCCGGCGCTGCTCGGCGATGAACAGGATGTTGTAGACCCGGCTCGGCAGATTCCAGCCGCACAGGTGAGAGACGATTTCCGCCAGGATGTCCGGATGCAGCAGTTTCCACGAGCAGGCGTTTTTCAGCCGCTCCGGCCCCGAGCTCGCCCCCAGCAGCGACTTGTACTTGTAGATGGCCAGGCGGTTGTCCATGGTCATGGCCGGTCGCAGAAACGCGGCGCAGGTGTAGCGCCCGCAATCGCTCTTGAGCCGCACCGCGTTGCGGCTCACAAAGGCCCCCCGGTCCAGCATCGAGAGCTGTCGAAACCCCTGCGCGGCGGCAGGCTTGAAGCGTACCTTGCCGACAAACCCCATGGGATGATCGATGAACCCCAGCCCCAGCGGCTCAGGGTCGGCCCCGGCCGCGGCCAGCAGAGGCCCCAGCACCAGCGGGCTGCCCAACGCCCCGGCGGCCACCACCAGGGCATCGGCCTCCAGCGTCCGGGTCTCGCCGCCGCTGGTTGCCTGCACCCGGATCAGCCGTCGGCCATCACAGACAAAGCCGATGCGCTCCACCTGAAAGAAGGCCGAAACCCGGTGATCCACCGACAAAGGTTTATATTTCTTGGGATAGATCAGACAGTCGAGACCATCGGGGAAAACCCCGAGGCGGGCGGCAATGTCGCTGATGTCCGACAGCACCTTTTCATAGGCTGTGGAAAATGGTTCATGAGCGAAAAAAAGCGCCGCTGCGGCCCGGTCGGTAAAAGCCCGCGCCTCGCTCAGCACTGCCCCGAAAACCGGGTCGGACACATCCTCATTCCGGATGGGAATCAGGCCGTTGTGCCAGAGGTTGGTGGTACCGCCGGCGCCATGGCAGAGGGTGGGCACGGCGGCCAGTTGTTTGCGGTCGTAGCCGAGATTCGGGTAGGAAATGGCCTCCTTGCGGCCGATTTCCAGCAGCGTCACCTCGGCCTGCCCGGCCAGTTCATTGCAAAGCAGGCAACCGGCCAGGCCACCGCCGATCACCACGACTTTTTTTGTCATCCGGCACCTCGAAAACACTTCCGCCGTGGAGCGCGTTTTTCAATTGAAAAAATGGTTAATTTTAACAGCCTGGATTAATCTTGGCAATTATTCTAATCCTGCGATTGGCTGACGAGGGGATTTGAGAAGTCACTTTACTGAGAGGGGCGTCGCATGGGTGCGACAGAATAACGGAGCGCCCTGCCGCTGCCGGAAGGGCGCTCCGTTATTTTTCCCGTTGCAAGGCTGTTTTTTGGCCCTAAGACTTCCTGCGCAGGGCCCACTGGCCGAGCAGACCGGCACCGAGCAGCACCAAGGTGGAGGGTTCAGGGACCGGGGCGGCTGCCTGCCTGGACAGCCAGAGATTGAAGCTTGGGTCGTGCGACGGAAGAATGGGGTCGGCGAACAAGTAATCGAACGCGCTGAGCTGGATCAAATCGGCAAGATTGCTGTATTGGGAAGGATCCTTTGCTGTTCCATCGGCATTGAAAAAGAAAAAGTGCTCGCCGATCCATTGGTCCCATGCGCCCGCGGCTCCCTCCAGGAACCACATGAGATCACCCGTATCATATTGATTCACAATGCCCTGACCAATCGGCATGTACAAACTCCCCTGCATCCCGGAAAACATATGCCCGCCCACGCTGAGCCGATAACCGGTGATGGCATACCGATAATTGTAGATCCCAAGATCGTTGTGCAGGGTAACCGGCGCCCCTGTATTCCAATCCCTGAGCTGGTCATCGAAAATCACCCAGCCGGAAATCGGCAATGATTGCTGCTGTTTGTCGTGGATGGCCCCGGCAGCGGAATAGAGCAACGGCAGGGCAAAACTGGTGGTCGCCAAGGAGAGACAGAGTCCAAGGTGAACCACGGCAACAAATAGAGACTTCTTCATAGCCCCCCCTCCATGGCAAGCCTGACCAAAATGGCGCTGCGAAGATCCAAAAGTCCCAATGACCACAGCTGCTGCCATCTAAACCTAGTTTTCTTCTACCATAGCTTTGTAGAGACGCAACCCATTGCGCCAAGGAAATTTTTCGGCGTTATCAGGCGGCTTCGGTTGGCATTTTTGGGGCACACCATAACGCGAGCCAGCGCGGCATAACAACGGCATGCGACCTCATTCCGCCGTTTTTCGAAACACGTCGCCCAAAAAAGACAAGCCCGCCCGGTGCTCTGGCGCCGGGCGGGCTTGTCGTCAAGCGGTTTGTAAAGATTTACTGCGTAGCGGTAATGCGCAGAGCCTTGGGCGCAGAGAGCTTCGGCGTAGTTGCCGTGCCGGCGGGGCCAGAGGCTACCGTGAGGTTGTCGACCCAAAAAGTCTGGTCGACCGGGGAACCGTCACCGATCCAGGGCGCGATGATGAACTGGTTGAACTTCATGTCGGCGTTCTGAGCAGTGCGGAACATGACGTTCTTGTGATCCATAACCAGTTGGCCATCGAACCAGTACTGGATGATGCCATCGGCAACGCCTTTGCCGTTGGCAATGGAATTCAGCTTCATGAAAACTTCAACTTTGTGCCAATCGTTTTTGTAGTACGCCCCTGCCGTGTTGGTAAAATAAGGCTTGCTGGCCTTCCAGGTCTTGCCATTGACATACGAAGTTCCGGAAAGATAGCAGGTTCCAACGCCAAAGCCATCGCTGTCGCCATTGCAACCGGCCACCCCTCGCGCCTCGGTAGTAGCAGTCAGGTTTTGGTTGATTTTAGCCTGGTCAATATTCAGCCCGTCCTGAATGGCAATCAGCGGCGTACCGGCGTTTTGCTCGACATAGGCGGTTAATTTGGTGTTTGCAAGGCCGGACCAATCCCCATCCTTGTTGGTCAACAGGTAGAATTCGTGCGGGTGATAGGCCTTGTTGGAGCCCACCCAGTTGGCGCTGTATTTCACGTAATAGCTGACAAAAACAGAATCGCTGTCAGCAAATTTCTTCCGCATCGCGCCACCGTTGGTCGGCTTGGTGGCACCCAGTGGGAAACGGAATTCCAGGGATTTAGTGCTTCCGGAGACCGCCTGGGCGGTGGTCACAATGGGGCTCGTATTGTCATACCAGCCGCGAGTGCCTACACTGGCATCTTCAAATTTCTCTTCAAACAGGGTCGTGGTAGCAACAGGCGGCTCAGTCGGTGCCGGTGCAGGGGCCGGGGCAGGGGCAGTGCCGTTCCAGCCAATCGGGCCGATAAACGGGTTACCTTGGGCATCGCGGTTAGGGGGGGTGGTATTGTAGATCACCATGTCGTCATAGTCGACGTACATAGGCCTGCCATTTCCAGGGTTGTTTTGATTTTCGTGGAAAAAAAACTTTTTCCAGCCAGCCCTTGCAGTAGCATTGCCATTACTCCAATTAACACCGGCGTTGGATGCTCTAAGGACACCATCAATCCAAAGCCTACCAATGCCATCAGTACCATTACTATCCATTTTAAGGTGAATTTCAAAACAATGGAAGAGGCCGTCAGAATAAGAGCCATTCATAACACTGCTCCACCCATAATTGCTTGACACTTGATAGTAATTAGGGGAGCCTTGCGCAACTAGAGCATATCCATTCCCTCGGAACTCAGGAATAACATCAATTCCACCTGTTCCAGTGCCAATATATAATGTTTTGTCATACCCTAAGGAGGCCCATTTAAAACCGGCTTCATAGCGCTGATACCATCTTATCCATAACTCTTTTTGTGGGCCAACACTACCACCACCCAAATAGTTCCAAGCCAAGACAGCGCTGTTAACATTCTGACCGTCTCCTACCCAAAATCTTATCCCTTTCCCACTACCAAGCGGATTGTTAGCTGAAGTGGTGATAGAAGTATAGTTGCCACCAACACTCCCCGTACCACTTGGCCATTCCAGACTATCGCAATTAGGTTGGGAAAGTGAACTTGAAGACCACTCTGAACAGTTCAAGGATGTTGTCCATGGAAAAGTGATACCTGCGCTAGCAAAACTCGGCAATAGGATTAAAATTGTTAATAATACGGCTCTCTTCATAATAGTCACCACCTCTGATAAATGAAATTCTCGCAAGCCATGAACCTGCGCAGAACTCCATAGCACTTTCCATACCAAATTAGGCCAACATGTCGAAAGAGAATTATTATCTTCTCCACACCACCTCGAAACCTTTGCCCCCCCCCACAAGCCTCAAGTAGTCGGGCAAAGCCGCCAGTGTTTATGCAAATACACCATATTAATTATCTTTTTTCATTTACAATATTTAATATTTTGCAAAAATGGGCCTCGGTTGAGTAAAAAACAGCCTTTTCTCTTGCCCTCGCTCCAATTTCCCGTGCCCTCTTTTTATCCTCCATTAAATCAACGA
>CAZYXS010000134.1:0-8944 GCA_964650955.1 uncultured Desulfuromonadales bacterium | reverse complement strand
CCCCGACCTGATCCAGAACTGGCGCGGCGGCAGCAACAGCTGGTTCGACCCCTATGGCCAGCATCCCACCCCCTTTGATGCCGACGGTCACGGCACCGGGGTTCTCGGCCTGATCCTGGGGCGCTCTTCCGGGCGCAGCCTGGCGCCGGACGCGACCTGGATCGCGGTAAAGATCTTCAACAACGCGGGGGTGGCGCTTAACAGTCGCATCCACGAGGGGTTTCAGTGGCTGCTCGATCCCGACGGCAATCCAGCGACCGACGATGCTCCGGATATCGTGAACAATTCCTGGGGCTTCGAGGACGATCCCGGCCTGTGCGACGCCATCGCCCGGGAGTTTCAACCGGATGTCCAGGCGCTCAAGGCCGCGGGGATCGCGGTGGTGTTCGCCGCGGGCAACACCGGGCCGACGGTGAATACCAGCGTCAGTCCAGGCAATTACCCCGAATCTCTGGCCGTCGGCGGAGTAAACCAGGCGCTGCAGGTTCCCCAGTTCAGCGCCCGCGGCCCCTCGGCCTGCGATGGTCGCATCTACCCAGACCTGGTGGCCCCGGCGGTGGCGGTGGAAACCGCCGACCTGACTTCCCGGGGGCTGTTTCCCACCGCCACCCAGACCGTCAGCGGAACCTCCTTTGCCGCGCCCCACGTCAGCGGGGTGATGGCCCTTTTGCTGAGTGACCCCGGGCGCTCGGCGCTGACCCCGGCGGCCCTGGAGACGGCCCTGAAAACCGCCGCCACCGACCTGGGAATCAGCGGACCCGACAATGCCTTCGGCTTTGGCCTGGTTAACGCCTTGTCGGCCGACAACCTGCTGCGGGGGGTGCCCCAGCTCGGGATTTTCGATCCCACACCGCCGGCCAACGATGGCCAAATCTTTTTCGGGCATCTGCCGCCGGGTACCAGCGTCGATGTGGTCGTGGAACTGGTCAATGCCGGTGGCGGAGATCTGCAGATTATTGGTCTGGACCCCGGTGGCCTGCCTCCCAGCATGACCCTGGTCAGCAACGGTTGCAGCTCCCTGGCTGCGGCGGCGCGTTGTCCGCTGGTACTCCGGTTCGCACCCACAGCCTTCGGGACGGTGACGGGGAGCCTGGGGATCAGTAGCAGCGATCCCAACCGGGGGCTGGCGACGCTGCAATTGCAGGGCATCGGTAATACCCTGCCCGTGGCGGCGACCCTGGTATCCCCCGCCGATGGGGCCAGCGGCCTGGCCACTACCGTTGCCTTCAGCTGGAACCCGGGGAGCGATGCCGACGGCGAGGTGCCGGTGGAAACCCTGGTGATCGCCCGGTCGCCCGATTTTTCCGGAGCGGCCAGTTTCCCCCTGACCGCGGCCAGGCTCCCGGCGACCGGGGTGCTGCTGGCCGGGGGGCTGGGCCTGGTGGTGGCAGGAACGCTGCCTCGGCGGCGGCTGCTTGCGGCGGCGCTGTTGCTGGCGGTTTGGCTGGCGCTGGGTGCCTGCGGTGGAGGGGGCGGTGGGGACGGATTCACCCCGAGCGGGCAGGCCGGACTCACCTTGAGCGGGCTGCAGCCCGGTACGACCTACCATTGGAAGGTGCAGACGGCGGATAGCCTGGGCGGGATCAGCGAGTCGATGGTGCGGCGGTTCACCACGGCCCAGTAAGACAGAAGGGGATGAAATGCCGACAGCCCCCGGCAGGCGGATCCTGCCGGGGGCTGTTTTTCGTTGAATGCTGCGGGGTTTATTCGATGATCAGCGCCTCGATGGCGCCCCGCTCCAGGGGGGCTACCAGCAGGCAGCGGCGCGCCTCCCCCTGCTGCAGTTCGATTTCCACCTGGGGCTGGTCCTGCCCCTTGCCGTAGGCGGCCAGGATGGCGCCGGCGGTGGCCAGGTCGGCCTCGCTCGGGCGGCCGTAGACCAGGCCGATGGGACCGGCGAATTGCTTGCTGCGCAGCAGCACGTCGCCGCAGCGGGCCAGGGCGGCGATGGCCTGGTTGGTCTCCTGGTTGCGCCCCAGGGACAGCTTGGCGGTAGGGGAGAGTCGGTACTGGCGGCCGAGCTTGAGCAGTTCCACGTCGGTGACGGTGGCTCCGGGGTGGTGGTCGAAGAGATCCTTGAGCCGGCCGGTGAAGGATTTTTCCGTCAGCAGGCAGCCTCCGCCCGAGCTGGGGTAGTCCCGCAGACCCCAGTGCTTGGCGATTTCCGCCTGGCGCTTGCGGGTGCGCCCCTGGATGTCGAGCAGCCGCTCCCGATCGACCAGACCGGTCTCCTCCATCGGGGTGATCGGCAGCAGGCGGGCGCTCATCGGTCGCAGGATGCGCTCGGGGAAGCCCGAATAGTTGGCCACCGCCTTGAGGGCGCTCAGGTTCTGGCTCATGGGGCGCTGGCCGAGCACTTCGCCGGAGAAGAGAAAGTCGAAGCCCTGCTCCTGCATGATTTCCCCCGCCAGACGGAACATCATCGCGTGGCAGTCGATGCAGGGGTTGAGGTTGCGGCCGTAGCCGTAGCGGGGGTTTTTCACCATCTCCAGGTGGATGTCGCCGATGTTGCGAACGATCAGCGGAATGTCCAGCTGCTTGGCCGCCTTCTGGGCCCGACCGGCGCCGAAGAAGGGGGTGACGAAGGCGATGCAGGTGACGTCGATCCCCTGGCGTTTCAGGGTCAGGGCGGCGAGGCTGCTGTCGAGGCCGCCGGAGAGAAGACCTAGTGCTTTGCTCATTATTGTGCTCCGTGAAAACTTTACCAATGTGCCGTGAAAACGAATCGAAAATACCATGAACCCCCTGCGGGGTTCAAGGGGAAAGGTCGACGACAGGCTTTCGGTGGGCTTGCTCCTTGCATGGTTTTTCCCCGGCGCCGATAAAGTCAAAACCGGGCGCTACCAATGACCCCTGGATTTGCGCCGCCGGCCGCGGGTCGGCGGCGGTGGCAAGGAGACCCCCATGGCCAAGATCGATGCCTTGTTCAAGTTGATGAAACAGCAGGGAGCCAGCGACCTGCACCTTTCCAGCGGCGCCCCGCCGATCCTCCGTCTGCATGGGGAAATGGAACGTCTCAATTATCCCCCTTTGAGCAACGAGCAGACCAAGGCTCTGGTTTTCGAGATCCTCAACGCCGAGCAGCGGGCCCAGTTCGAGCAGACCCGGGATCTCGATTTCGCTTACGCCCTGGCCGAAGTCGGGCGCTTCCGCGGCAACGTGCTGGAGACCCACCGCGGAATCGCGGCGGTGTTCCGCATTATCCCGAGCAAGATCCTGACCGCCGACGAGTTGGGGCTGCCCGAAGGGATCCGCAAGCTGACCCGGCTGAAAAAAGGGCTGGTGCTGGTCACCGGGCCGACGGGCAGCGGCAAGTCGACGACCCTGGCGGCCATGATCGACCTGATCAACCGCACCCGCCGCGAGCACATCCTGACCCTGGAAGACCCCCTCGAGTTCATCCACGAAAACCAGATGTCCCTGGTCAACCAGCGGCAGATCGGCAACCACACCCTGTCCTTTGCGAGCGCTTTGAAGGCGGCCCTGCGGGAGGACCCGGACATCATCCTGGTCGGCGAGATGCGCGACCTGGAGACCATCTCCCTGGCCATGAGCGCCGCCGAGACCGGCCACCTGGTCTATGGCACCCTGCATACCAACTCGGCCCCCAAGACCATCGACCGCATCATCGACGTTTTCCCCAAGGACAGCCAGGAGCAGGTTCGCACCATGCTCGGCGAGAGCCTCAAGGGAGTGGTCTGTCAGCAGCTGATGAAGACCGCCGACGGCAAGGGGCGGGTGGCGGCCCACGAAATTCTCATCGGCAACGCCGCCATCAGCAACCTGATCCGAGAGGGAAAGACCTTCCAGATCCCTTCCATCATGCAGACCGGCAAGGGGGAAGGGATGCAGCTGATGGACCAGCGGGTTCTGGAACTGCTCAAGGAGAAGAAGGTGACGCCGGAAGAGGCCTATCGCTGCGCGGTGGAAAAACGAAACTTCGAGCAGTACCTGCCTAAATAGGGAGGGACCTGGTAGACAATCCCGGTTGCCCCGGGCGTGGCGGGGGTGCTATTGTGGCGGACACGGGCACCCTTGGGGCTGGGTCGCCGGAAGGAGGCTGGGTGAAAGACCATTTCGGGCGGCGCATCGATTACCTGCGACTGTCGGTGACCGACCGCTGCAATCTGCGCTGCCGCTACTGCATGCCGGAAGAAGGGGTGGTTTCCCTCGGCCACGGGGAGATTCTGGCTTACGAAGAGTTGCTGCGGGTGGCTGCGGCGGCGGTGCGCCTGGGAGTGCGCAAGATCCGGGTGACCGGCGGCGAGCCGCTGGTGCGCAAGGGGCTGGTCGGCTTCATCGGCCAGCTGGCGGCGCTGCCGCAGCGGCCGGAGATCACCCTGACCACCAACGGCCTGGGGCTGGCGGCCCTGGCCGGCGATCTGCGCCGGGCCGGGCTTTCCCGGGTCAACGTCAGTCTCGACACCCTGCGCCCGGAGCGCTTCGAACGCATCACCCGCCGCAGTGGCCTGGAGCAGGTGCTGGCCGGGCTGGAGGCAGCCGAGACGGCGGGGCTGGCCCCGCTCAAGCTCAACATGGTCCCCATCGCCGGGGAAAACGCCGACGAAATCGTCGATTTCGCCCGGCTCACTCTGGAGCGCTCCTGGGAGGTGCGCTTCATCGAGTTCATGCCGGTCAGCGACGGTCTCAGCTACGGCCCCGACAACCGCTTTCCTGCAGCCGCCATCCTTGACGAGTTGCAACGCCTCGGCCCGCTGGAGGCGCTGGTGCGCCAGGGGCCGGCCGGGCCCGCCAGGCTCTACCGCTACCCCGACGCACCGGGGCGCATCGGGGTGATACCGGCGGTTTCCGAGCATTTCTGCGGCGAGTGCAACCGCCTGCGCCTCACCGCCGACGGCCGCTTGCGCCCCTGCCTGTTTTCCGGGGCGGAGATCGACCTGCGTACTCCGCTGCGGGCCGGTGCCGACGCTGCAGAGCTGGAGCGCCTGCTGCTGCAGGCCACTGGCGCCAAGCCGGAGCGTCATCATATCGGCGAGGCCGATTTCGAGCATTCCGGGCGCCGCATGCAGGAGATTGGCGGCTAGCCTTGGGGGCGGTCCAAACGGCAACGGCCAGGGGATGTCCCCTGGCAGGGCTTGACGTGACAGCGGGCGCAGTTGCCTGAGGGGCCGAAAGCGCGCTTGCCGTTGTGGCAGACGCCGCAGAGCCGCCCGGCGTTGATCTCCTCCATGGTGATCTTGACCGTCCCCTGTTTCATCTTCGGGAACATGCCGTCGGTGTGACACTCCTTGCAGGTGGCGCCGGCGGTTTTGTGTTTTTCGCCGTCGAACAGAACCTTGCCCGCGGGGCCGCTGTTGAATTCGATGATCTTGCCGCCGGGGACGGCATAGGCGGAGACGGCCACAACCAGGGAAACCAGCAAGGAAAGAACCAGGGTACGAAAACGCATGGAGAGCCTCCTGATCAGGGGTCGATGGGGAATGGACAAAATATTGACCATTATCCCTTAGTTCGGTGGAAGTGCAAGCTGCCGCCGGTTTTTTGCATGGGCCTGGTTATTGCAACGTGGTCAGCAGGAACAGTATTCCCGTTGCGAGGTGAACCATGACTGTGAAAAGCCTGGGTGCCCAGTTGGCGGATATGGCCGCCCGCAAGCAGCAAGCTGCCAAGCCGGCCCGCCAGGGTGGCGCGTTCCAGGATTCGCTGGCCGGTGCCGTGCAGCAGCGGGCTGCCGCTGCCGAAGCCGATCAGGCGCGGATGGCGGTGGAGCTGGCGCGGCTGCAGATGATGCGAGGTGCCCTGACGCTGGAATCGGAGGAAGGCACCCGTGCCGGCGGCTGGTCGGAGGTGCTCGCCAGTCTGACCGGGTTGGCCTCCTCGCCTGCTGCGCCGCAAGCAGGTCAAAAAATCGACCCGCCACCGGTGCCGCTGCGGGCGGCCAAAGCTGAGACCGCGCCGGTCGTGGCCTCTGTGCCTACCCGGGAGAGCCTGCCGGGACCGGTGCGGGTGCCGAAAGAGGTGGAGAGCATCATCGACCGCGCCTCCCGGCGTTACGGGGTCGAACCGGCGCTGATCAAGGCGGTGATCAAGGCCGAGAGCAGTTTCAATCAGCACGCCGTTTCGCCGGTGGGGGCCCAGGGGTTGATGCAGTTGATGCCGGGCACGGCCAGCGACCTCGGAGTGCGCAACCCCTTCGACGCCGAAGAGAACGTCATGGGGGGGACCAGGTACCTCAAGGGGCTGCTGGAAAAGTACGACGGCAACCTCGATAAGGCCCTGGCCGCCTACAACTGGGGTCCGGGCAACGTGGACCGCCGGGGGATCGAGACCCTGCCCAGGGAGACCCGCAACTACCTGACCAAGGTCAAGCGCTTCTACGACAACTTCACGGTCTGATAGCCGCCAGCATGAACGCAAAGCGCCCCACCGAGGTATCGGCGGGGCGCTTTGCGTTGGCGCTTACGGTGTTGCTTAATCGCTCTCGGGCAGCGCCGCGCTGAGCAGCTCGAGGATATGCACCGCCCGGGCGCGCCCTGCGCCGTGGTTGATGCTGTCCTGTAGTTGCATGATGCAGCCCGGGCAGTCGGTGGCCACCAGCTCGGCGCCGCTGGCGGCGATGGCGGCGGCCTTCTTGGCGCCGATCTTCTTGCTGGTCTCGTAATGGTAGACCGAGTAGGTCCCCCCCAGGCCGCAGCAGGTCCCGGCGTTCGTCATCTCCACGAACTCCACCTGGGGCAGCGCCGCGAGGATCTGCCGCGGCTCCTTGGTGATGCCGCGGGTGCGCAGGTGGCAGGGGTCGTGGTAGGTGACCTTGCTGCGCTCCTTCGGGCGTGGCAGGGCGGCCAGCTTGGCCGGCAGGCCGAGCTCGACCAGGAAGACGAAGATGTCCCGGGTTTTCTTCCCCAGGTCGGCGTAGTCCTTGCCCAGATCCGGATAGATTTTCCCCAGTCCGGCGTTGCAGGAGGCGCAGGCGGTCACCACGTAGTCCACCGGCCGGCGGGTCAGGGCGGCGAGGTTCTGCTCCGCCAACTGCTCCACCACCCCCCCGGCGCCGGCGCTCACCGCCGGCAGGCCGCAGCAGGCCTGGTCCTTGGGGATGATGACGGCGACGCCGAGGAACTTCAGCGCCCGCAGGAAGGCCTCGCCGATGGCCGGGTACATGTAGTTGATGCCGCAGCCGGTGAAAAAGGCGATGGTCGGCATCCCCGGGCGCCCCTCGATCACCTCGGGCACCCGCTCGCGGAAGGGCTTGGCGGCGATGGGGGGCAGGGTGCGGTCGGCAGCCAGGTAGGGGGCGGGGAAGCGCAGGCGCAGGCCGCTGCTCTCCGGCACCGTCTTGAACAGCAGCTTGGAGAAGGTGCCGCCGGTTTTGGCCAGGGCGTTCATCAGCTTGGGGCGGCCGAGCACCGCCGCCACCCCCTTGCCGAAGGTGGAGAGCCCCTTTTCCTCGGCGATGCGCCGCCGGGCCGCGGCGACGATCTCCTCGGTGGGGACCTTGTTCGGGCACTGGGCCTCGCAGCTGCCGCACAGCAGGCACTGGGAGAGGTCCTCGATCACCTTGGCCTCCAAGCCGACCTCCCCCTTGAGGACCGCATCGGCCAGGGCCACCTTGCCCCGGGCCACCCGCCCCTCGCGGCGCTCGGCGCCGAACACCGGGCAATGGGCGCGGCAGGCGCCGCACTTGACGCACTGCTCGATCTCTTCCCGTAACTCTTCGAGTTGTTTCAGTTTGGACATAAAATACCTGGGAATTCAGAAGTCAGAATTCAGAAGTCAGAAGAAGGGGCCTTAAATTCTGGATTCTGACTCCTGGATTCTGAATCCTGCTCCTTGTCGTTAAGAATCGAGAAAGATCTTCCCCGGATTGAGAATGTTGTTGGGATCGAGGGCCTTCTTGATGGTCTTCATGTAGGCCGCGGCCTGCTCGCTGATCTCCAGCGGGATGTAGGGGGCCTTGGCGATGCCTACGCCGTGCTCGCCGCTCATGGTGCCGCCGAGCTCCAGGGCGCCGCGGAAGACCTCCTCGATGGCGTGTTCCGCCTTCTCCGCATCCCCCGGCACCTTCTTGTCGACCATGATGTTGACATGGATGTTGCCGTCGCCGGCGTGGCCGAAGTTGACGATGGGGATGCCGTACTTCTCGGCGATGGCGTCGACCTTGCGGATCATCTCCGGCACCTTGGAGCGCGGCACGCAGATATCCTCGTTGAACTTGTCGGGGTTGACCTTGCGCAGGGAAGCCGACACCGAGCGGCGGATCTGCCAGAGTGCCTCGCTCTCCGCCGGGGTCTCGGCGATGCGGGTCTCCACCACCCCGAGGGGCGCGATGATCTGCTCGATCTTCTGTGCCTGCTTGGCGAGGAACTCCTTGTCCCCGTCCACTTCGATGATCAGCACCGCTCGGGCCGCTTCGGGCACCTGCAGGCCGGTGGCCTGGCGCACGCAGTCGAGGGTGCGGCCGTCCATGAACTCGAGGGTGGTGGGGATGATCTTGTTGCGGATGATGGCCGAGACCGCCTGGGCGGCGCCGTCGATGGAATCGAACAGGACCAGCATGGTCTTTTTCGCCTCGGGCAGCGGCAGCAGCTTGATCACGATCTTGGAGATGATGCCGAGGGTCCCCTCCGAGCCGCACAGCAGCTTGGTCAGGTCGTAGCCGACCACCCCTTTCATGGTCGGGCCGCCGGTGGTGATCACGTCGCCGGTGGGGGTGACCACCTCCAGGCCGAGGATATAGTCCTTGGTCACGCCGTACTTGACGCAGCGCGGCCCGCCGGCGCACTCGGCGACGTTGCCGCCGAGGGTCGAGAACTTGAGCGAAGCCGGGTCGGGGGGATAGAAGAGGCCGACCTTCTCCACCGCCTGCTGGAACTGCTCGGTGACCACCCCGGGCTGCACCACCGCCACCAGGTTCTCCTCGTCGATCTCCAGGATCTGGTCGAGGCGCTCGGTGGAGAGGACGATCCCCCCCCTGGTCGGCAGC
>CAZYXS010000133.1:0-8955 GCA_964650955.1 uncultured Desulfuromonadales bacterium | reverse complement strand
AAATGGGCGATGTCGATGCTCCGCCCGCCCAGAGAATCCCGAATCCAAAGCAGCCAGGGGTTTTGAAATCCACCCGGGCGGTCATTGACCCGGGTCGATGCTTCCGGGGGCGGATAGGACGCGGCCGTTTCCGGATTGTGCAGCTGGACTTGTTCCGGTGGCAGCCCCGATTGCTCCACCCGATTTTTCAGGTGATAAAACCACTCCAGGTCGGTAAACAGGTGAATGGTGGTACGTCGAGGCACCGCCTCGAGGATGCGGCTGGCCATCAGGAGGAGATGATCGATGGCCAGGAAAGACTCTTTGGCTGCCGGCAGGCTGCTGCACAGAACCACATCCAGCACCGAAGGTGTTTCCCGGGGTGGGTCGGCCAGAAAATCGGGGACCCGCAGCATCGGCAGGCCCAGCAGGGGTTGCAGCAGTCGCTCCCAGGGGACCATGCCAAGATATCCGTAGGGCTTGGCCAGGTGCAGCCAGAGGGGAGCTCCCTCATTGTTCTCCTGCGCCACCAGTGCGACCAGCCAGTCGCGAATGGCCTGCGGCAGGGTGAAACTGTACCCCTGGTAGAGGCTCTGGCGGCGTTCCAGTCGCTCCGGCAGACCGATGTCCTCGGTGGTCAACTCCCGTTCGTCCAGGGTCGAGAAATCCTCCCCGACCCTGCCCTCGAGGGCCAGTCGCACCCGGGTCGGAACCTCCCGGGTGTTCAGGCTCACTTTCAGGGTCAAGAGGTCGAACTGGCGTTTGAGCATTTCGGCCATGGGGCCTCCTCAGCTGGCGGCCAGGCAGTACAGGGCCCACCAGGTAGACGGGTTGCTGATATCGCCGTGCCCCTTGATGGTGCGATTGCCACGCAGGCCAATGACCTGGTTGGCCACCCCCAGGTCGTAGCGCTCTCCCACGTCCCGGATATCCACCACCAACTCCCCCGCATGACGGGGGCCGTAGCCGCCGAGGGCGGCGTACTTGCTCGGTGGGTCGCCGGCACCGGCGATTTTGACCTCCCCCAGGTCTTCGGCCCGGCGCAGGGCCAGGTGGAAGGTTTTGGTGAGAGGGACGTCGTGGCTGCTGAAGGTGGTCAGAATCGGCTTTTTCACGCGGGCCAAAGCCGGGCGGTAACCGCCGGGCTGGTTGTTGGCCGGGATCGCTTCGGCAAAGCAGAGGTGGGAGACGGCCGGTTGCAGCAGCAGCATGGATTCCACCGGCCGGGGCAGATCGTCCCCGAAACTGGTGGCCGACAGCACCACCTTGCCGCCATAGGAGTGGCCGACCAGGTGCAGTCGGGCGGTGTTTGTGGCGGCGAGCAGATCCCGCAGCAGCGGCCCGACTCCAAGGGCGCCCACGGTGCCGGCCCGGTCCTTCATCTGGTAGACAGTCAGCGTGCGGACGATGTTGCGCGGGTCGAGCTTCTTGACCAGATCCCCCAGCCCCGCGGCCTGCGGTCCGGCGGCGGTGCCACCCACGGTGCCGAATTCCCCCAGATCCTCCTCCTGCTCCGGGGTCGCGGCGGCCCACAGGGTCAGGATCTCTTCTTCGCTGATCGGGCTTTGCAGTTGCAGTTCCTCGTCCCGGGCATGGTAAAAGACCTTGGCGATCCCGGCCAGTTCCAGGGCTTCGGCCTGATCAAGACTGCTCTTCTGGGTCAGTTCGTAGAAACGGCGGGTCTGGGCTGGCGGTAGCTCCGCCGCCAGTTCGGCGATTTCCCGGCGCTCCTCGGCCACCCGGGCATCCACCCTGGCCGGATCGGCGGCAGCAAATTGGGGCCCCTGTTCCCCTTCGCCGAAAACCAGTGCGGTGCTCGGCCAGAAGATCCCCACCAGCAGCGGCCGGTAGTTGGCCGGCATCGGCAGGTTGAACTGCTTGCGCATGGCCATGTAGCCACCGATGAACTCTTCGTAGCGTTTGGTGGCCACCGTCCAGTCGTTGTTCCAGCCGTGGGAGAAGAGGAATATGTCGCTGTAGGTTCCCTCCTTGACCGCATTCAGCAGGTGCTGTCGGGTTTCCGGCCCCTCGCAGATACCGCGCTTGTCGAAAGGAATGATGTAATAGGGAAACTCGCTGCCGTCCGCCAGTTTAAGGCGGCGATAGGGGCCAGGGGGGAGTCGGTCGGTCATGGCGGGCCTCCTGATGGGCCAGGATAGGAGCCTCAGGGCAGGGACAAAATCAATTCTGCTCGCAGCGGAAAAATGTTCTTTGAATCAGGACGACTACATGTTTTCAGATAGCATGTTTCAATGCAATTGCAACCAATCCTGAGGGAACCTGGGGTTTACTTGGGAACATTTGCATTAAAACCGTGGGCCGAGTTATGATGAAATTTGTTTTGCCCACCCCAGCCCAGGAGGATACCCATGGGAACCCACTCCATCAGCGACGAATGCATCGCCTGTGGCGCCTGCGAACCGGTTTGCCCGGTCACGGCCATCAGCTACGGCGATCCGATCTATGTCATTGATCAGGCGACCTGCACCGACTGCGGTGCCTGCGACCCGGTCTGCCCCGTCGATGCCATCGAATGGGAGAAGACTGCCGGCTGATCGCCTTGGCAGCGCAACGCTAAGATGAAGGCTGTCCGGAAACCCCGGGCAGCCTTCTTTCGTATTGAACCGGGGCATGTCAGGACGTTGGGCGGATCTTTGTTAGAATGAAAGGCAGCGCTTTACTGCCCAACCACTCGCGAAAGGACGGTGCCCATGCTCAGCCTTTTGCTCCTGGCTCTGCTTAGTGTCGCAGCTCTTGCCTATGCTCTTGCCTACTTCCGTTCATCCATGTGGGTGTGGTCGGCTGCGGTGCTGTTCTGGTCCCTGGTGCTGGTCCTGCCGTTGTCCGGTGGCTGGATCTGGTTCGGCCTGGTCTTTGCCCTGCTGCTGGTGCTCAATCTCCCCAACCTGCGCCAATCCCTGCTGACCCGGCCGCTGTTCCGGCTGTTTAGGCGGTTGTTGCCCCCCCTTTCCAATACCGAGCGCGAAGCCCTCGAATCCGGGACCGTCGGCTGGGAGGGGGAGCTGTTCAGCGGTCATCCCGATTGGGGCAAACTGCTGGCTCAGCCGGCGCCGGCCCTGACGAAGGCTGAGCAGGCCTTTCTCGACGGCCCCGTCGAGGAACTCTGTCGCATGCTCGACGACTGGCAGATCATTGAAGAGGACCGCGACCTGCCCCCCGAGGTCTGGCAGTTCCTGAAAGAACAACGGTTCTTCGGCATGATCATCCCGCCGGAGCATGGCGGCCTGGGGTTCTCGGCCTTGGCCCACTCGGCGATCATCATGAAGATCGCCAGCCGCAGCGTCACCGCGGCTGTGACCGCCATGGTCCCCAACTCCCTCGGGCCCGCGGAACTGCTGCTGGAATACGGCACCGAGGAGCAGAAAAACCATTACCTGCCCCGCCTGGCGCGGGGCGAGGAAATCCCCTGCTTCGCCCTGACTGGCCCGGAGGCGGGGAGCGATGCCGCCGCCATGCCCGACCGGGGGGTTGTTTGTCGAGGGGTATTCCAGGGGGAGGAAATTCTCGGCATTCGCCTCAACTGGGAAAAACGCTACATCACCCTCGGGCCGGTAGCGACCCTGCTCGGTCTGGCCTTCAAGCTCTATGATCCCGAGCACCTGCTGGGGGAGCAGGAAGACTACGGCATCACCCTGGCCCTGATCCCCACCGATACCCCGGGAGTTCGCATCGGCAGGCGGCACGTCCCTCTGGATATCCCTTTCCAGAACGGACCCAACTGGGGAGAGGATGTCTTCATCCCCCTGGATTACATCATCGGCGGAGTCGAGCGGGCCGGGCAGGGGTGGCGGATGCTGATGGAGTGTCTCGGCGTGGGCCGTTCCATCTCCCTGCCGGCGCTGAGCACCGGGGGCGCCAAGCTTGCTTGTCGGGCGGCCGGGGCCTATGCCCGCATCCGGCGGCAGTTTCGGGTGCCCATCGGGCAGATGGAAGGTGTGGAGGAGGTGCTGGCCCGCATGGCCGGCCTGACCTGGCAGATGGAAGCCGCCCGCACCCTGGCCTGTGGCGCCGTCGACCAGGGGGAAAAGCCGGCGGTCCCCTCCGCCATCGTCAAGTACCACCTCACCGAGCGTATGCGGGTGGTGGTCAACGACGCCATGGACGTGCTCGGCGGCAAGGGGATCTGCCTGGGGCCGCGCAACGTCCTCGGGCGGCTCTACCAGTGCCTGCCCATCGGCATCACCGTCGAGGGGGCCAATATCCTGACCCGCACCCTGATCATCTTCGGCCAGGGGGCGATCCGCTGTCATCCTTACGTGCTCAAGGAAATGCGGGCGGTGGCCAACCCGGCCCGCAACCTCGGCCTGTTGGAGTTCGACAAGGCTTTCTTCGCGCATGTGGGCTTTTCCATCAGCACCGGGGTGCGAGCCTTCTGGCTCGGGCTGACCGGAGGACGACTGCTGTCGGTGCCGGATGGTCCCTGGAAGCGTCAGTTGCAGGCTGCCAGCCGACTGAGCGCCGCCTTCGTGCTGACCGCCGATACCTCCATGCTGCTGTTGGGCGGGGAGCTCAAGCGGCGGGAAAAACTCTCCGGCCGCCTGGCCGATATTCTCTCCCAGCTCTACCTCCTCTCCGCCATGGTCAAGCAGTTTGCCGATCGCGGCAGCCCCGCCGAGGAGCGGCCACTGCTGGAATGGGCCTGCGCCGAGAGTGTACGGGCCGCGGAAACGGCCTTTGCCGAGTTTTTCCGCAATTTTCCCAGCCGGCCCGTCGCCTGGCTGCTGCGCCTGGCCACCTTCCCCCTGGGCATCCGTCCCTGCGCACCCAGTGACCGGCTCGGCTCGCAGGTGGCCGCCACCCTGATGGCGCCCTCGCCGCTGCGCGACCGCATCTGCGCTGGAATTTTCGCCCCGGCCGACCCGGAACAGCCCATGGGCCTGCTGGAAGAAGCGCTGCGGCTGGTCATCGCCGCCGAAGGAGTGGAGGGCAAATTGCGGCGCGCCAGGAAGGAAGGGGCCTTTGTCGCCACGGTTGAGGGGGATGAACTGGCTGCCGCGGTCACGGCTGGGATAATCACCGCCGCCGAAGCGCAACTGCTCGAGGCGGCCGAAGCAGCTCGCAGCGAAGTCGTTCGAGTCGATGACTTCCCAAAGGATTACGGACAGATCCATTCCAATCCCTGAAGCTGGTTCTGAGGGATGGGTTGTTTGGATCTGGTCGGTCGTTAACGGCTCCTTGGGGGTAAATTCCCGGAGTTCCAACCCGGAATTCTGAAATGAAGTACAATGGAGGCGCAACCAGCTGGATATAAAAATGCGGATAGGTTCGGGCCAATGGCCAGGGACCGGATCTGTGGCAATGTAATCCGGGCAGGAGATTCCCGGGGAGTCGAAGGCATGCAGCCACGAATTATCGTGTTTGAAGACGATGCGGCGTCTCGCAAACTGATCACCCTGATCCTGGAGGAGGCCGGCTACGAAGTCATCAGCGCTGTCGATCCGACCATGTGCCCCCTCTACGACGATTTGGAAGCCCAGTGCACGCATGTGGATGCCTGCGGGGATTTCCTGCTCACGGACAACCAGATGCCCCGCATGACCGGGCTGGAGTTCGTGGAAACCCAGGGCCGTCGCGGGTGCAAGGGGGTGGTGCAGAACAAGGCGGTGATTTCCGCCGCCTGGACCCTGGAGCAGCGTGAGAAGGCCGAGACACTCGGTTGCAAGATTTTCCGCAAGCCCTTCCGCATCGAGGAAATCCTCTCCTGGATCGAGGAGCAGGAAAAACTGATCCCCCCCGACCGCAAACTCACTCCTCTGGCCTGAACCGCACCGTCGATGGTGATTGCATTCCGCCTTGGGCTGGGGTAAATACAGGAAACCCCAACCGAGGACTTCCGCCATGCGCACCGTCGTGCTCGCCTCCACCAGCCCCTACCGCCTGCAATTGATGCGGCAACTCGGCATTCCCTTTCATGTCGCCGCCCCCCAGTACGAAGAGCGCATCGACCAACGGGTGGCTCCGGAACTGCTGGTCAAGCACCTGGCCGGGCACAAGGCCAAGAGCCTCAAGGACCGCTATCCCGACGCCCTGATAATCGGCGCCGACCAGGTGTTCGTCAATTCCCGGGGCATCATCGTCGGCAAGCCCGGCACGGTCGAGAATGCGGTTGAACAGTTGCGGGATATGTCCGGGCGCAGCCACACTTTTTACACCGGGCTCTCGGTCTTCGACAGCGCCAGCGGCCACTCCCTCACCGATCTGGCCACCTATACGGTGACGCTGCGCAAACTGACCATCGAACAGATCCGTGCCTATGTCGAGCGGGAGAACCCCCTCGACTGCGCCGGCGCTTTCAAGATCGAGGGGCTGGGGATCGCCCTGATGGAACGGATGGAGGGGGACGACTACACCACTCTTATCGGACTGCCGCTGATCCGTCTGACCAATCTGCTGCTGCAGATGGGAGCGAAGGTTCTTTAGCAGCGCTTAAAGAAATCCGGAGGGCTTTGATTAAGGCTAATTTCTTGACGGCCTTCCCGCTGCAGTGGTAATATCCCGGCACCTTTTTCTCCAGCAAACCGGTCATCGCAACGCCGTCGCGTTCGCCGATATCGGTTTTTTTTATAAGCGCCTGAATTCAGCAACCAAGAGCCAGAACCGGCCCCCAGCCCGTGTCTCTTGTTTTCGCATTCTGACTTCTGGATTCTGAATTCTGAATTTCAAGCTTACCCCGAGGTTCCATGGAACACGCCAACTTCGTTCACCTGCATCTGCACAGCCAGTACAGCCTCCTCGACGGCGCCATCAAGCTCGGCGATCTGGTGGCGCGGGCGCGGGAGTACAAGATGCCGGCCCTGGCGGTGACCGACCACGGCAACATGTTCGGCGCCATGGAATTCTATCTCAAGGCCCGCGAGGGGGGGATCAAGCCGATCATCGGCTGCGAACTCTATGTCGCCAACGGTTCCCGCCACGATAAATCCGGCGCCCGCAGCTCCTCCGAAGCCTCCGGCCATCTGGTGCTGCTCTGCCAGAACCAGACCGGCTACCGCAACCTCTGCCACATGGTGTCGGCAGCCTACCGGGAAGGGTTCTATTACAAACCGAGGATCGACTGGGAACTACTGCGGGAGTACAACCAGGGGCTCATCGCTTTGACCGCCTGCCTCGGGGGGGAGATCCCCTCCCTGATCTCTGCCGGCAAGATGGATGATGCTTTACGCCGCAGCCAGGAGATGGCGCAGATCTTCGACGACAACCGGCTCTATTTGGAACTCCAGGAAAACTTTCTGCCCGAGCAGGAGCCGGTCAATCGCGGTCTGATCGAAATCGCCGGCAGGCTCGGCCTGCCGCTGGTGGCGACCAACGACTGCCACTATCTCACCCGCGAGGACGCCTACGCCCATGAGGTGCTGCTCTGTATCCAGACCGGCAAGACCATGGACGATCCCAACCGGATGAAGTTCTCCAACAACGAGTTCTACGTCAAAACCCCCGAGGAGATGACAGAACTCTTCAAGCACGTGCCCGAGGCGATCCGCAACACCATCGAGATTGCCGAGCGCTGCAACCTCGCCTTCGACCTCAAGACCTACCATTTCCCCCAGTACGAGAAACCGGAGGAAAAAACCCTCGACCAGGTTCTGGCCGAGCAGGCCCGGGAGGGGCTCGACGAGCGTCTCGCCGACATCCGCCGGCTGCATGCCGATTTCAGCGAGGAGCAGGAGCGCACCTACCGCGCGCGCCTGGAAGTGGAGCTGGACTGCATCAAGTCCATGGGCTTCCCCGGCTATTTCCTCATCGTCGCCGACTTTATCAACTGGGCCAAGGACCAAGACATCCCCGTCGGGCCCGGGCGCGGCAGCGCCGCCGGCTCGCTGGTGGCCTACGCCATCCGCATCACCGACATCGACCCGATGCCGTACAACCTGCTGTTCGAGCGCTTCCTCAACCCCGGGCGCGTCTCCATGCCCGATATCGACGTCGACTTCTGCATCTACGGTCGCGAGCGGGTGATCGACTACGTGCGCAAGAAGTACGGCGAGGGGAACGTGGCCCAGATCATCACCTTCGGCACCATGATGGCCAAGGGGGTGATCCGCGACGTCGGCCGGGCATTGAACATGCCCTACGGCGAGGTGGACAAGATCGCCAAACTGGTGCCGGGCATCCTCAACATCACCCTGAAGGAGGCGCTGCAGCAGGAGCCCAAACTCAAGGAACTGATCGACAAGGACGCCAAGATCCGGGAACTGTTCAACATCGCCCTGGCCCTGGAGGGGTTGACCCGTCACGCCTCCACCCACGCCGCCGGGGTGGTGGTCACCCCCAAGGCGCTGCCGGAGTACCTCCCCCTCTACACCGACCCCAAATCGGGGGGGCAGGTGACCCAGTACGCCATGAGCTACGTGGAGAAGATCGGCCTGGTCAAGTTCGACTTCCTGGGGCTGAAGACCCTCACCGTCATCGACAACGCGGTGCGGCTCGTCCATGCCGGGAAAAACCCCGAGCTCGACCTGACCCTGATCCGCGACGACGACGCCGAGACCTACCGGCTGCTCAGCGCCGGCGAAACCACCGGGGTGTTCCAGCTCGAATCCTCGGGCATGAAGGAGCTGCTGATCAAGCTCAAGCCCTCCTGCTTCGAGGACATCATCGCGATCTGCGCCCTCTACCGGCCGGGCCCGCTGGGCTCGGGGATGGTGGACGACTTTATCCAGCGCAAGCACGGCAAGAAGGCGATCACCTACGACTTCCCCCAACTCGAGCCGATCCTGAAAGACACCTACGGCGTCATCGTCTACCAGGAGCAGGTCATGCTCATCGCCCAGGTGCTGGGGAGTTACAGCCTCGGCGGCGCCGACCTGCTGCGCCGCGCCATGGGCAAGAAGAAGCCGGAGGAGATGGCCAAGGAGCGGGAGAAGTTCCTCAAGGGGGCCAAGGAGAACAAACTCGACGAGAAGAAGGCCGCCGCGGTCTTCGACCTGATGGAGAAGTTCGCCGCCTACGGCTTCA
>CAZYXS010000132.1:0-8956 GCA_964650955.1 uncultured Desulfuromonadales bacterium | reverse complement strand
AAAGCGTGACAAGTCGTTGGCCTGGTCGAGGTCGGCGGCGGGCCAGCGGTCTTCGATGGTTTTGGGGAGTTTGGACAGCCGAGGGAGTTCGAGGCCCTGGAGGGGGTCGGGATGAGGGAATTCGGTCAGGTGGCCGGGCAACTCCTTCTGCAGGAAGCGGCGGAAGGCGTAGGCGGTGGGGTAGGCGTGGTCTGCGGCGCGCAGGGGAAGCAGGCCGTTGCTGTCCACCGCCTCGAGGGGGATGGGCAATTTGGCCCCGGCGGCGGCGAGCATGCGGGGGAGGAAGAAACCGGGGAAGTCGTCGCCGACCACCAGGCAGGCGTTTTTGGCCAGGGCGGCGAGCAGCCCTTTGCCGGCCCCTTTTTTCGGCTCGAGGTAGGGATAGTACAGGACCGGCCGGGTGGCGAAGGCGCGGGCGTTGGCGCGCATGCCGTCGATGACGAAGCGGTGCAGGCGGTCGCTGGCGTAGGGGTAGTCGCAGCGCAGCCCTTCGAGGATGATGATCGGTTTGTTCAGGGTCTGGGCGTGGTGGACGGCGCGCTGCAGGGCGAAGTTGTGGCCGCTGCGGCGGAAGGCGGTCATCCAGTGGAGGATGTAGTCGCCTTTGGGGTTGACCGGGTGGTCGTTGAGTTGGCGGATGCGGATGTCGGGGACTTTTTGCATCGTGCGTTCCTTGGTTAAGTCAAAGGCCAGGGGTCTCGCCCCCTGACGGCGACCAAACTTTTTCACGCCAAAAAGTTTGGATCAAAAGGCGCCCCCAATGCCCCCGCCCGCCTAAGGCGGGTTCCCTCCGCTACGCAGACGTTTCGGGGACCGGCAAAAACTCGCCCTGCGGGCTCAAACAGTTTGCCGGTCTTTCTCCCGAAACGTCCACTTCGCTCCGGCGAGGGCAAAGGGGGGAGGACTTGAAAAGCATGCCCGATTAGAACCGATCTTACTTTGGTTCTCTCTCCGTCTCTCTCAAGCCTCTCCGCCTCTGCGTTGAAGCTTTTAAAGACTGCGCAACCACAACCACCCCGCCGCCAGCGCCAGGGTCGAGAGGGTGACGGGGATGCCCACCCGGGCGTGTTCGCGCCAGCCGATGCGGACGCCGAGGCGGGCGGCCTGGTCGATGACGATGATGTTGGCGATGCTGCCGACGATGAAGAGGTTGCCGGCCAGGGTGCTGGCCAGGGCCAGGATCGGCCCGGCCAGGGGGTGCTCGGCGGCGGGGAGCAGCAGCATCACCGCCGGCACGTTGGAGACCAGGTTGGAAAGCAGCACGGTGACGCCGAACAGCAGGCCGGGTTCGCCGAGGTCGAGGCCGGCGGCGGCGAGGGCGGCCAGGGCGCTCGCCAGCATCCCCGAGGCGGCCAGGGCGTGGTTGACCACGAACAGGGCGATGAACAGCACCAGCAGTTGCCAGTCGACCAGGCCGAGGATGTTGCGGGAGGCCATGCGCCGGCTGGTCAGCAGCAGCGCCGCTGCCCCCAGGGCGACCACCTCCCGCGGCCAGGGGGCGAAGAGGAAGGCGGCCGTGAGCAGGGTGAGGATGACCAGCCCCTTGCCCGTCTGCCAGGGATCGAATTCGGGGGCGTCGAGCTCGGGCAGGGGGGTATCCAGGTGCCAGTCCCCCCGGTTGTAGCGCACCAGCACGACCCAGACCAGCCCCAGGCCGAGCAGGGCGGGTACGCCGCCGTCGAGCAGGTAGCCGGCGAAGGAGAGCTGCAGGCTCTGGCCGATGAGCATGTTCTGCGGATTGCCGATGAGGGTGGCGGCGGAACCGACGTTGGCCGCACAGGCGAGGCCGAGGAGAAAAGGCTTGGGGTTGAGGCGGCGGCGGGCGCAGCCTTCCACCAGCACCGGGGCCATGGCCAGACAGACGATGTCGTTGGCCAGCAGCGCCGAAAGCCCCCCGGCGACCAGGATCAGCAGCGCCAGCAGGGTTTGCGGGGTCCCCGGGGCTTCGGCCAGGCGCCGGGTGACCCGGGTGTAGAAACCACCGAGGCGGAACTGGGCCGAAACCACCATCAGGCCGAAGAGCAGGGCGATGGTCGGTACGTCCACCGCCCCCCAGGCCCCTGCCGGGGTGATATCGCCGAAGGCGACCAGCAGCAGGGCGCCGAGCAGGGCGATGCCGGTGCGGTCGAGGGCCAGCCCCGGCAGGCCCCCCAGCACCATGCCGAGGTAGACCAGGGTGAAGATCAGCAGAACGGAATATTCCATGGGGGGGCGTCCTGGTGGCGGCTCACAGCCAACGCTTGCGTTTGAAGAACCAGAGCAGCGCCAGGCCGCAGGCCAGCAGCAAACCCAAGACCACGAAGTAGCCGTATTTCCAGCGCAGCTCGGGCATGTAGTCGAAGTTCATGCCGTAGACGCCGGCAATGAAGGTCAGGGGGATGAAGATGGTGGCGATCAGGGTCAGCACCTTCATGATTTCGTTCATGCGGTTGCTGAGGCTGGAGAGGTAGAGATCGAGAAGTCCGGACAGAATGTCGCGCAGGGTCTCGACGGTGTCGAGGATCTGGATGCTGTGGTCGTAGAGGTCGCGCAGAAAAGTGCCAGTGGCGTCGCTGATCAGCGCCCCTTCCTGCCGCTGCAGACCGGCGATCACCTCCCGCAGCGGCCAGATGGCCTTGCGCAGCAGAATCATCTCCCGCTTGAAGTGATGGATTTTCTGCATGGTGGCAGGAGTCGGTGCCTGGAGCAATTGCTCTTCCAACTCCTCGAGCTGGTCGCCGAGCTTTTCCAGGATGACGAAATAGTTGTCGACCAAGGCATCGAGCAGGATGTAGGCAAGGTAATCGGCCCCGTGGTCGCGCACGCGCCCCTTGCCATTGCGGATGCGCTCGCGCACGCCGTCGAAAACATCCCCCACCCGCTCCTGGAAGGTCAGAATGTAATCCCCCCCGAGAATCAGACTGACCTGCTCGGTGCGGATTTCGTTGCTGGCATCGTCGAACTGCAGCATCTTCACGACGATGAACAGGTGGTCTGCAAACACCTCGAGTTTCGGCCGGTGCTCGGTGTTGAGAATATCCTCCATCACCAGCGGGTGCAGGCCGAAGCAGCGGCCCAGGGATTCCAGGCAGTCGATCTGGTGGAGGCCGTCCAGGTTCACCCAGCACACCTGACCCGCCGGACGAACCTCACAGCAATGTTCCACTTCGCTCGGGGTGAGGTGCCGCTCCCGCAATCGCTCCGGGCTGAACTCCATGACGCTCAGGCGCGCCTGGGCCAGTTTCTGCTCCCCCAGGTGAATCAGGGTGCCGGGTGCGGCGCCAATTTTGCGATGACGCTTCTTGACCAGTTTTTTCGGCATGGACTGCTCCTGTCGGGTCGCCGCTCTTCTGCTAGAATATAACCGACTTTCTGCCTCATGAAACCGCTTTTCTGTTCGCAAAGGAGCTCCGATGACCGAAAAAATCCGTATGGGCGTCAGCGCCTGCCTGCTCGGTGAGAAGGTTCGCTATGACGGCGGCCACCAGTGGGATCGCTACCTGACCGACACCCTTGGGCAATACTTCGCGTTCGTACCGGTCTGCCCCGAGGTCGAAATCGGCCTGCCGGTGCCGCGGGAAGCGCTGCGGTTGGTGGGGGAGGCCGAACGGCCGCGGCTGGTCGCCTCCCGCACGGGGGTGGACCTTACCGAACGCATGGAGGAGTGGGCACGGCAGCGGGTAGCGGTATTGGAGGAGGCAGGGCTGTGCGGCTTCATTTTCAAGGGGCGCTCGCCGTCGAGCGGCATGGCTCGGGTCAAGCTCTATGAACCATCCGGCATTCCCAGCCAGAAAGGGGTCGGCATTTTCGCCCGCATTTTCATGGAGCATTTCCCCTTGCTGCCGGTGGAGGAAGACGGCCGCCTGCACGACCCGAAGCTGCGGGAGAACTTTATCGAGTGCGTCTTCACCTTCCAGCGCTGGCGCAAGCTGTTGGACGGGGAGCGCAGCCTGGGCCGGCTGGTCGATTTCCACAGCCGTCACAAACTGCTGCTGCTCGCCCACAGCACCGAAATCTACCGGCAGATGGGGAAACTGGTGGCCGATGGCAAGGCTCTGCCGGTCGATGAGCTGTTCGACCGTTACCAGTCCTTGCTGATGCAGGGGATGCGGCTGTTGCCGACGGTGAAGAAGCACCTCAACGTGCTGCAACACCTGCTCGGCTATTTCAAAAAGGATTTGAGCGCCGACGAAAAGCAGGAGCTGCTGGAGATCTTTGAGCAGTACCGCCGGGGGGATGTGCCCCTGATCGTGCCGGTGACCATGATCAACCACCTGGTGCGCAAGTACCGGCAGCCCTATCTGGCCCAACAGTTCTACCTCCACCCCCATCCGAGCGAACTGCGGCTGCGCAACAGTTGAAAGACAGGATTCAACGCGGAGACGCAGAGAAAAAACCAGAGACGGAGAGAGATCTTGGAGAAATCTTGGTTTCTCTTTCTCTCTTGCCTTTCTCTGCGTCTCTGCGTTGAAAACGAGGGGACGGCCGTGCGACCGTCCCCTTAAATTGCGCATTCTTTGAAGCCGGATGAATCAGAAAGCCAGCGCCAGCTGCACGCCGACCAAGTCGCGGGTCTTGGCGCCGTCGCCGAAGCTGGTGTCGAAGCGGCCGCGCAGGTATTCGAGGGAGAGGCTGGCGTGCTCGTGGAAGCCCCAGGAGCCGGCCAGGCCGTACTGGCGCTTGGGCTGACCGGCGAACTCGTCGCTGCCTTCCAGGCGGGCGGCCAGTTCCAGCGATTCCAGCGGCAGCCAGGCGGCTTCCAGGTTCCAGGTGCGGGGGCGGTCGCCGGAGCCGTCGCCGGTGGTGTCGAGATCGGCGGGGGCGAAGGATTTCAGCGCCCCGAGGTATTCAGCGGAAACTTCCACCGGACCGAGGGTCACCAGGGCCGAGGTGCTCCAGGCTCCCACCCTGCGGGTGTAGTCGCTGCCGAGCAGCTCGCTGTCGCTGTCGGCCAGGTCGGAGAGGTAGCTCAGGGTAAACTCCAGCCCCTCGGCGGGGGTGAGGCCGAAGCTGGCGCCGAAGTCGCGAAGGTGGCGGTCGCGGCCGGCCTGCTCGGCGTCGCCGCCGAAGACGAAGGCCTGCAGATTGAACAGGTCCTGGTGGTAGCCACCGAGCAGGGCGGTTTCCCGGGTCTCCCCCAGCTCCAGGGTCAGCGGGTCGCTGATGAAGTGACTGCGGTAGACGCCGAAGGGGAGGTACTGCCGGCCGACCCTGGCCTGCCAGGGACCGTTGCCGAGGTCGATGGTCGCCTCGTCCACCTCGATCTGGGCGTCTTCGGCCTCTTCATAGAGCATGATCAGGGTGGCGCCGAGCTGGTCGTTGGCTTTGGCTTCGAGGCCGAGTTGAGCGGTGGCCAGGGTGAGATCGCTTGCCTCGTCGCTGGTGCCGTCACGCAGGCTGGTGCGCTGGTAGGCGCCCTCGACCTCGATCAGGCCGGAGAGGCTCAGGTGGCCGTCGAGCAGGGTGGCCCGGCCGGCGCTCTTTTTTTCCTCCAGGGTGTGGTAGAGCTCGGCCTGGCGCGCTTCCACCGCCCGCAGGCGCTGGTCGAGGTCGGCGGCGACGGGGGCGGCATGCTGGCCGTGGGCTAGGGCGAGGGCGGGGGTGAGCAGCAGAGTGGCGACCAGGGCCAGGGTGAAGCGGTTCAGCATGGTGGTAGTCCTCTTTGGAATGGATTCAATTTTGGTTCGGAATTCTTCGGGTTGTTGGTAATTGGAATCAGGGCCGTTCACCTTTCCGATTGCCGTCGCTGCCAGCGGGGCAGGGCCCAGAGATAGAGACCGGTCAGGGACAGCACGCCCAGAGCCAGAGCGGCGGCGTCCATCAGCAAGCGCCCGGCGAGGCCGACGATCTTGCCGCTGTGCAGCTCGCCGGTGAGCTTCTTTAAGTCGAGCCGGGTGGCGTCGGTTTTGGTCTCCTTCACCCGCAGGCCGTCGACCAGGCGCGTCTCGCCGCTCTGGGCATCGAGCAGCAGCTCCCGCCCCGGGCCGGGAACCAGCTTGTAGACCAGACGGCCCTTCTCCTCCTTGAGCTCGATCTTCTCCAGGGCGATCTCCCCCCAGACCTGCCGTCCCCGCTCCAGGGCGTCGGCGAAGCTGAGGGGGAGGGAATCTGCCCCGGAGGCGGTGGAGAGCAGCCCCTGCAGCGGCTGGGCTGGGCCGCCGCCGAAGAACAGCTCCTTGTGGTTGAGCAGGATGCCGGTCAAGCCGAGCAGCAGGGTCGGCAGCAGGAAGGCCAGGCCGAGCCAGCGGTGCCAGCGGCGGGCCTGCTGCAGCAGGCGGATGCGCAGGGGCTGGAGCCGGGTCGTAGGCAGCTCATTCATCGTCCGGCTCCGGTCAGAAGTCATACTTCAGCCCGGCGTAGTAGGTGCGGCCGACCTCCTCGGTTTCGCGCCGGGTCCCTTCGGTCTTCTCCTTGCGTTCGTCGAAGAGGTTGATGGCGCTGGCGTAGAGGGAGAGCTGCTTGGTCAGGGATTTGCTCAGGGAGGCGTCCCATTGCACGAAAGGCTCCTCCACCTTCTGCGGCTTGGTCGGGTCGGTGGCGTTGACCTTCTCGCCGATGTAGTTGACGCCGACCGAGGCGCTCAGCCCCAGGGGCTTGTGGGCGTAGCGCAGCACCAGGTTGGCCAGATCCTCGGGCTGGTCGGCCAGGGGCCGCTTGCGGCCGGTGTTGACGTCTTCGACCTCGGAGTCGAGGCGGGTGTAGTTGGCGATCACCGTCAACTGGGGCAGGCGCAGAAACTCCAGGCTGCTGCGGGCTTCGATCTCGATTCCCCGCACCCTGGCCGCGCCGGCGTTGACCGGCCGCACCAGCGGCAGACCGGTGGCGGCGTCGAGGCCGTCGTTCTGTTTCTCGATGACGTCGTCGATCTCCTTCCAGAAACCACCCAGGGCCACCACCCCGGTTTTGCCGAAGTACTTTTCGATCGCCGCCTCATAGTTCATGGAGGTCGCCGCCTCCAGATCGGGGTTGCCCTCCTCCACCCTGTCACCCTTGACCGAGCGGGTCGGCACCTTGTCCTTGAAGGCCGGCCGGCTGATGGTGCGGGCCAGGGAGCCGCGCAGCTGCAGGCCGCGGTTAAGCTTGTAGAGGGCGTGCAGGGAGGGGTTCCAGTCGGCGAAGCGGTCGTCGGCGCCGGTGCCGGCGGCGGTCTGGTACTCGCCGTCGGTGAGCTCCAGGCGCAGCCCCGGGGTCAGCACCAGGCGCTCGGAGAGGGCGGCCTCATCCATCAGATAGAGGGCGGCGATGGTTTCGTCCACCTGGTAGCTGTCGAGGGGATTGGTGGTGACCCTGAGGGCGCCGGCGTTGTTGATTTCGAACAGGCTTTTTTCCACCTGGCGATCCTTGTCCCGCAGTTTGAAGCCGGTGCTGAGCAGATGCTCGCCGGCGAAAGGGCCGGCCAGGGGGATGCGCAGGTCGGCGGAGAGCAGCTTCTCCCGATCCTCCTTGGCCTCGGTTTCGAAGACATTCTTGGCGAAGGCGAGGGCGGCGCCGTTGTACTGGGCGCTCTGTTTGTCCTTGTCCTCGTCGTTTTCGCTGTAGAGCCCCTGCAGCTTAAGGCTGGCGCCGGTCAGGAAACGATGCTCCCACTCCATGGCGTAGCTCTGCAGGCGGGTGTCCTTGATCTCGTGCTCGGCGGTGCGTTTTTTGGCGGCGCCGGTCGCGAGGTCGGTCAGCAGCTTGTCCTTGGTCTTGCGCTCGGAGAGTTCACTGTGGAAAGGCTTGAACACCAGCCGGTCGCGCTCGCCCGCCTGCAGGGCCAGGGCGAGGTTGGCCGAAGTGGTGAAGGTGCGCACCAGCTCGCCCTCGCGCTCCAGCTCGTTCTTGCCGGTATCGGTGACGTTCTTGTCCTTGCCCCGGGTCTCGTCGTTGCGGGTGCCGCCGAGGCGGTAGCCGAGGGGTCCGCTCTGATCGCCGAACTCCAGGGTCAGCTTGTGGCCGGCGTCCTCGGCCTGATCGCCGTAGCTGGCGCCGACGGAGCCGGCCAGGGTGCGCGTTTTGGGGGCCTCCTTGAGGATGATGTTGACCAGGCCGGCGATGGCGTCGGCATCGTAGGCGGCGGTGGGGGTTTTCAGGATTTCGATGCGCTCGATCTGCTCCACCGGGATGCGGTCGAGGGCGAATTCGCGCTTCTCGCCGCCGCCGGGCGGGCGATGGCCGTTGATCAGCACGTTCTGGAACTCCTTGTCCAGACCGGCCAGGCGCACGTCCTTGTTGGTGGCCGGCGGTCCGGAGAAGAACATCCGCGGCAGCCGGCGCAGCACGTCGGCGGCGGTCTGGCCGCCGAGTTCCTCCATCTCGGTGCGGGTGACCAGGGTCTTGGCGTTGGAGCTTTCCTTGCGCTCCTGCAGGGCCTTGGCGGTTTCGTCGGCCTCGACCAGGATGGCGTCGACGCGATGGGTCTCGGTGGCCTGGGCGCTCTGGGCCAGGCCACCCAGCAGGATGAGGGTGGCAAACAACAGGTGTTTCACGGAATCCTCCTTGTCATTGGATCAAAAGTTGCGGTTGCGGATGGGGGCCGAAGGGTGTGCGGTCTCCGGCCTAGATGAGTTTGAAAGTCATGGGGATATCCACCGTCAGCTGCTCCAGGCCGAAGGCCTGGGGGGATTGAAAACCCCCGGTCTTGCGCACCGCCGCCAGGGCGGCCTTGTCCAGGCTCGGGTGGCCCGAGGATTGAAGCAGCTTGACCTGGCGCACCTGGCCATCCCGGTCGATCACCACCTGGACCAGCACCGTCCCCTGCTGGCTCAACTGCCGGGCGAAGGCCGGGTAGTCCTTGTTGTCTTCCACGGCCGTGCGCACCTGCCCCAGATATTCGTTCAGCCGGGTTTGAACGGTTTGCTGAACGGCCGGGGCCGGCTCCGGGGCGGGGGCTGCCGCGGTGCTTGGAGCCGGGGGCGCGGCGGACGGTTCGGGCTCCGCCGGAGCTGCTGACGCCGCCGGGGCCGATCGGTGCGACGTCGCCCGAGGCGCTGTCGGC
>CAZYXS010000131.1:0-9151 GCA_964650955.1 uncultured Desulfuromonadales bacterium | reverse complement strand
TTTCCTTATATACAAACACATTCACGTAAATTCAAAAAATTTAACCGGACACTAATGAATCATAATGAATTAATGTTGCAGAACAAATTTGTGCTTATTCAGCTGCCATAAACCGAAAGGTTCTTCTATTTCAATCTGGTAATCCATCGTTATTAATCCTTTTTCAGAATTGTATACCTGAAAGTGTAAAACCGAGTTTAGTTTTATGAAGTTTTGCGAGTTATTATTCATCATTTCAATTGTAAATTTTAACGAATCAGCTATTTATTCAAAATCATTATACGCTTCATTTAATTGGACTTTTGCCTGTTTTCACTAGGCTGTTGCCCGTTCGTAAGTCATTAATTGGCAGGTATTTGGCAATCATTGATGTTGATCATTCTATGCAAAAGCAGTAAACAAACTCATGTTCCTATTTTTGGTGGCTGATTCAGCAGTAACCAATAAATTCCCAAGTCTTTAACTGCAGACACAAATTTTTCAAAATCCACCGGTTTAACTATATAACTGTTTGCTCCAAGATGGTATGCCTCAACAATGTCGCGCTCCTCTTGCGACGATGTGAGAACAACTACTGGTATCATTCTTGTCGTTGGGTTGCCTTTTATTTGGGACAAAACCTCGATTCCCCCTATTTTAGGTAGTTTCAGGTCGAGTAAAATTAGCTTTGGCATTATATTTTTGCAATCAGAGTTTTTTCCACTGGAGAAAATGAGGTTCAAAGCCTCTTCGCCATCGCAAACTACTTTTACGCTGTTAGCAATGTTGTTTTTCTTAAAGGCTCTTAATGTGAGTTCAATGTCGACCGGATTGTCCTCTACGAGCAGAATTTCAATTTCTTCCATATCTGTATGTGTTAGTCCTATTTATTTGTTCCACAATGAATTAACCCTTGTAAATGAGTATTACACATTGCCCCTTGGCAATTCTATATAAAACTTTGAGCCGCTCCCTACAACCGATTCGGCCCAGATTTTACCTCTATGTTTTTCAACAAGTTCTTTGCACAACAGAAGTCCCAGTCCGGTTCCGGTTTCGCCTTCGGTTCCAAGAGTGGATTTCGATTCTTTGATTGCGAAAAGGCCCTTAATGGTTTTAGGTTCTATACCAACACCAGTGTCGGACACTACTATAAGTGTAGAGTTGGGTTTCGATTCTGAACAAACCGTAATCGATCCGTTGCGTGGAGTAAATTTTACAGCATTGGTAATTAAATTTCGAATAACTGTGTTGAGCATATAAGAATCTGCATGAACGGCCTGGTTGTTAGGAACATTGTTTATTAGTACAACTTTTTTCCTAATAGTTTCTTCATTTACCAGGTTAAAGCAATCTGAAACTAACTTTTTTAACATTAGTGTTTGGGGGTTAAAAACTATTACTCCCCTTTGAAGCATTGCCCATTCAAGCAAGTTTTCGAGAAGTTTGCTGGTGCTTGTGGCAGCATTAAAAAGCAACTGGGACAATTCGGTTGTTTGATTTGGGTTGCCCTTGTTATTGGTATTGATAATCATTTCTGAAAGTACAATTAAATTGTTCAGGGGGCCCTTCAAATCATGTGCAATGATAGAGAAAAGTTTGTCTTTCTGTGCATTCAGTTCTTTTAGGCTGGTTTCGCTTTTTTTGAGTTCGATAGTTTGCTTTTTGAGAATTTCGGTAAGTTTAAAAAGTTTTATATGCGAGTCGACCCTTGCTAATAGTTCTTCGCGCTGAAAAGGTTTAGTTATATAGTCTACGGCACCCATTTTAAACCCTTCAACAATAGCCTCAACACTCGATGTGCCAGTAAGAAAGACAATTGGAATCCTTGCAGTTTTTTTATCTTTTTTCAATTGTATGCAAACCTCTATACCATCCATATCGGGCATATTGCGATCGAGCAGTACTAGGTCAGGGATTTGTTCTGTAGCAACTTGAATTGCTTCAGCACCGCTGAATGTAGATATTACGTTGTACCCTTCAGCCGTTAATATATTGCTTATTAAACCTAATAAAGCTTTTGAGTCGTCCACCAGTAGTACTGTACCTTTGCTTTCCATTAGCTTAAAAAATAAGTTTGTATTATAGGCATGTCATTTTTTTTGATTTTATGAGCATTTAACCCTCTGGTAATTTTTAAAAATATCTGCTTTCATTCTTCTACTCAGTGGGTCGTTTTATAACCAAAATTACCAAGCATTGATAGTAAAACCTTACGGAGAATTCATAAGTAAAAATTAATAATTTCTCACGTACAAATACCAATCAGGTTAACTATTTTTTGGAATTGAAAACCAAAATACAGAACCCTCGCCCTCCTTGCTCTCTGCCCAAACTTTGCCACCATGCCTAGAAATTATCCTTTGTACAATTGAAAGGCCAATACCGGTACCCTCAAAATCTTCCGATTTATGCAAGCGTTGAAAAGTGTCGAATATTTTATGTGCATACGTAGGATTAAATCCCACTCCATTATCCTTAATAAAAAAATTAGATGAATTGGCCTCAATTTCGCATCCAATTTCAATACGCCTGTTGGGTTTTGGTCGGGAGTATTTAAGGGCATTACCAATTAAATTCTGCCATACTTGTCGCATAAGGGCAGAATCAGCATGTATTTCATGTAGGGGGTTAATGATTAGCTCCACATCTGTAGTGTCTTTTTTATCAGCAACTTCATAAAACATGGCTTTCGCCATTGAGGCCATATTTATCGGGGAGTAGTTCATTTCGTTTCTGGTAACCCTTGAAAGGGACAGAAGATCGGTTATTAACCTATCCATTTTTTTGCTATTCTCCCTAATAATACCCAAAATCCTTAGTCCCTCCTCATCGAAATGCGCTGCATACTCTTGTTCAAGTATACTACTAAACCCATCGATTGCCCTCAATGGTGCTCGCAGGTCGTGCGAAACGGAATACGAAAACGATTCGAGCTCCTTATTGGAAATTTGGAGCTTTTCTCTCTCCTTTTTAAGATCTTCGGTAACAGCGTTCAGGTCCTCAATCATATAGAGCATGGCTTTCTGACTTTTATCGAGTTTTTGTACTTGTTCCTCAAGCTCTTTGGTTCGCTCCTCAACAATCTTTTCAAGATTATTTTTTACTGATAGTAGTTCCTGCTCTGTTTTTTTCCTGTCGGTAATATCAATGGTGTACCCAGCCAGGTAACGGGGTTTTCCGTTAATAATAATCGGGAATTTAATGGTGGTGTAGAACCTATCGTTCAGCTTTTCATCAACAACAATTGTTTTGCCCTCTTTTAATATTTTCTTGTCATCCTCAATCATACTCTTTGCAAGGTCCGATGGAAAGATTTCGTCCATTGGTTTACCAAGAATTTCATTTAGCGGGCGATTGAGCAATTGCTCATAATTCTTGCTAAGCATTATTGCCCTGATGTTCTCATCTTTAAAAAATACATAAATGGGGTTATTCTCCATTAAGTGATTAAAAATCTGCTTCTGTTCCTGTAATTTTGCTTCAATTTCTTTTCGTTCGCTGGTATCTCTTACCACTGCCAGCACACTTTTTTTGTTGCTTAATTCAGTATACCGTAACGACACCTCGCACCAAAATGTGCTGCCATTCCTCTTTCTGCAAACCCACTCGAATGTGTGGCTACCTTCATTTATGGCTTTCGTAATCATTTTTATGGCTTCAGCCTGAGTGTACGGATATTCGTTTAAACTGATATCCCCAACATTTTTATTTAAAAGTTCCCTTTTTGTTGAGTAGCCATATATCCTAAGCGTGCTCTCGTTACAATCCAGGATTTTTCCAGTGCTTGCTTCGTGTACAATAATTGCCTCGTTGGTGGAGTTGAATATCTCTCTCACTCTTGTTTCATTCTCTATAACAGCTAATTCAGCAATCTTGTTCTTGCTTATATCCATTATGCTACCAAATGTTCTAACTATTTTACCGTTTTGATACTCTGCCTGCCCGCTATTCCTTACCCATTTTTCAATACCAGAAGAATCAGTAAGTCGCAATTCAAAATCGAAGGATTTACCTGTTTTAAGTAATTGTTGAAAAGCTAATTCAAGCAGTTCCTTGTCGTTGGGGCGATAAAAATTTATATATGTATCAAAAGCCGAGGGGTCAAAATCTTGTGGAGAAACTCCATAAATACTGTATACTCCTTTAGTCCACGAAACTTTTTTTGATTCGACATCCTGGGCCCATCCACCAACTTTGCTTGTACTCTCCATCTTTTCTAGCAATTGGTTGGTTTTTTGGTGCTCATCTATTTCTTGTTTCAGCTCTTTGGTGCGAAGGTGTACCATTCGACGAAGAACAATGATGAGTACAAGGGAAAGGAACATGGTTATAGGAATTAGTAGTTTTACTGCAATATTGATATAATCTCTAAAAGAGATTTCTTCTTTGAATTTAGGACCAAACCATTTAAAGTATAATTCGTTATACGTACCGTTTGCTATTACAAGAGAAAGCCCCTCGTTAAGCTGCCCTAAAAGCTGCGTGTTGCCTTTCTTAACTGCAAAGCATAAGCTTTGTTGAAAATCGTTTAGAAGCACATCAAGAGGGATTATTTCATCAATCGCCATCGATTTAAGCAACTCAATGCCCATAACCTGCTGGGCAATAACGGCATCTACTTCGTTGCTATTAAGTAAAGCGAATGCTTCTGCAAAGCTAGTAGTTGTGATTATATTCAAAGTTATATTTTTGGAGCGGACGTAAGCTTCGGCACTTGAGCCCTCCATTACAGCAATAGTTTTGTCTTTAAGCTGATAAAAGGTTGTAATTTGCTTATTATCTTGTTTAACAAAAATGGCACCGTGTAACCGCAAATAGGGCACTGTGAAGTCGAAAATTACTTCCCTTTCGGGAGTTTTTCCTACTAAAGGAAGAGCGTCGATATTTCCATTTTCGAGATCGTGCATTATTTGATCCCAAGCACCATTTTTAATAGCAACATTTAACCCTACAGCTGTTGTTGCAGCCCTGAAAAGTTCTACCGAAAAGCCTTCAGCTTCGCCATGGCTGTTTACAAAGCAAAATGGTGGGTAGTTGGGCTCGGAGGCAATGGTAATGTTTGTAGTTGAAAAGGTAAGCGAATCGGTATTTTGGGTATGGGCTATAACCTTCAGATTAGCCAAAATTGATAGTGCAAAAAAAGTTATTTTGATAAGAGTTTTCATGTTGCAGGTTTTTGAATTGGGCTAAAGCCCAGTATTATTTATTCAGGCCACGGCATAAAGGTCGTTGCCTTTTCTTGTTCTTGCTTTACAAGCAATAGTCCGTGGCAATTCGTAGGTCTTTTCACTCTGGGCAAAATCCTGGGCAATATACTGTTCTTTGCATTTCCTTCGGTCTTTCTGTTGAACATATAAATTTCTTTAATTAATAATTTTGTGCTAAGGGCATCTGCCCGAGATTAAATTATTCAATGGGAATTGTCTTTAGCCAATGCCTATTCAAACAGAAAATGAGCCAAAAAATTACTGCATTCCTGAGCAAAATCTCGCATTTTTGGTTATCCCCCCGATTTAGAATGTAGGCTCTAACCCTATCAATTGCAGAGTTACTTACCAATAAAGCGATATATTCAATTTGCCATTCGAACTTCGTTTTATTTATTTTCTGTTTTTTTCCACGAATGAGGATTCTCCATTTATTAGCTATGCGGTTTTAGTTATGGTTTGCCCTGTGCCAAGTTTTTCAAGCAGGTGGATATGATTATCAACGCCAATGAGGTTTTCTAAATGAATCTCTTTCTTTATTGAATTATCCTTAATGTGCATTAGCAATAGGGGTTTCAACTCATTGCTCATAGTGTGCTCTCTATTTTGAATGGGCCAGATAAAATGGTTTAAAACTTGGCGAAATGCATAGTTTTATTATTTATTAAAAAGTAAAATGTCAAATAAATTTGATTTTTAACCTTTCAACCTCTTCACGCAACTCTTTAATTCTGAACTCCCTGTCGATTGTTGCTACCCTATACCTTTCCAATTCCTCTATACGGTTTTTTAGCTCCGAAGTTTTTGCTTCAACAAGTTTTTCAAGGTTATTATTTAGAACTTTTAGTTCCTCTTCAGCTTGTTTTCGATGGGTAATATCGGTTATAATATGAACAGCACCAAAAAGGTTGCCCTTTTCGTCAAACATGGGGTCAACCGCAATTTCGCAGTACCTTCCTTCAATTTCCAGTTCCATGGTTTCACGGTTCAGGCTGCTCTTGGCTTTTATAAAAGGGCATCCTTCAATGGGACAGCTGGTTTTATGAATGCTTCTAAAGCATTTGGCATGTTCACTGGGAAGAGCAAAACCATGAGCGTACTTTTCGAAAGCTACATTGTGTTGTAAAATATTCTGGTGCGCATCGATTATGGCAATGCCATCGTTAATTGCGTTAAAGGTGTTGTACCACTGGTTCGATGCATCGAGCAGCTGTTTTTCTTTTAGTTTTCTATCGGTTATATTGCGCACTATAGCCCACATTCCCTCGTTTATACCCTGGTCGTTTTTAATCAGGAAGGTTCTCAGCTCAACCGGAAAAATTGTTCCATCCTTTTTAATATACTCCTTCTCATAAACGTTGGAAAAACCTTTTGGTAATATTTGTTCGCGAACAATTTCCGATTCAAACTCATGCCATTTACTGGGCGTGATGTCGGAGTAACCTTGCATTTTTAATTCTTCAACAGAGTACCCAAGCATTTGCACATAGGTGCTGTTGAAGTCAATAAATTTACCATCCATATTAACCATACAAAACCCATCGGTTAAACTTTCATGCAGCTTTCTGTATTTCGATTCGCTCTCCCTTAAACTTTTCTCAACCTGCTTTACCTGTGTAATGTCCTGTATGATGCAGTGTGTTTTCTCAAAGCTGCCATCTAATTTATGGCCAATTCGGCCAACGAATGCAATGACATGTCGCTCCCCATTCTTATGTATCATCTCCAGTTCCGAATGAGCACTACCTTGTTTTTTAAAAATTGGGAAAAACGCCTTAAACCTGTCAACGTACTCGGGGGCTAAAAATTCGCCAAACCACTTGCCAATTACCTCATTCTTGCCATATCCCAAGGTTTCTTGCCAGGCTTCATTTACTTCAATAAAAAATCCGTTCTCATCGAGCGATTGGTAGCCCAAAGGAGCGCGCTCGAAAAGATTTACGAAACGATCCTCTCGCTCTTCAAGAGCCCTTATATAAGCTCTTTCTGCCGATATGTCGGTAAAAACAATAACAACCCCTGTTACTTTTCCGTTTTCATCAACCATTGCAACCCCACTGCAAACAATGGGTATTTCTTTTCCATCTTTTGAAATTAAAAGAATATCATTGTCAAAATCAAAAATCAGCTTATCATTTATTACTTTATCGTATATATTTTCAAGTAATTCGTGCGTTTTTTCATTCATAATCACAAAAACCTCTTCCAGCTTGGTTTCACAAGCAACAGCTTTTTTCCATCCTGTGAGTTTTTCAGCAACAGGGTTTAACTGTTTAATAGCTCCTTTGAAGTCGGTAATAATTACCCCGTCGCCAATGCTGTTTAGGGTTAATCGGAACAGTTCAAGCGATTCGTAAAGTTCAGTTTTTTTATAATAAAGGTCCTGATAAATATTTTTTTGCATATAATTGTAAACCCAGATCATTACAACAACAACTGTTAGAATAATTAGGAAAATAATGAGAAAAATAAAAAATCCTCTCTGTTCTAACTCCTCATACGTTTCCTTCTGATCTACTTCTGAAATCAAAAACAAATTTGTTCCATCGATTTTTTTTATATCTGACAATACTTTAACCCCTCTGTAATCATAACCTTCAAATAATCCCTCAAACCCAAGGACTGCATTAACTGCAGAAACTTCGGTTTGGCTAATGGGCAATTTAAACGAAAGGTGCTGGTTGTTAATGTGCCGAAGCGGACTTAAAAAAGTCACGCTATCGCCATCCCTTCTTACAATCAGCGATTCAGCAGTTTTACTTGGAGTTGGCCAATCCTGCAAAATGGGATATATGTTGTTTTCAGGATTGACCCGGAAAACCAGTACGGATATTACTTTGTTATTGCTAATAACGGGGGCCAACAAATCGTAATAAATATGATTGTGAGTACTACAATAATAAAAATCGGTATTAGCCAATTGCCCGCTTTTAAAAACTTTATTTGCATGGTATTTTATTATCGTATCGGGTTGTATAAAACTGTCGTCAAAACTAAAAAGTAACTTTCCCTTTTCAGATAATAGAAAGATATTCGTGAACCGATTGTTGGACATGATGTGCTCAATGGGTGCTTTAAGGTACACTTCAGTATCTTCTATGCCCTGTACTATATTCTTAATGTAATCTATAAAGGGAGTATTCTGTGTAAAAAATGTTGCTTCTGAATTCCGCTCATTGAGCCAATTTATAATATGTTTGGCTTTTAAACTTGCTATTGCGTTTAATTCATCGTGTTTTTTAGTTTTTATTGTATTTTTTTGCTGATTGAAATACAATACTCCAGTTATAACTACTAGAGCCGAAAGTAAAAAGGGAATTGCAATTAGTAGTAACCTTTTATTTGAAGTTGTTTTATTGTTCATTTTTCAAAATTAATGGTGTATAATTCTTTTCGTTATATGAGCTTTATAACAAAATAGTTTGAATGATAATCAGAGTTTACCTAATTTGCTAAACTTTAAAAAATTATGTAGACAGAGTTAAGGTATAAATAGGTTGAAACCCAATAATTATGAAGATATGAGTAACTATAGCCTTATAATTGGGGGTACCCAGATTAAGTAATTAAAGAACTAATGACACGGTCCAACTTTAGCGCATTTGTGGTTAAATATAAAGAATTGTAATTAAAAAGTCAATAAGCATACTTTATGGTTTCATGAAACACTTGTGTAAGTCAACTAGTTCCGCCAAACTTGCTGGCTCTCTCTACTAGTGTAAAGCAGAAAAGAACATATAAAGGGCAAGCACTCATTTACTGCATCTGGCATTGGTTTAAACAGGAGTTTTGGGCTTAAGTTGATTGAAACAGTTAAGGATGCCATAATATTTGTATAATCTGGTTATATAGAAGTTTCCTAAACGATTGTTCCTTAATAAGTTCAACGTTATTGATGGTTGGCAACATAAAACTCCGAATCTTTTTTCCATTGTGGCCACTCCTGGTTGTTGGATAAGCGC
>CAZYXS010000130.1:0-9226 GCA_964650955.1 uncultured Desulfuromonadales bacterium | reverse complement strand
TTACGGTGGGACTTGCACCCACAAGAGTGCGCCCATGCTGGGCGCACAACGCAAAAAGCCCGGCCAGAGTGACCGGGCTTTGCTATTTGGGTTGGTGCCGAAGGCGAGACTCGAACTCGCATGGGCTATTGCCCGCCACCCCCTCAAGATGGTGTGTCTACCAATTCCACCACTTCGGCGAACGGGTTGTATTTATACTGGCTTACCCGCAGAGTGTCAATACGAAATTTCCCCGGAATTTAATTTTTCGGGGCCTCAACCGGTGCGCTGGGCTGGGCCGGCGCGGGAGTGGCCGGAGTCAGCGGCGCCGGGCCGGCATCGGGGAGCGCCGGAGCCGGTGCGGCAGGGGCAACTGCGGCCTTGGTGTCCGGCATGACGCTGCCGGAGCCGGGTTGGCCGTAGAAATAGGCCAGGGTCAGGCTGGTCAGCATGAAAATGACCGCGGCCGCGGTGGTCAGTTTGCTCATGAAGTCACGACCGCCCGCAGCACCGAAAACGGTGTTGGCACCGCCGCCGCCAAAAGAAACGCCCATTTCGGCGCCCTTGCCGGACTGCAGCAAAACCACCACGATCAGGGCGATGCAAACGATGACATGCAGAGTGATCAATATTGCAGTCATTTTGGTTCAACTCCTCTTAGGGTATCTGTACTCAAGATTGTGAACAATAGCACAGAACCGGGGTGCAGGGAAGAAAAAAGTCAGTTGCGGGCAAACCGCGCGATACGGATGAAATCGGCAGCTTTCAGGCTTGCTCCGCCGACCAGCGTACCGTCGATATCCTCCTGGGCCATCAGTCCGTCGACGTTGTCAGGTTTGACGCTCCCTCCGTACAGGATGCGAATGCCTTGGGCGGTGGCATCATCGTAGAGCCCCTGGATCACGCCGCGAATGAAGGCATGGGCCTCGGCGGCCTGCTCGTTGGTGGCCGTGACCCCGGTGCCGATGGCCCAGACCGGTTCGTAGGCGATGATGACCTGTTCCATAGCGGCCCGGTCGATGCCAAGAAGGCCGTCACGTAGCTGGCGGGTCAGGACGTCGTACATCTGTTCGCTTTGACGCTCTTCCAGGGTTTCGCCGATGCACAGCACCGGTTGCAGCGCCTCGGCCAGAACGGCCTTGACCTTGGAGTTGATGAAGGCATCGGTCTCGCCGAAGATTTGGCGGCGTTCCGAATGACCGATCAGCACCAGCCTGCAGCCAGCATCTTTGAGCAGGGAAGGGGATACCTCGCCGGTAAAGGCGCCGGAAGAAACGGGGTAGCAGTTCTGGGCCGCCACGGCGATGTTGCTGCCGGCGAGGGTTTGCGCTGCAGCGGGCAAGGCGGTGAAGGGCGGCGCGATGACGATATCGATGTCGCTGAGGTCGGCCAGGTCGGTTTTGAGGGCTTCGGCCAGTTCGCGGGTTTCCTCGATGGTTTTGTGCAACTTCCAGTTGCCGGCGATGACCGGTCTACGCATGACAATTCTCCTGGGCTGGGGTGGGTCTGATCGGTCAAGCCTTGTCGGTCAAGGCCACGACGCCGGGCAGGGCTTTGCCTTCGAGGAACTCCAGGGAGGCGCCTCCGCCGGTGGAGATGTGAGTCATGCGGCTCTCCAGGCCGCTTTTGTTGACGGCGGCTACCGAGTCCCCTCCACCGATGATGGAGAGGGCGGAGGAGTCGGCGATAGCCTGCGCCACTGCCATGGTGCCGGTGGCGAAGGCGTCGAATTCAAATACACCCATGGGGCCGTTCCAGATGACTGTTTGAGCCCCTTTGAGGGTCGCGGCATACTCGGCCACAGTTTTTGGGCCAATGTCGAGTGCCATCCAGTCGGCAGGGAAGCCGTCGTTGCCACAGACCTTGTGGGGGGCATCGGCCTTGAATTCCGCCGCGATGACATGGTCCTGGGGGAGCAGCAGTTTGACTCCAAGTTCCTTGGCCTTCTGCAGCAGGGACTGGGCCAGTTCGATGCGGTCCTCCTCCACCAGGGACTTGCCGACGCTGTACCCCTGGGCGCGCAGGAATGTATAGGCCATGCCCCCGCCGATCAGCAGGCTATCCACCTTGGTCAGGAGGTTTTCAATGACCAGGATCTTGTCGCTGACCTTGGCACCGCCGATTACCGCCACCAAGGGACGCTTGGGGGCACTGAGCGCCAGGCCGAGGTAGCGGATTTCCTGCTCCATCAACAGGCCGGAGAGCGCTGGGGAGAGGAGACGGGCCACCCCCTCGGTCGAGGCATGGGCGCGGTGGGCCGTGCCGAAGGCGTCGTTGACGTAGACTTCTGCCAGTTTGGCTAATTGTTTGGCGAATTCCGGGTCGTTCTTTTCCTCCCCGGCATGAAACCTGACGTTTTCCAGCAGCAGTACCTGGCCATCCTGCAGGGCGGCGACCTGCTGCTCCACCTCGGGGCCGATGCAGTCCTTGGCCATGATCACCGGACGACCGAGTTGCTCCGCAAGGAAGGGCGCGACGGGCGTCAGGCTGTATTTTGGGTTCGGTGCGGCTTTGGGGCGGCCCAGGTGAGAGGCGAGGATCAACCGTCCGCCGGCCTCCAGGATCAGGCGGAGGGTCGGCAGGGCAGCAAGGATGCGGGTGGCATCGGTGATCTGGCCATCGCCGTCGAGGGGAACGTTGAAATCGACTCGGCAGAAAACCCGGCGGCCCTTGAGGGGAATGTCGCGGATGGTCATTTTCTCTTGCATGGAGAATCACCTCGCAGAAAGGCAGATACGAACAACAAAGAAAGGGGGCCGGACCGTCTCGGTCCCGCCCCCACTGGCCCTGCCGCTTGAGATCAACCCTTGGCGGCGACGAATTTGGTCAGATCGAGGATGCGGTTGGAGTACCCCCATTCGTTGTCATACCAGGCCAGGACCTTGACCATGGTGCCGCCGATGACGGTGGTGCAGAGGGAGTCGACGGATGCCGAGGCGGGGGCGCCATTGAAATCGCAGGAGACCAGGGGTTTCTCGCTGTAGACCAGGATTCCCTTGAGGGGGCCTTCAGCGGCTTTTTTCAGGGCGCCGTTCACTTCCTCGATGCTGGTGGGACGACCCGCTTCGATGACCAGGTCGACCAGGGACACGTTGGGGGTCGGCACGCGCACCGCCATTCCGTCGAGCTTCCCCTTGAGGCTGGGCAGCACCAGGGAAACGGCCTTGGCGGCGCCGGTGCTGGTCGGGATCATGGAGAGGGCGGCGGCGCGGGCCCGGCGCAGATCTTTGTGGGGCAGGTCGAGGATCTGCTGGTCGTTGGTGTAGGAGTGAACGGTAGTCATCAACCCCTTGACAATGCCGACGGACTCCATGAGGACCTTGGCCACCGGGGCAAGGCAGTTGGTAGTGCAGGAGGCGTTGGAGATCACCTGGTGCTTGGCCGGATCGTAGTCGGCTTCGTTGACCCCCATGCAGACGGTAAGGTCGGCGTCTTTGCCGGGGGCGCTGATAACAACCCGGCGGGCGCCGGCCTGCAGGTGCTTGGCGGCATCCCCGCGGTCGGTGAAGCGCCCGGTGGATTCAATGGCGATATCGATGCCGAGAGCTTTCCAGGGGAGGGCCGCGGGATCTTTTTCCTTCAGCACCCGGATTTTCCGTCCATTGACAATGATATTTTCGGCGTCCGAGGAGACCTCGGCGGCAAAGACTCCCTGGACCGAATCGTATTTGAGCAGATGGGCGAGGGTCGCCGGGTCGGTCAGGTCGTTGATGGCGACGATCTCCACTTCGGGTGCCTGAATTGCCGCGCGAAACAGGTTGCGGCCGATACGACCAAAGCCGTTGATTGCAATTTTGGCTGCCATGGAAAAACCTCCGCTGGGGGATGAAATTGCCGGGTCAAATGGATGTTGCGACAGGGGACGCCTGAAGTGCGGACATACCAGCGAAGAATAGCCAATGCCCCCGGGGCCGTCAACCCCAATTTCGCTGGAAACGATTGTGTTGTTGCCCTTTTGCAGGCGATGTGCTATGTGTTTGGGGTTAATGGGAAATGCCCGCAAAGTGCGGCTATGCGGCGCAAATATTGGTCTGTACCCATGTTTTTTGATTCAGGGTGGTCCGTCGATACCCTGGAGAAGCCGGTCTGCCACCAGCCAATGAAAAGTTCCCTGGAACGAAAAATCCTGGTGTTTTCCTTCCTCGTTCTGACCCTGACGATTCTCGTCAATACCGGGTTGAACATCGAGGTGTTTCGTCGCGACTACCGGGACAGTATCGTGCTGCGCTGCCAGAGCCTGGCCGCCGGCCTCAAGGGCGCCGTGGAAGGGGTGCTGGCCCTGGGCCTGCCGCTGGCCGGCATCGAGGGGATCAACGGGCAGTGTCAGCAACTGGTGGCGAACGATCCTGAAATCGTCTACTGCCTGATCGAGGATAGCACCGGCAATCCCCTGTATGCCAGCGAGCCGGTCATGTCCCATCTGGCCGGCGCGCAATTCGTGTCCGCTCTCAATCCCTCCACCGCCCTGCTGGTCAACCAGGAGGGCGGTCGTTATTTCGATGTAACCATTCCCATCAATTTTGTCGACGGACGCCTGGCCGGGCGCATTCGCATCGGCTTTCCCGAGGCGGCTCTCGATCAGCGGGCCGGCCTGGTCTTCCGGCGCTCCCTGCTGTTGCTGGGAGGGGCGCTGCTGGTGGTTTTCAGCCTGGTGGTGCTGTTTGCCAAACGGGATCTGGTGCGGCCCATCAATCGTCTGGCTGCGGTCGCCAAGGAAATCGCCTCGGGGCAGTTCCGGATCGCGATCCCCAATCTCTCCACCAACGACTTCGCCGAACTGGGAGGCGCCCTGGGAGAAATGGCCAGGTCCCTGCAGGAGCGTGATCTCAAGCTGCGCCAGAATTACCGGGAGTTGGAACAGACCAACCAGAACCTGCAGGACTCCTACGAAAATCTCGAACGTATCGGTATCGAACTGCGGCGCAGCCGGGAGATGTACCGGTCTTTGCTGGAGAATGCTTCCGACGCCATCGTGGTCAGCGACAACGAGGATCACGTGGTGCTGCTGAACAAGGCGGCGGAAAACTTTTTCGGTCTGCCCCGCAACCGGGTGGAGGGGCGCAATATTTTCTCCTTCCTGGCGCAGATCAAGGTGGAGGATATCGACGGTCAGTACGGGCTGCATCAGCGGGTGCTACGGGGGGAATCGCTGGAGACGGAAATCAGTTTCGAGCGCCCGGGCGATCGGCGGCGACTGGTTGGCTGGGGGAAGTTCTCGCCGGTGGTCGGCAAGGAAGGCACGCCGATGGTCCAGGCCATTTACCGCGATGTCACCCTGGAGCGGGAAACCAAAGACAACTTGGAAAAAAGCACCCGGGAACTGCAGCGCCTCAACCAGATGAAAGATTCCTTTCTCGGAGTTGCTTCCCACGAGCTGAAAACACCCTTGACGGTCATCGTCGGCTATACCGACCTGCTGCTGAGCGAAATGGAAGGGAAGCTTGACAAGTCGGTGGTTCCGCTCATCCAGTACATCGCCGATGCCGCCGAGCGGTTGACCAATATCGTTCGGGACATGGTGGATGTCTCCATGCTCGATTCCCGGCGCCTGATGCTGCGCTACCGGGAGACAGACATCAACAGCCTGGTCGAAACGGTGGTACGGGAGTGCGATTTCCCCCTGGCCCGCCGGCAGCAAACCCTGACCATGGAACTGGCGCCCCATCTCGACAAGATCCTGTGCGATCCGGAGCGGCTGCGACAGGCCCTGGCCAACATTCTCGGCAATGCCATCAAGTTCACGCCCGACGGGGGGAGTATCCGGGTCAGTTCCAGGGCTCGCCCCAGTCTGCGGCTTCCTCACTCAGCCCCTGCCACCGGCGCCGCGCCGGTGAAATACATCGGTCCAAGCTTTCATCCTTACGTGGAAATCATCGTGGAGGACAGCGGCATCGGCATCGCCCCGGCAGAGCAGCTGCACATCTTCGAAAAGTTCTACGAAATCGGCAAAATCGAGGAACATTCCACTGGCAAGGTGGCTTTCAAAAGTCGCGGCACCGGGTTGGGCCTGACCATTGTGAGGGGCATCATCGAAATGCATGGGGGCGAAATCTGGGTGGAAAGCCCCGGCCACGACCCTGAAAGCTGCCCGGGCAGCGCCTTCCATATCCTGTTGCCCGTGCAGGCAGTGGCTGCCGAGGAAGGGGCGGGGACCGATTAGCGCTGCGGCTCCTTTTCCCTTGCGGCGTCAAGGCTTTTTCGGTATATAGACTGCGCTCGCGGGGGGACAAAGGGGAGTCGATTGCGCGTCTGTTTATTGGCCAGCGGCAGCAAAGGCAATGCCATCTACATAGAAACCCGGGAAACCCGGTTGCTGATCGACGCCGGCCTATCCGCCAGGGAAATCGAGGGACGGCTGGGATCGATCGGGGTCGATGCCCGGGACTTGCATGGGGTACTGCTCAGTCATGAACACGGTGATCACAGCCGTGGGATCGGACCGCTGGTCCGCCGTCACCGTCTGCCCCTGTTCGCCCATCCCGATGCCCTGACAGCCTTGCCGGGTCTGGGGCGGGTGGAAGACCTGCGCGAATTCGACAGCGGCAGCCGGGTAGGATTTCGGGACCTGGAGATCGGTATCTTTGCGGTCACCCATGATGCCTGTGCACCGGTGGGTTTCGCCATCGACACCGGCGAAGGGCGAATTGGCGTTGCCACCGACCTGGGGATCGCCACCCGCCTGGTGCTGGAGGCATTGCGGCAGAGTCGGGTGCTGGTTCTGGAGTCCAATCATGATGAAACCATGCTGCGCGACGGTCCCTATCCCTGGCCCTTGAAGCAGCGCGTTCGCAGCAACCACGGCCACCTCTCCAATGCAGCTTCCGCCGATCTCCTCGCGAACCTGGTGTGGGAAGGCCTGGAGGCTGTCTTCCTTGCCCATCTCAGCGAAGTCAACAACCTGCCGGACCTGGCCGCGGCCAGTGCGCATACCGTGTTGACCGCCCAGAATACCTGCTCTCCGCAGGTGATCCTGGGGCGGCAGGCCCGGGTGAGCTGCTGCTTTGAGATTTGACGGCGGCACTCGATTCGAGAGGGGCGAACCCCTGCAAGCATGAATGACCGGCCGCGTCCCGATAGGGGCTGCAGGCCTGGAAACTGAGGAGAAATTATGGTTTGGAGAATCGTAGTCGGGCTGCAAGACGGTATCAAGGACCCCCGTGGTGAACGGATCCGGCGGGAGATCAAGGAGCACCTCGGCCTGCAGGTCGAAGCGGTCCGCACCCTGGATGTCTATACCGTGGAGGCGGGCCTGAGCCAGGCGGAGATCGAGGCGGCCGCGGCCGGCCCCTTTTCCGACCCGGTCATCCAGGAGTATGCCATCAATCGGCCCCTGGCCCGGGATTTCGACGTGCTGATCGAGGTCGGCTACCGGCCGGGGGTGACCGACAACGTCGGCCGGACTGCCCGCGAGGCGATTCAATATCAAACCGGGCGACCCTTCGCCGCCGGTGAGGGGGTTTATACCTCGACCCAGTATCTGCTCAAAGGGGCGGTGGATAAGGCAACCGCGGAGCGGATCGTTTCCGGGTTTCTCGCCAACGGCCTGATCCAGCGCTGGACCATTCTCACCGCCGCCGAATTCGACCCGGCCGCCGGTGTGCCGGCGAGCATTCCCCGGGTGACCAGCGACAGCGAACCGCGGGTGCAGGAGATCGATCTCAACGTCTCCGATGCCGAACTGCTGCAGATCAGCCGCGCCGGCATGCTGGCTCTGAACCTGGAGGAGATGAAGTGCCTGCAGGCCAAGGCCGGCGACCCCGCGTTCCGCGCTTCCCGCGCGGCAGTTGGCCTCGGTGCGGCCCTGACCGATGTGGAACTCGAGGCTCTGGCCCAGACCTGGAGCGAGCACTGCAAACACAAGATCTTCGCCGCGCGGATCGACTACACCGATGAGCACGGCAAGCAGGAAACCATCAACTCCCTGTTCAAGACCTACATCGTTGGGGCCACCCGGGACATCCGTGCCCGTCTCGGGGAAAAGGACTATTGTCTTTCGGTGTTCAAGGACAACGCCGGGGTCATCCGCTTCAACGACGACTGGAGCATGGTCTTCAAGGTGGAGACCCACAACTCTCCCAGCGCCCTCGATCCCTACGGCGGGGCGCTGACCGGCATCGTCGGCGTCAACCGCGACAGCGTCGGCACCGGCATGGGGGCGCGGCCGATCTTCAACACCGACGTCTTCTGCTTCGCCTCTCCCTTCTACGAGAAACCGCTCCCCCCGCGGTTGCTGCATCCGCGGCGGATTTTCGAAGGGGTGGTCGAAGGGGTCGAACACGGCGGCAACAAGAGCGGCATTCCCACCGTCAACGGCTCCATCGTCTTCGACGAGCGCTTTGCCGGCAAACCCCTGGTCTACTGCGGCACCGCCGCACTGATGCCGGCGCAGCTGCACGGCAAGCCGGCCCACGACAAGAAGGCGCAGGTCGGAGATCACATCGTCATGACCGGTGGGCGCATCGGCAAAGACGGCATCCATGGTGCCACCTTCTCCTCGGAAGAGCTGCACGAAGGCTCGCCGGTGACGGCGGTGCAGATCGGCGACCCCATCACCCAGAAGCGGATGTTCGACTTCCTGGCGGTGGCGCGGGACCGCGGCCTCTACAACTCCATGACCGACAACGGGGCCGGAGGCCTTTCCTCCTCGGTGGGGGAGATGAGCCAGGATACCGGAGGCTTCGAGATGCACCTCGACCGGGCCCCTCTCAAGTACCCCGGCCTGCAACCCTGGGAAATCCTGATCTCCGAAGCCCAGGAGCGCATGACCCTGGCCGTGCCCCCCGGCAAACTGGCCGATTTCATCCAACTGGCCAAAGAAATGGACGTGGAGGCCACCGATCTGGGGGTCTTCACCGACAGCGGCTATTTCCACTGTCTCTACCAGGGACGCACCGTCGCCTACCTGGAGATGGATTTCCTCCATGACGGTGTGCCGCAGCTGGTGCTGCCGGCCAAGTGGGAGCCCAAGGCCCTGAGCGAGCCGCAGTTGGGCGAACCGACCGATCTCGGTGCCACCCTGGGGGGATTGCTGGGGCGGCTCAACATCTGCTCCAAGGAAAGCGTGATCCGCCGCTATGACCACGAGGTGCAGGCCGGTACGGTGATCAAGCCCCTGGTCGGGGTGGCCAACGACGGCCCTTCCGATGCCGCGGTGTTCCGGCCGCTGTTCGACTCCTTCGAGGGGATTGTGGTCTCCCACGGCATCTGCCCGAGCTTCTCGGACATCGACACCTACCACATGATGGCC
>CAZYXS010000129.1:0-9293 GCA_964650955.1 uncultured Desulfuromonadales bacterium | reverse complement strand
GTTGAATTCGATCTGGATCTTCACGTCCTTCGCGATGGTCACCAGCGTGCCGCTGCCGTTGTTGTACGTGTTATCGAGCGTCGTGCCGATCTGGTACTTGATGTTCGTCGTGTAGTACGCCACCGACGAAGGCTGGCTCGGACACGGGTGAGATGTCGGGCTGAACTGCGTGCCCATGCCCGGGAACTCCTGGCCTCGCTGAGAGCCGAGCCCGCCTATTTGGATTTCGCGACCGTCATGGTGGGCAACGAGACCTGGCGGGAGACTCTGGCCGGCATCCCCTACGATCGGCCGCTGACCACCATGGTCGATTTTCCCATGTGCCCGGCCTGCGCCGCCGAGTACGGCGATCCCGCCTCGCGCCGCTTCCATGCCCAGCCCAACGCCTGTGCCGAGTGCGGCCCGCGCCTGACCCTGCGAGATCCCCAGGGGCGGCCGCTGGCGGCGACCGACCCCCTGGCCGCGGCCTGCGAGTTGCTGGCCGCCGGCAAGATCGTCGCCGTCAAGGGGCTGGGGGGCTATCATCTGGCGGTGGATGCCGCCAACGACGTGGCGCTGGCCGAACTGCGGCGGCGCAAGGTGCGGGACGAGAAGCCCTTCGCCCTGATGGCCTTCGATGTGGGACGGGTCGCCCGTTTGGCGGAGGTGGACGAGCAGGAGCGCAAGCTGCTGGAGGGCCCCGAGCGCCCCATCGTCCTGCTGCGGCGCCATGCCGATGCGCCGGTGTCGGCACTGGTGGCCCCCAACAACCGTTACCTGGGGATCATGCTCCCCTCCACCCCGCTGCATTACCTGCTGCTGGAGCGCTTTCCGGCCCTGGTGATGACCAGCGCCAACCTCAGCGACGAGCCCATCGCCTATCGGGATGGCGACGCCGCCGAGCGCCTGGCGGCCATCGCCGAGGCCTTTCTGGTCCACGACCGCCGCATCCAGACCCGCACCGACGATTCCATCGCCCGGGTCATGGGGGGCAAGGCGCTGCTGTTGCGGCGCTCCCGGGGCTACGTCCCCCGGGGGGTGGCGTTGCCCAGGAGCCAGGCGCCGGTGCTGGCCCTGGGGGCCGAGCTCAAGAGCACCTTCTGCCTGACCCGGGGGGACCGGGCCTTTCTCAGCCAGCACATCGGCGACCTGAAAAACCAGCAGGTCTACGCCAGCTTCACCGAGGCCATCGGCCACCTGCAGGAAATTTTACAAATCCAGCCCGGGATCATCGCCCACGATCTGCACCCGGACTACCTCTCCAGCCACTACGCCGAGCAGGTTCCCGAGGTGCGCCGGGTCGGGGTGCAGCACCACCATGCCCACCTGGTGAGCTGCCTTGCCGAACATGGCCGGGACGCAGCGGCCCTCGGGGTGATCTTCGACGGCCTCGGCTATGGCAGTGACGGCGGCCTCTGGGGGGGGGAGTTCCTGCTCGGCGATGCCCGGGGCTTTGCACGCCTGGGGCACCTGGCCGAACTTCCCATGCCTGGCGGGGATGCCGCCACCCGCGAGCCCTGGCGCATGGGGGTGGCGGCCCTGGTGCAGGCCTTCGGCGAGGAACTGCCCGAACTCCCCTGGCTGCAGGCCATTCCCGAGGGCGACCTGCGGTTGCTGAGGCAGATGCTGGCCAAGGGGCTCAACTCCCCCCCCACCTCCAGCTGTGGGCGGCTGTTCGACGCCGTCGCCGCCCTGGCCGGGGTGCGCCAAAAGGTCGGCTATGAGGGGCAGGCCGCCCTGGAGCTGGAGATGACCATCGGCGAGGAGGGTGATACCGCCGGCGACTATCCCTTCGCCCTGCGGACGGAGGGGCCGACCCTGGTTCTCGACCCGGCTCCCATGATCCGCGCCCTGGTGGCCGACCTGCAGCAGGGCTGCGCCGTCGGCCTGCTCAGCGCCCGCTTCCACAACGGCCTGGCCCGGGCCATCGGCGCGGCCTGTGAGGCAGTGAGGAGCCAGCGGGGGATCAACCTGGTGGTTCTCTCCGGCGGGGTGTTCCAGAACCGCTACCTGACCGAGGCGACTCTTGATGTCCTTTCCGGGTTGGGATTTGACGTCCTGACCCATTCCCTGGTCCCACCCAACGACGGCGGCCTGGCCCTGGGGCAGGCCGTGATCGCGGGAGCCGCGCCATGAAACCTGTCCATGCCTATCTTAACCTGCCCCGTCGCGGCAATGTCCTCACCAGCGCCCTTGGAAAGCTGCTCCTCCGGCTGTTCGGCTGGCGCCTCAAGGGGGAGTTTCCCGACCTGCCCCGGTTCCTCATCATCATCGCCCCCCACAGCTCCAACTGGGACTGGGCCATCGGAATGGGGGCGGTGCTGGCACTGCGCGTGGATGCCCGCTATATTGCCAAACACACCTTGTTCTGGGGGCCTTTCGGGCCGTTGCTGCGCTGGCTCGGAGGGATTTCCGTCGATCGCCGTGCGAGCCACGGCTTCGTCGAGCAGATCGCCGGCCTCTTCCGGCAGCAGCCGCGGCTGGTGATCGGCATCACCCCGGAAGGAACCCGCAAACGGGTGGAATCCTGGAAGACCGGGTTCTACCACATCGCCCGCGCCGCAGACGTGCCGGTGGTGCCGGCCTATTTCGACTATCCGAGCAAAACCGTCGGCATCGGTCCCCCCATGGACCTCGGACCGGATGCCGAAGCCGAGGTGGCCCGCTGCCGGGCGTTTTATGAACCTTTTACCGGTCGCTACGGGCGGCGCTGAGGCGGGAGCGGTAGCATGGCAACCGAAGTGTTCGAGCTCCAGGGGGAGTTCATCGAGCTGAACAAGCTGCTCAAGCTCACCGGCCTGTGCGGCAGCGGCGGCGAGGCCAAGCAACGGGCCGCCGGCGGGGAGGTGCGGGTCGACGGGGTGGTGGAGCTGCGCAAGCGCTGCAAGATCCGCCGGGGGCAGCGGGTGGAGTATGGCGGGCGGAGCATCGCGGTGCAATGAGCCGCTCGCGCCGGGGATACGGCCGTTTTTGGCTGGTTTCACTTGTTTTGCTCCTGGGCCTGCTGGCGCTGCCGGCAGGAGGCAGGGGGGAGGATGCCGCCCCTGGCGTGGAGCCGCCGGTAGTGGTGGGGGGGGACCACCAATATCCGCCCTATGAATTTCTCGACAACCGCAACCAGCCGACGGGCTTCAACGTCGATCTCACCAGGGCCATCGCCAGGGTCATGGGCATGCCGGTGGAAATCCGCCTCGGCAGCTGGGGGGAGATGCGCCGAGCCCTCGCCAGCGGCGAGGTGGACGTGCTGCAGGGGATGGTTTCCACCCCCGAGAGGGCCGACGAGGTGGATTTCTCCCCCCCCCATGCGGTGGTCCACCAGTCGATCTGGAACCGCAAGAGCGGTCCCCAGATCACCCGGGTCGAGCAGTTGCGGGGCAAGGAAGTCATCGTCATGCGCGGCAGCGTCATGCACGATTTCATGCGCAAGGAGGAGCGGGGGGCCACCCTGATCCTGGTCGACTCCCTGGCCGATGCCCTGCGGTTGCTCTCCTCCGGCAAGCACGATTGCGCTCTGGTGGCCAAGCTCCCCGGCCAGTACCTGATCGGCCAGTTGCGGCTGAGCAATATCGAGCCGGTGGCGGCGCCGTTGCGGGCCCAGAACTACGGTTACGCGGTGCGCAAGGGGAATCACGCCACCCTGGCCCGTTTCAACGAAGGGCTGGCGATCCTCAAGGAGACCGGGGAATACCGCAAAATCCACGACCGCTGGCTGGGGGTGCTCGAGCCGCAGGGGGTCCCTTGGGGGCGCATCATCCGCTACAGCGCCATGATCGTGGCGCCGCTGCTGCTGGTGCTGGGGGGGACGGTGGTCTGGTCTCGAACCCTGCAGCGGGAGGTGGCCTCCCGCACCGACGCTTTGGAGCGGGAGGTGGCCGAACGCAAGCGCTTCGCCGAGGAGCTGCAGGTGCGCCAGAAACAGCTGATCCAGGCGGACAAGATGACCTCCCTGGGGATCCTGGTGTCGGGTGTAGCCCATGAGATCAACAACCCCAACGGGGTGATCATGCTCAACGTTCCGCTGCTGCAGAAGGCCTACCAGGACGCCCTGCCGATTCTGGAGGAGCATTACAAACAGCAGGGGGATTTCGTCCTCGGCTGGCTCAAGTATTCCCGCATGCGCCAGGAGATTCCCCTGCTGTTCAGCGAGACCCTGGAGAGCGCCGGGCGGATCAAACGCATCGTCGAGGACCTGAAGGATTTCGCCCGCCGCGACGACTCGGACCACAGCGCCCGGGTCGATCTCAACGCGGTGGTGGAGGCGGCGCTGCGCCTGGTCGATCCCTCCGTCCGCAAGGCGACCCACCGTTTCCGCATCGACCTCGATCCAAAACTGCCGCCGGTGCGGGGCAACGCCCAGCGCATCGAACAGGTGCTGGTCAACCTGGTGCTCAATGCCTGCCAGGCCCTTGAGCAGCCTGAGCAGGGGATCAGCGTGCTCACCGATTACCCGGCCGAGGCGGGGGAAGTGCGGGTGACGGTGCAGGACGAAGGGGTCGGCATCGACCCCGACCATCTGCCCCACCTCACCGATCCGTTCTTCACCACCAAGCGCGACAGCGGCGGCACCGGCCTCGGACTCTCCGTCTCCGCCGGCATCGTCAAGGAACATGGCGGCACCCTGCGCTTTCACTCCGCACCCGGCAGCGGCACCACCGTGACCCTCTCCCTGCCGGCGCTCAAGGAGGCCTGATCCCATGACCGAAGCCCTCTACCCCTCCTTCGGCGTCCTGCTGGTCGACGACGAGGCCCCCTGGCTGCGCACCCTGAGCATGACTCTGGAAGGGCCCGGTGCGATCAGCAACCTGCTGGTCTGCCAGGACAGCCGCCAGGTGCCCGAACTGCTGGCACGGCACCCCATCGGCCTGGTGCTGCTCGACCTCAACATGCCCTATCTCAGCGGCGAGGCGCTGTTGAAACGCATCGTCGAAGAGTTCCCCGAGGTGGCGGTAATCATCGTCAGCGGCATGAACCAGGTGGAGACCGCTGTGCAATGCGTCAAGCTCGGTGCCTTCGACTATTTCGTCAAGGGGGTGGACGACGACCGCCTCCTCGACGGGGTGCGCCGGGCCATCCGCATGCTCGAACTGCAGCGGGAAAACCGGGAGATGCGCCGACGGATGCTCGGCGACCACCTGGAGCATCCCGAGGTCTTTGCCGACATCATTACCGCCGACAAGGGGATGCGGGGGATCTTCCAGTACATCGAAGCGGTGGCCCGCAGCAACCAGCCGATCCTCATCACCGGTGAGAGCGGAGTCGGCAAGGAACTGATCGCCCGCGCCGTGCACCGGCTCAGTCGCGGCAGCGCACCGCTGGTCTCGGTCAACGTCGCCGGGCTCGACGACAGCGTCTTTGCCGACACCCTTTTCGGCCACCTGCGCGGCGCCTTCACCGGGGCCGATGCGGCCCGCGGCGGAATGATCGAGCAGGCTGGCGACGGCACCCTGTTCCTGGACGAAATCGGCGATCTCAGCCTCACCTCCCAGGTCAAGCTGCTGCGCTTGCTGCAGGAGGGAGAATACTACCCCCTGGGGAGCGACAACCCCCGCCAGGCCAAGGCCCGCATCGTCGTCGCCACCCACCAGGACCTGCGGGCCAAACAGGCCGCCGGCAGCTTCCGCAAAGACCTCTACTATCGCCTGCGTGCCCACCATGTGCATATCCCGCCGCTGCGCGAACGCAAGGGGGATATCGCCCCCCTCCTCGAGCATTTCCTGGAGCAGGCGGCTCGGGAGTTGGATAAAAAAGTCCCCACCATCCCCCGGGAGCTGCCAGTGCTGCTGGCGACCCACGATTTCCCCGGCAATGTGCGCGAGCTCAAGGCCATGGTCTACGACGCGGTCAGCGCCCACGGCAGCCGCATCCTCTCCATGCAGAGCTTTCTGCAGGCCATGGGGCGCAGCGACGGCGGCGGTGATCTCAGGCCGGCCCCCCAGCGCAATCCCTTCGCCGGAGTCGACCCGCTGCCGAATCTCACCGAGGCGGTGCAGGCCCTGGTCAACGAAGCCCTCGAACGGGCCGAAGGCAACCAGACCATCGCCGCCCGCATCCTCGGCATCTCCCAGCCCGCTCTCAGCAAACGTCTCAAGCAGGTGCGCAAGTAGGTGACCGCCGCCCCGGTCTGGCCCGGCAAGCCGGATCAAACCACCTGGGCTAGGCACGGCGGCGGTCACAGCACCACATACGGCCCATCTTCTTCATTGCAGGCACACAGCCCGATGGCGACCAGCGTGTCGGCACAGCGGTCGCAGAGCGGGAAGTATTTCACTCCATCCTCAGCCAGTTCCATCACCGCCTCCGTGCGCTGCCGCATCTCTCGGAAGGCGGCCGGGGACACCTCCACCTCAAAGATCGACTTCTGCACCCGAACCCCAAAATCCTTCATCACTTTCGCCACCCGATTGAGGCGGCGTGGATCGGCAATATCGTAGGCGACCACCATGTTCATGGCATCCCCTCTTCAGATGATCATGAAATCGAGCTGGGTGACCTTGAGGCCCTGTCCGGAGATCGCGACCTTGCGCTGGCAGCCGGCGCACAGCCGGTAGAACCTGACCGAGTCCGTGTCCAGGTCGATCAAAGCACGGGCCAGCGCCACCAGCCTGGCCATTCCTTCTGCATCCAGGTCGCATTCGAACACCGAGCGCTGGGTGTTCAGCCCGAACTCCTTGAGGATTTTGTGCAGCCGACCCCGCGCCCGGTTGTCGCAAATGTCATAAGTCACCAGCACAATCATGGTCGGCCCTCATTTGAGCAACAACGGCTGATAGTCGGCCGTCACCCCCTCGACCACCTGACGGTAATGCCGCGCCTGGAAAATCATTGCCTCGCCATAACTCAGCTTTTTTCCGGCCAGGGGGTGAAAGAACTCCGATTCGATCTTCTTTTCGAACGCCTTGATCACCCGGGTCAGCGCCGGCGGTTGGAGGCGAAGCGCTACCTTGCCGACGATTTCCGGCACTGTGGTTCCCTCGTTGAGCCTCTGTTCGGGCAGGTCGAAAACATCCTCCTCCTCGCACACGGTCATCTGCCCCAAGGGGTCGCTGCAGACCTGCTCAAGCGTCTGCTCGGCCAGCACGCCAGGCGCCGGCAACTCGGGCGGGGGCGGGGAGACGCGGAAAAAATCCTCCTCCTTGAGCACCCCCAGGTTGAACAGGGACAAGGTCAGGGTGTCGGCCACCAGCGTCCGGAACTCCTCCACCAGGTCGAGGGGCAGGGCGTGGCGGCCGTAATCCAGGTTGTGCAGCACCCCCGGAAATGGATCCAGCCCCGCCACCCGCACCGCCGCATAGGCGCGATTGATCAGAAAGGTGTAGAGCAGCGAGAGAACCGCGTTGACCGGATCGGTCGGCGGCCGCCGGACGCGCTGGCGAAACCCCAGATCCTGGTCCAGGCCCAGACCGAGATGCTGGAAGTAGCAGGCCGAGGCCGCCCCCTCGAATCCCCGCAGCACCTCAAGACTCGGCGCGCCCCCGGCACGGCGTGCCAGGGTACGAATATCCTCCGCCGCCCTGGCCGCCGGAGCCGCCTTACGCGTGCGGCTGATCCGGCTCAGCACCGTGGCCATGTTGGTCAACTTGCCGATCACGATGCGCCGCGCCACCCCCAGGCAAAAAGCCGTATCGTCCGCCAAGGCGAACTGCCGCTTGCGCAAAAAGACATTCTTCGGCTCGGCATTGGCCAGACGCCCCAGGTAGCGCCCATCGTAACGCAGAAAAACCGTATCGATATTTTCCCTCAGCAACAGGCGGAGCGCCTGGGGAGTGATGCTCACGTTGCCGGCCACCACCAGTTGCTCCAGCTTGTAGACAAACAGGGTGTGGTAGGTCGCATCCTCCTTTTTCACCAGCAGATGCCGTCCCTCGCGCACAATCCGGGCGCCCTGGGTGGTCACATAGGCGATCATCACCGCACCTCCTGCCGCTCCTCGTCGCCGCCCGTCGCCGTCAGGGTCAGGGGCGAAACAGCCAGCGCATCCTGTCCCGAAGGCGAACCTTCAATTTCGGCCACCAGCACCGCGTTCACCTGCTGCTCCTCGATCTTCCACATCGCCCCCGTGGCCGGGTCCACCAGGAGAATGCCCACCAGCCCGCCGAAAACGATGTTGCCGAAATACCAGGGGTTCATTCCGGCGACGAGCTGCGTCTCGTAGGGCCGATACCCCGGATGGCTGCAGCGCACCCGGTAGCGCGCCGGCTGCCAAAACCCGGCATCCCGCTGCAACGTCAGCATGGTCGGGGCCGTTGCCCGCTGCAGCACAGCGCCGGAGCGCCCGTCGCTGACCTCACAGGTCGCGCCCGGTGGCGAAGAGTGCAGCGGCAAAGACTGCGGGCCACCCGAGACGATGGACGCGCACCCGCACGTCCCCCCAAGGGCAAGGGTTAAAAGTACGGTTTTAATTGATGATTTCATGTGACCTCCCGTTGGATGGATATTTAACGGGAGGCTACCTCGGATCGGGGTGGGAAGACAGGATGGCAAGGTTGCCGCGAAGAAGGTATTACCCTGGCCTGCTCGATTCGGTAGGCTCGGCGGCCAGCAACGCCAGCACCTGCTCAAGTTTCGCACCCTTGGCGCTGCCCAAGCTCCCGGCTCCGTCGGCCCGGCAAACCTCGATCAGCAGCGGAAAAAGCGGATGGCGGCAAAATCGCAGCTGGCGCCGGCTCAGGCCTCTTTCGAGATTCTGCCAGGAGAGGGAAAACTGGTGATGCCGCACCAGCCAGGCCACATCTTCGACCAGGGCAGCTCGCCCCAAACGGTGCAAGGCCGCCGGCACCAACCCGGCCCCCGCCTCTGCATGGCCGGGAGAGCGCCAAATGCCGTTTTGCCAGAGGGTTGTCGCAACCTTGCCGATATCGTGCAGCAAGACTGCCCAGATCACCCGTTCATCAGCCGACTCCTCCAATGCTTGAAGCGCCAACCGGGTATGCGTCAGAACGCAACCCTCGGCATGGTAATCGACCCGCTGCGGCACATCGCGCAAAGCCGCCACCTCCGGCAGCAACGCGGTCAGTTTCTCAAATTTGGATGAATCGCTCAGCAAATCAAGAAGCCATCGCCGCAAGAGCGGCCCAGCTTCGGGTACGCAGTCATTCATTGCTCAAGAATGTCCCTTATAACCAAACCATATCTAAACGATTGGCAGTAATCCCTTCATAAATCAGGTCTATGTCGATCTCTTCTTAACCCCTTAAAACCCTAAGACCCTTAAAGGTCGTAATCCCTTCATAAATCAGGTCTATGTCGATCATAAAAGTCACTTTTAGGATCGATTTAAGTAAAGACGTCGTAATCCCTTCATAAATCAGGTCTAT
>CAZYXS010000128.1:0-9499 GCA_964650955.1 uncultured Desulfuromonadales bacterium | reverse complement strand
GATCTGCCCCACACCTGCCTTCCCCAAAGGCGCCCCGGCAGCATTCCGTTACAGCCCGCGGCCAGGGCGCCTATCGCCTATCTTCGCCCCCCCTTGTTACCTTTGTGACCTACCATTCTCCAATCGGAGAATCCGGTCGTTTACGCCCAGAGAATCTGTTAGCCACAGCAACATTCTTGATCTGATATTTTATCAAACATTGTTTTTCGTCTCCAGGAAAGACGCCTAATCTTTAACAGAATCTACGGAAAACAACATCTCCAACCGTCCGAATAAATTCGCCAACCAACTGATTTACCACATCAATCTTGAGCTTCGGTCAACCCAGCGGCTCCTGGTCCAAAAATTTACCCCAGGGCACGATTGATAAAACATTGTTTGGTATTTCGCTTGCAATGGGCTATAATGACGAGCACCGGGGGAAACTAGTGGGCCCCCGCACCCCGCAGACATGGAGACCACCGCATGACGACAACCTGCCTGTCCCGCAAGGGAGTCCACCCATGACCGCAACAGCTCCGATCCTGGAGGTCCAGAACATTTCTCTCGCCTTCGGCGGCGTCAAGGCGCTGACCGACGTCAGCTTCCATGTCAACCCGGGAGAACTGTTTTCCATCATCGGCCCCAACGGCGCCGGCAAGACCTCGATGCTCAACTGCATCTCCGGCCGTTACCAGCCCCACCAGGGGCAGATCCGCTTCAAGGGGCAGGAAATCACCCAATTGCGCCCCAACGACCGTTGCCACCTGGGCATCGGCCGCACCTTTCAGAACCTGGCCCTGTTCGGCCACATGACGGTCCTCGACAACATCATGGTCGGCCGTCATCACCTGCTGAAGAACAACTTCCTCACCGGTTCCTTCTACTGGCTGTTCGGAGTGCAGGAGGAAGAGATGGCCCATCGCCGCGAGGTGGAGGAGATCATCGACTTCATGCAGATCAGCCACATCCGCAAGTCGGTGGCCGGCACCCTCTCCTACGGCCTGCGCAAGCGGGTGGAACTGGCCCGTGCCATCGCCCTGCGTCCCGACCTGATCCTGTTGGACGAGCCGATGGCGGGCATGAACCTCGAGGAGAAGGAGGACATGGCCCGGTACATCATCGACCTCAACGAGGAGTGGGGGATGACGGTGATCATGATCGAGCACGACATGGGGGTGGTCATGAACATCTCCCACCGGGTGCTGGTGCTCGACTTCGGCCGCAGGATCGCCGAGGGGCTGCCGGACGAGATCATGAACAACGACTATGTCAAGAAGGCCTACCTGGGCGAGGAAGTGGAGGTCGAAGGGGACGAGGCCACCGCGGACCAGGCCGGCGATGAGGAAAGGGCGGTGTCATGAGCGAAACGGAACGAACCCTGACCGCAGTTGCCGACCAGGACACCTTCCCCCGGTTGCTGGCGGAAAATGCGAAAAACTGGCCCGCCCAGGTGGCCATGCGGGAAAAACGCCTCGGCATCTGGAACAACATCACCTGGGCCGACTACCAGCAGCAGGTCCGCCTCGTCGCCCTGGGGCTGGAATCCCTCGGCGTCAAACGGGGGGAGGTGGTCGGCCTGATCGGCGACGGCCGCCCGGCGCTGGTCTTCGGCGAAGTGGCCGCCCATGCCCTGGGGGCACTGAGTATCGGCTTCTACCCGGAGTCCCTGGCCCAGGAACTGGTGTTCCTGATCAACGTCGCCCAGCCCAAGGTGGTCATCGCCGAGAACGAAGAGCAGGTGGACAAACTGCTGGAAATCGCCGATACCTGCCCGAGTATAAGCCGGATCGTCTACTGCAACCCCCGGGGGATGCGCAAATATGACAACCCGTTGCTCCTGAGCCTGCAGCAACTGCAGGAGGCGGGAGCGACCGCCCTCCAGCAGAACCCGGAGCGCTACGAGGAACTGGTGGCCGCCACCCGGGGAAGCGATGTCGCCGTCCTTTGCCCCACGGCCGGCACCACCGGGCAACCGAAACTGGCCATGTTGCAGGCCGGCGCCCTGCTGGCCCACAGCAGGGACTACCTCAAGGCCGATCCCCGTCAGGTGGGGGACCACTACGTGTCCGTCCTCCCCCTGCCCTGGATCATGGAACAGATCTACGCCGTGGCCCAGCCCCTGGTGGCCCGCACCATCGTCCATTTCGTGGAAAAGCCCGAAACCATGATGAGCGATCTGCGGGAAGCGGGCCCCCACTTCCTGCTGCTGGTTCCGCGGGTCTGGGAAGCCATTGCGGCCGACGTCCATTCCCGCCTCATGGACACCGCACCCCTCAAACTCAAGCTCTACCACATCGGCATGAAGCTGGCGTGGAAGGCCGCCATCAAGGAGGGTCGGCAGTCGGCCCTGGCCGGGTTGCTGCTGACCCGCTCCCTGCGGGACCGCCTTGGCTTCTCCCGACTGCGCTCGGCGGCCACCGCCGGCGCCCAGCTTGGGCCCGACACCTTCCGCTTCTTCCGCGCCATCGGCGTGCCGTTGCGCCAGCTCTACGGACAGACCGAACTGGGGGGCGCCTACACCATCCATTCCCCGGGAGACATCGATGTGGAGACGGTCGGCGTCCCCTTTGGCGGCGCCGAGGTACGGATCAAGGATCCGGATGCCAACGGCGTCGGCGAAATCGTCGCCCGCAGCGCCGGGATGTTCGCCGGCTACTACAACAACGACCTGGCCAACCGCCGCGCCCTGCGGGACGGCTGGCTGGAGACGGGGGACTGCGGCTACCTCAAGCCGGAGAACGGCCACCTGGTCGTCATCGACCGCCTGCGCGACCTCGGCAAGACCAGTACCGGCGTCGGTTTCGCCCACCAGGCCCTGGAAAATCGTCTGAAGTTCTCCCCCTATCTCTCCGAGGCGGTGGTCATCGGCCATCAGCGCCCCTTCCTCACCGCCATGCTCTGCATCCGTTACAGCTACGTGGCCAAATGGGCGGAATCCCGCACCCTCTCCTTTACCAACTACACCAACCTGGCCGCCCTGCCCGAGGTGCAGCAGTTGATTAAAGGGGAGGTGGAGACCGTCAATGCCGGGCTGCCCCCGGAGCAACGCATCCGCCGCTGCCTGCTTCTTTACAAAGACCTTGATCCGGATGACGGCGAACTGACCCGTACCCGCACCCTGCGGCGCAATGTCATCCACGACAAGTACGCCGACCTGATCGAAGCCCTGTATGGCGAGGCAGGCAATATCCCGGTCGACACCTGGATCCCCTTCCCGGACGGCAGCAAGGCCCACATCCGCACCGACCTGGCGATCATCGATCTGCCCCAGGGCGACGTTCCGCTGCGCCGCGCCCAATAACCGCACGCCACGCAGGCACGAGGAGATTCCCACCGATGAATTTCGAACTGCTGACCCAACTGCTGGTGAACGGACTGATCGTCGGCACCCTCTACGGGGTGGTGGCGATGTGTTTCGTCCTGATCTACAAATCAACCCAGATCGTCAATTTCGCCCAGGGGGAATTCCTGCTGGTGGGCGCCTGGTTCTGCTACTGGCTGCTGACCGACTTCGGCCTCCCTTTCTATATCGGTTTCCCCATTACCCTCGCCTTCATGCTGGTGTTCGGCGTGCTGCTGCAGGTGGTGGTGCTGAAACCGATGATCGGCAAACCGATCATCTCGGTGATCATGATGACCATCGGTCTGGCCATGTTCTTCCATGCGCTGATGAGCTCCATCTTCGGCAGCTACGCCCGCTCCTTCCCCGAGGTTTTCGAAACCAGGGCCGTCACCATCCTCGGCCTGCAGGTGCAGAGCGCCTACCTGATGAGCCTGGTGGTCTCCATCGTGGTCATGGTCGGCTTCTACTACTTCTTCAAGTATTCCCGCATGGGCCTGGCGATGCGGGCCACCGCCTTCGACCAGCAGGTGGCCATGAGCCTCGGCATTTCCGTCAAGCAGGTCTTCGCCATGGCCTGGGCCATCTCGGCCATGGTCTCGGCCCTGGCGGGGGTGGTTGTCGGCATGGTCAACGGCGTCTCTTCGGCCCTCTCCTTCTTCGGTATCAAGGTTTTCCCGGCGGTCATCCTCGGCGGGCTTGATTCCATCGTCGGCTCCATCGTCGGCGGGGTCATCATCGGGGTCCTGGAAAACCTGGCAGAGTACTTTGACAGCCAGTTCTTCCAGATCGGCAACATGTATGGCATCGCCCCCTTCTATGTGCTGGTCATCATCCTGATGATCAAGCCCTACGGCCTGTTCGGCACCAAGAAAGTGGAAAGGATCTGACCATGGCCACCGAAGCCACCCTGCGCTGCGGCGAACTGCGCACCGACTACCGCAAGGACGCCACCATCTTCGCCAACACCGCCAGCCGCAACGCGACCCTGGTGGGCCTGGGGCTGCTGCTGCTCTCCCCCCTGGTGCTCAACGTCTACTACCTCAACCTGATGATCCAGATCGGCTACTACGGCATCGCCGCCCTCGGTCTGAACATCCTGGTCGGATTTACCGGACAGATCTCCCTCGGACACTCGGCCTTCTTCGGCTTCGGCGCCTTCGCCTCGGCCTGGCTCAACAACAGCTTCGGAGTCCCGGTGCTGCTGGCCATTCCCATGGCCGGGGTTCTGACCACCGCCGTCGGCCTGATCGTCGGCATCCCTGCCGGCCGCATCAAGGGGCTGTACCTGGCCATCGCCACCCTCGCCTCCCAGTTCATCCTCGAGGATTTCTTCGCCCGGGCCGACTGGTTCACCGGCGGAGCCTCGGGGGCCATGGCCGCTCCGGTGAGCATTTTCGGTTTTGTGCTCTACGGCGAGCAGAAATTCTTCTATTTCACCCTGGCGGCGGTGGTGGTGATGTACCTGTTCGGCACCAATCTGCTGCGCACCCGCGACGGCCGGGCTTTCGTCGCCATCCGCGATCACGCCCTGTCGGCGGAGATCATGGGCATCAACCTGACCCGCTACCGTATTCTCTCCTTCGGCATCTCGTCTTTTTACGCCGGCATCGGCGGCGCCCTGTTCGGCCATTACCTCGGGTTCGTCTCCGCCGAAGGGTTCACCCTGATGCTCTCGGTGCAGTTCCTGGCCATGATCATCATCGGCGGTCTCGGCTCGGTGCGGGGCACCCTGATGGGCGTCGCCTTCATGGTGCTGCTGCCCGAGGGGATGGAAGTGATCGTCAAGTTCGCCGGCAGCGGCATGCCGGGCCTCGCGATCGGCCTGGCGCACATCAAGGAGATGGCCATCGGCCTGGCGATCATCCTGTTCCTGATCTACGAACCCGAGGGCCTGGTCAACCGCTGGCGCAAATTCACCGGCTACTGGCGTCATTATCCCTTTTCCCACTAACCCATGGCTCCGCGGATGTCCCGCGGTGTCAGACGGTTCAGCCCAACCCCAACAGGAGGAAACGACCATGCGCAAAAGCCTCATCTGCGGAGCAGTCATTGGCGTGATGCTGGGAGCCGCGAGCCTTGCGGCGGCCTCGCCGGGTATTCCGGTGGGCCACCTGGCCACCTACACCGGCCCGACCTCGGACGTCGGCATCCCCTACGGCCAGGGCGTGGCCGATGCCATGGAGTACATCAACAGGCAGGGTGGCATCAACGGCAAGAAGCTGAATTTCGAAACTGTCGACTACTCCTACAATGCTCCCCGCGCCGTCGCTACCTACAAAAAGTGGATGGCCACCACCAAACCGGTCGCGATCCAGGGCTGGGGAACCGCCGACGTTGAAGCCCTGGTCCAGTTCATCGCCCAGGACCAGGTCTTCATGATGTCCGCCTCCTACTCCGGCCACCTCACCGACCCGGCTGGCAAAGGACCCAAGACCAAGGCTCCGGCTCCCTACAACTTCTTCTATGGCCCCTCCTATTCCGACGCCTGCCGCGGCCTGGTGCAGTGGGCGGCCGAGGACTGGAAAGCCTCGAAGAAAGCGGGCAAACCCAAGTTCATCCACCTCGGCGACAACCACCCCTACCCCAACTCCCCCAAGGAAGCCTGCGCCGAATACGCCAAGGAGCTGGGTTTCGACGTCCTGCCCCCCATCGTCTATTCGCTGAAACCCGGTGATGCCAAGGCCCAGTGCCTGTCTCTCAAAGATTCGGGCGCCAACTATGCCTACCTGGGCAACACCTCGGGCTCCAACATCTCGCTGCTCAAGTCCTGCGCCACCGTCGGCGTGCAGACCCAGTTCATGACCAACGTCTGGGGCTGGGACGAGAACTCCATCAAAGCCGCCGGGGCTGACGGCAACGGCGTGGTCTGGCCGGTGGCCGCCGCGACCTGGACGGACAACACCCCGGGCATGAAATTGGTCAAAGAGATCTCCAAGCTCTCCGACCCGGCAGGCAAGGAAGCCCGGGTTCTCCACTACATGCGCGGCCTCTGCACCACCTTCTTCATGCGCGATGCCATGACCGCTGCCGACAAGGCCGGCGGCGTCACCGGGCCGAACCTGAAGAAAGCCATGGAGTCGATGAAGGACCACGTCCCCGCCGGTCTCGAAGGGGTCTGCTACCCCTCCACCTGGACCGCTGAAGACCACCGGGGCATGAACCAGGTCATGGTCTTCCGCAGCAACATCAAGGGGGATGCCATTTCCATGGAGAAGATCTACACCGCCGAAATTCCGCGCAGGCTTGAATGGCTCGGCTGGTAATCGTCCCGGCCACTCGAACCTCCCCCAGGAGCCAAGACCATGGGTGAACCTGCACCGCACCTGGCCGGCAAGGAAATCCTGCTGTCCATCAACAACATCGAAGTCGTCTATGACGGCGCCATCCTGGTGCTTCGCGGCGTCAGCCTCGACGTCCCCAAGGGGGAGATCGTTACCCTGCTCGGCCCCAACGGGGCCGGCAAATCGACGACCCTCAAGGCGATTTCCGGTCTGCTCAAAAGCGAGAAGGGGGAGATCACCCGGGGGGACATCTCCTTCATGGGGGAGCGGATCAACAACCGCGGCCCCGAAGAGATCGTACGCAGGGGAATCTTCCAGGTCATGGAGGGACGCCGGATCATCTCCGACATGACGGTGGTGGAAAACCTGCGGCTCGGAGCCTATACCCGGCGGGACCGGGGGATCAAGGAGGACATCGACATGGTCTTCCACTATTTCCCCCGGCTCAAGGAACGGCCGGGCATGGCCGGCTATCTCTCCGGGGGCGAGCAGCAGATGCTCGCCATCGGCCGGGCGATCATGGCCCGCCCGAAGATGATCCTGCTCGACGAGCCCTCCATGGGCCTGGCGCCGCTGCTGGTGAAGGAGGTGTTCCAGATCATCCGCACCATCAACCGCGAGCAGGGAATCACCATGCTGGTGGTGGAGCAGAATGCCAATGTCGCCCTGGGCAGCGCCAACTTCGGCTACATCCTGGAGTCGGGCAACATCGCCCTGAGCGGCACCCGCGACGAACTGATGAATAACGACGAGATCAAGGAGCACTACCTCGGCGGCGGCGGCGAGGAGCGCAAATCCTTCAAGAACCTCAAGTCCTTCAAGCGCCGCAAGCGCTGGCTCTAGCGCCTGCGGATCTTCCAGCCCTGCAATCAGTCCAGCGGCATTCCCCGAATGCCCATTGCCGTGGAGCCCGCCTTCCTCCACGGCAATTTTTTTAAGGCAGGAAGTCTGTTTGGTCATATTGTTCCGATCCCCCTCTTGCTCGCAGCTTCCTTCGGCGGGACAATACTTCAGGCTGCTGCTCATGAGGGGCGGCGGTTTTACTCCACTGGATACGTTCATGACTGACACCTGTCATCGCTGGTAGACAGTCGAAACCGGACTCCGGGACCGGGCCTTCTCCTGAAAAACCAACAAAGGCCGCACCAGCAAAGACTTGCAAACCTTTTTTTGATACAATCAAATAAAACAGTGTTTGGCATTTGCCTTGCAGTCGACACGACAAACCTGGCGCCAAGGCTGGGGGGACATTTCAGAGGGAGAACTGGCCATGACCGCGTATCCGACCTTGAATTTCGATCTGGGGGAAACCGCCAACCTGCTGCGCGAAACGGTGCAGGCCTTTGCCGCCGACCACATCGCGCCCCGGGCTGCGGACATCGACCGGGCCAACCTCTTTCCGGCCGACCTCTGGGGCAAAATGGGGGAACTGGGGCTGCTCGGCATTACCGTCGAGGAGGAATACGGGGGCGCCGCCATGGGCTACCTGGAACACGTCATCGCCATGGAGGAGATTAGCCGCGCCTCGGCCTCGGTGGGGCTGAGCTACGGCGCCCACTCCAACCTCTGCGTCAACCAGATCCGCCGCAACGGCAACGCCGGGCAACGCCAGCGCTACCTGCCCAAGCTGGTGAGCGGCGAGCACGTGGGGGCCCTGGCCATGAGCGAACCGGATGCCGGCTCGGACGTCTGCAGCATGCGCATGCGGGCGGAAAAGCGCGGCGACCGCTACTTCCTGACCGGCAACAAGATGTGGATCACCAACGGCCCGGACGCCGACGTGCTGGTGATCTACGCCAAGACCGACCCGAGCGCCGGCCACCGGGGGATTTCGGCCTTCATCGTGGAAAAGACCTTCCCCGGCTTCTCCACCGCCCCCAAACTCGACAAACTGGGGATGCGAGGCTCCAACACCTGCGAACTGATCTTCGAGAACTGCGAAGTGCCGGCGGAAAACCTGATGCGGGAGGAGGGGCGCGGCGTCAACATCCTGATGAGCGGCCTCGATTACGAGCGGGTGGTCCTGTCCGGTGGTCCTTTGGGGATCATGCAGGCCTGCCTCGACGCCATCCTGCCCTACATCCATCACCGCAAGCAGTTCGGCAAGCCCATCGGCACCTTCCAGCTGATGCAGGGGAAACTGGCGGACATCTACACCACCCTGAGCGCCTGCCGCGCTTACGTCTATGCCGTGGCCAAGGCCTGCGACCGGGGGGAGACCGCCCGCAAGGATGCCGCCGGGGCAATCCTCTACGCGGCGGAAAAAGCCACCTGGGTGGCCCTGGAGTCGATCCAGTGCCTGGGAGGGTACGGTTACATCAACGAATTCCCCACCGGGCGACTGCTGCGGGATGCCAAGCTTTACGAGATCGGCGCCGGCACCAGCGAAATCCGCCGCATGCTCATCGGTCGGGAGCTGTTCGACGAAACCGCCCGCTGAACGGGATTCATTCAAAGCTCGCATTTTTTTCGCAACACATTGAAATCAATGGTAGAGTGAGACCGCTCCGCCACGCGCAACCGACAAGGGGACGCACACCGATGAGCCAACTGAACAGCTCCCTGGCGACTCACAGCGAAGAATTCCAGCGCAACGCCGCCGCCATGCAGGCCCTGGTGGCCGACCTGCGCACCCAGGTCGACCGCATCCGCCAGGGGGGCGGCCCGGAGGCCTGCGCCAAGCATACCGGCCGCGACAAACTGCTGCCGCGGGAACGGATCCGCCAGCTGCTCGACGTCGGCTCCCCTTTCCTCGAGCTCTCCCAGTTCGCCGCCTACGGCATGTACGGCGAGGAGATCCCCGCGGCGGGCATCATCACCGGCATCGGTCGGGTCTCGGGGCGCGAATGTGTGATCGTCGCCAACGACGCCACCGTCAAGGGGGGCACCTACT
>CAZYXS010000127.1:0-9686 GCA_964650955.1 uncultured Desulfuromonadales bacterium | reverse complement strand
GCGCCTGACGGAGGTGCTGCAGCGGGCGGTCGAGGCCCGCGTGCCCGACATTCCGCGCGCCGTGACCGAGGACGTGCAGGCCTTCGCGCGCGGCGTGGAGCAGTTTGACGACATCACCTGCCTCGCCGTCGCCCTCGCCTGACCGGCACGGGCGGCGGCAGAGCATGCCCGCCAGCGCCTGGCGGTGGAGCCGCCGCTGTATATCTATTCCGATGAGGGGTACAGCGCCGAGGTGCTGGCCTGGTACGGGGAGGGCTAGGAGCGGCGGGCCTTGTCGAGCTGTTTCTGGCGCCGCAGCACCGCCCGCAGGCTGTTGCGCAGCTCCGGGTCGGCGAGGCCGGCGAGGCTGGCCTCGATCTCCTCCTGCTCGGCCTCGCTCAGGGGGGTGGTCAGCCAGGCCGGGGGCGGCTCGGGGGGCTGGGTGGGGGCGTTGTCCACCGGACCGCGGCGCAGGAACAGGTCGCGCAGCAGCTCCTTGCCCAGGGCCTCGTTGAGGCGGGCGAGGATGCGGGGCTTGAGCAGTTGCAGCTGCTGCATCCAGACCGGCTGGTCCACCCGCACTTCCAGCACCCCCTCGCGGATCCGGATCGGCCGGGCGCGGCGGGCGATCTGCGGCCCGACCACCTCGTCCCAGACCTGCCAGGCGCGGTATTCCTCGATCTTGTCCGCCATGCCCCGCTGCTGCAGCAGCTGCACCACCAGGTCGCCGGCGCTGGCCGGCCTTTTCAGCGGGGGGCGTTCGGGGCGTTTCATCGCAGGCTGCGGCGCTTGATATAGCCGCCCAGAAGCTGGCCGGCAACGGCGAAGGCGACGGTGAAGGGGATGACCTGCCAGCTGAACCCTTCGGCAAGCCGGTAGGCGATGATGAAGGGGATGGAGAGGTGGATCAGCACGAACCAGCGCAGGGAGTATTTGCGGGACGACTCTCGCAGATAGCCGAGGGGCAGGTTGACCAGCAGGGCGAACAACAGCAGGCTGGCGAGGCTCAAAGCCTGGGAGGGGAACAAGACGGGTCCTTTCTCGTCGGCGCCGTCGGGGCGTCGCGGCTGCCAAGCAGACGTCCTCATCTTAATGGGATCGGCCCCTGGCTGTCAATCGAAGAGCCTTGCGTAGACAGGGATTTCCGTGTCATAGTATCCGTTCGACTTGACGGGAGACAGGCATGGTGCGTGAGGCCGATCTGGTGGCCATCTTTCATTCGGTCCACCGCGTGATGAAAGCGGAAAAGCTGTTAAAATTGGCAGGCCTCGACATCCTGTTGATCCCTGTGCCGCGGCAGCTTTCTTCCGACTGCGGCCTGGCCATTCGCTACGCTCCGGCCATCCAGGGGGAGGTGGAGGGTCTGCTGCAGCGCGAAGCCCTGCAGCCTGCGGAAATCTACCGCCGGGTGGGGGGCGGTTTCGAGTTGCTGTAGGCTGCCAAGTGGTTGACCCCTGCGGCTTTTGCCGGTTTTTCCCTTGACATCGATCAGGGGCTTGACTATAGTCCGCATTTTGCGATTCCCTGGCGCCTGGCGCACGGACGACGATGTTCGACAACCTGACAGACAAGTTTGATTCGGTCTTCAAAAAGCTGCGTGGCCATGGCCGACTGACCGAGGGCAATATCCAGGAAGCCCTGCGGGAAGTGCGGCTTGTGCTGCTGGAAGCCGACGTCAACTTCAAGGTGGTCAAGGACTTCGTCGCCGCGGTGCAGGCCCGGGCCGTCGGGCAGGACGTGCTCAAGAGCCTGACCCCGGCCCAGCAGGTGGTCAAGGTGGTACGCGACGAGTTGGGGCTGCTGATGGGCTCCGGGATCGACAACCGCCTTGATCTGGCCGCCCGCCCGCCGGTGCCGATCATGCTCTGCGGCCTGCAGGGGGCCGGTAAGACCACCACCTGCGGCAAGCTGGCCCTGCGCCTGCGTAAAGATAAACGCAACCCGCTGCTGGTGCCGGCCGATATCTACCGCCCTGCGGCGATTGAACAGCTCAAGACCCTCGGGCGTCAGCTCGGGGTGCCGGTGTTCGACACCCAGGCGGGGATGGACCCGGTGCGGATCTGCGAAGAGGCGCGCCGCTTCGCCGAACTCAACGGCTACGACACCCTGATCCTCGACACCGCCGGCCGCCTGCACATCGACGATGCACTGATGGCCGAACTGGAGCGGATCAAGGCCTCCCTGTCCCCCCGGGAGATTCTCTTCGTCGCCGACGCCATGACCGGTCAGGACGCGGTCAACGTCGCCAAGAGCTTCGACGAGCGCCTGGCGGTGACCGGCGTGATCCTGACCAAGCTCGACGGCGATGCCCGCGGTGGCGCGGCCCTGTCGATCCGGGCGGTGACCGGCAAGCCGATCAAGTTTGTGGGCTTGGGCGAAAAGCTCGACGCCCTCGATGTGTTCCATGCCGACCGCATGGCCCAGCGCATCCTCGGCATGGGGGATGTGCTCTCCCTGATCGAGAAGGCCGAGCAGGCCATCGACAAGGATCAGGCCGCGGCCATGGAAAAGCGGCTGCGCAAGGAAGGCTTCACCCTGGAGAACTTCCGCGACCAGCTGCAGTCCATCAAGAAGATGGGCTCGCTGGATTCGATCCTGTCCCTGATCCCCGGCGCCGGCAAGGCGATGAAGCAGATGCAGGGGATGCAGCTGCCGGACAAGGAGATGAAGAAGATCGAGGCGATCATCAACTCCATGACCCCCAAGGAGCGCCGCGATCACCGCATCATCAACGGCTCCCGCCGGCTGCGCATCGCCAAGGGGAGCGGCACCACGGTGCAGGATATCAATCAGTTGCTCAAGCGCTTCACCGAAGCGCAGAAGATGATGAAGAAGATGCAGCAGCTCGGGCCCAAGGGGCTCAAGGGGCTGATGGGCCGGGGCGGGGGACGACTCCCCTTCTGATCCGGCGCGAACCGAATCGAACTCAGCTCAACCGAACCTGAAAACACCGGCAACGGATCGTTGTTCAGTCATACCCAGGAGGAAAGCACATGTCCGTAAAAATTCGACTGGCCCGCGGCGGCGCCAAAAAGAAGCCCTTTTACCAGGTGGTGGTTGCCGACGAGCGCTACCCCCGCGACGGGCGTTTCATCGCCAATCTGGGCCAATATGACCCCAAGCAGAACCCCCCGATGGTCAATCTCGACGAAGAACTGACCCTGGAGTGGCTCAACAAGGGTGCCCAGCCGACCGACACCGTGCGTCAGCTGCTGCGCCAAAAAGGGCTCTGGGCCAAGTTCGCCCAGCCCAAGGTCGCCTGAGCACGCTCCGCTAACCGAGACGGGGCCGCTCCCGTCTTCCGAGGACGGACTCCATGAAAGAGCTCATCGAATTCATCGCCAAGTCGCTTGTGGAGCATCCCGAGGCCGTAGTCATTTCCGAGGAAGTCGCCGAAGACGGGTCGATCCTGATCAAGCTGGCGGCCGCCCAGGAGGACATGGGCCGGATCATCGGCAAGCAGGGGCGCACGGCCAAGGCCATGCGCACGCTGCTCAACGCCAAGGCCACCCGGGAAGACAAACGGGCGACCCTCCAGATCATGGAGTGATGGAAGCGACGGTGAACGAGCTGTTTTCGTTGGGAGTGGTCACCGGAACCCACGGCTTGCGGGGCGATTTGAAGGTCAAGCCCCTCTCCGATGGGTCCGACTCCCTCCCGTCAGCCGAGCGGGTGTTCCTGCGCCTGCCAGGCAAGACGCCGGTGGAGTACCGTCCGACGCGGGTGGCGCCCCATAAGGGGGTCTTCCTGCTGCGCCTGGCGGGGCACGATCGAATCGAGGCGGTGGAACCCCTGGTGGGGGCCGAGGTGCTGATACCCCTGGCCGAACTGCCGGAGCTCGATGAGAGGGAGTATTACTGGTTCGAACTCGAGGGGCTGCAGGTCATCGACCGCACCCACGGGGTCCTCGGCCAGTTGGAAGACCTGTTCACCACGGCGGCCCACGACATTTACGTGGTGCGGGGCCCGCGGGGTGAGGTGCTGATCCCGGCGGTGGACCAATTCATCGGCCGGATCGACCTGGAGGCCGGGACGATGGAAGTCGATCTGCCCGAAGGATTGGTCCCCGGTGCCGATGACGTTTGACATTCTGACGCTGTTTCCCGAGTTGTGCGCCTCGCCCCTGGCGGGGAGCATTCTCGGCAAGGCCGGCGACCGCGGCCTGATCCAGGTGCGGGCCCACAACCTGCGGGACTGGGCCGAAGGCCGTCACCAGGTCACCGACGATATCCCCTACGGGGGTGGCGACGGCATGGTCATGAAGCCGGAGCCGGTGGCCCGGGCCCTTGCCGACCTGCGGCAGGCCAACCCCGCGGCGCGGGTGCTGCTGATGACCCCGCAGGGGCGACCCTTCCGGCAGCGGGACGCCGAGACACTCCAGCAGGAGGCCGGGCTGATCTTCGTCTGCGGTCGCTACGAAGGGTTCGACGAGCGGATCCGGACCCTGGTAGACGACGAATATTCCCTGGGGGATTTCGTTCTGACCGGGGGCGAACTGGCGGCCATGGTGATGATCGACGCTGTTGCCCGGCTGGTTCCGGGGGTGCTGGGCAGCGCCGGCAGCGCCCTGACCGATTCCTTCTCCGACGGTTTGCTGGAACATCCCCAGTATACCCGGCCGGTGGAGTTCAACGGCCTGCGGGTCCCCGATGTGCTGCTCTCCGGCCATCATGCCGAGATCGCCCGCTGGCGGCGGCGCCAGCAGTTGCAACGGACCCTCGAGCGGCGCCCCGACCTGCTGGTCGATGCCCCGCTGAGCCCGGCGGATCTGGCGATTCTGCAGGAGTTGCGGCGGGAGCGCTCCTCGTGACGGCGGCGCGTTTGGCGGTAGCCTTGGTGCATGCGCCGGTGATCGATCGTCGCGGCGACCTTGTGACCACCGCGGTGACCAACCTGGATCTGCACGACATCGCCCGCAGCGCCCGGACTTACGGAGTCGAGCGTTTCTACGTGGTGACGCCGGCCGCCGAACAGCAGTTGCTGGTCCAGCGAATCCTGGAACACTGGCGGGAGGGTTACGGCGCCAGCTACAATCCCCATCGGGGCGATGCCCTGGCCACCATTCAGGTGACGGATTCCCTGGAGGAAGCCCTTGCGGACTGGGCGGAACTGACCGGCACCCCGGCCCGACCGCTGCTGACCGGGGCCAACCGGCGGGATGGCATCTCCTTCACCGCAGCCCGCAGGCTGCTCGCCACAGAACCACTGCTGCTGGTGCTCGGCACCGGCTGGGGGCTGGCTCCCCGGCTCTTCGAGCAGGGCTGGCAGGTGCTGGAGCCGATCCGCGGCTGTGGCGACTACAATCATCTCTCGGTACGGGCGGCGGCGGCGATCATGTTCGACCGGCTGCTCGGCGGGAGTCAGCAGGTATAACCACTCAGGCGGAGGAGGGCTCCGCGGTGGCGGCACGCTCTCCCCGGCACTAGGCTTCCGGCAGGTCGGGCCCAATCAATCAGACTGAATCCACATACAGGAGGACGCACATGAACATCATCGATCGTTTGGAAATGGAACAGATGCGCAAGAACATCCCCGTATTCAAAGCCGGGGACACCCTGCGCGTGCACGTGAAGATTGTCGAAGGGGACAAGCAGCGCATCCAGGTTTACCAGGGTGTCTGCATCAAGCGGGTCAACCGCGGCATGGGTTCCACCTTCACCGTCCGCAAGATCTCCAGCGGCTACGGGGTGGAGCGGATTTTCCCCCTGCACTCGCCCGCGGTGGACAAGATCGAAGTGGTCACCGTCGGCCAGGTGCGCCGGGCCAAGCTTTATTACCTGCGCAACCTGCATGGCAAGGCCGCCCGTATCCGGGAAAAGCGCCGCGCCTGATGCACCCAGAAAAGCAAAAAGCCCCGGCGCCGAGCCGGGGCTTTTTCGTTAGGGGGGCTGGCGCCGCGGCTGCGACGACCGGGGCCGTCTTAATGGTGGCCGGAAATGATGCTGGTGGGGCTGGTGACGGCGATGTAGATCAGCAGGGTCAGGACCAGGTTCAGAACGACGGCAGGCCAGCCGCCACCCCGCAGAACCCCCATGAGTTCTCTCCAGTCCACGACCAGGGCCAGATAGAGGACCACCGACAGCAAGAAAATTGCGATTCCCATAGTTTTCTCTCCCTCTGTTGCATGAATTCATGAAAACGCGGTAAGCGATTTTATTACAGGGATGGCGTGAAATCCAGCAAGAATTTTCCCAAGGCGACAATTCCATGACCCTGGAGCTGTTTTCCTCTGCACCGGCAACAACTCTGAATTTCGAACTGCAGGCTGCCCGCAGAGGTTTTCGGGCGGTGGCGGGGGTCGACGAAGTCGGCCGCGGCCCCTTGGCCGGTCCGGTGGTGGCGGCGGCGGTGATCCTGCCGGAGCAGGTCGACCTGCCGGGACTGACCGATTCGAAAAAGCTCTCGGAGACGGCCCGGGAGCGGCTGCTCCCGCTGATCCGCCGCCAGGCCCTGGCCGTCGGGGTCGGGGTGGTGGACGCCCGCGGCATCGAGGCGACCAATATCCTGCAGGCGACCTTGCAGGCCATGGCGCTGGCCGTGGGGCGGCTGCGGCAACCGGCCGATTTCCTTTTGGTGGACGGCATTTCCCGGGTGCCGCTGGCGCTGCCCCAACAGACCCTCAAGCAGGGGGACGCCCGCTCCCTTTCCATCGCCGCCGCCTCGGTGGTGGCCAAGGTGGTGCGGGACCGGATGATGGCGGGCTATGCCCGGCGCTACCCCGGCTATGGTTTCGAGGGGCACAAGGGCTACGGCAGCGCGGCGCACCTGCGGGCGATCGCCGAACTCGGCCCCTGCGTGATTCATCGGCGCACCTTCGGCGGGGTGCGCGAGCACCTGGAGGGGCGATGAGCGAGGCGCGGCTGGCCCTGGGGCGCTGGGGGGAGGAGGCCGCGGCGGCTTACCTGCAATCCCGGGGGATGCGCATTCTGGCCCGCAACCTGCGGACGCCGGTGGGGGAGGTGGACATCATCGCCCGCAGCGGTCGGGTACTGGTATTCGCCGAGGTGAAGACCCGGCGCAACGACGCCTTCGGCGCCCCCCAGGAGGCGGTGGGTCGCACCAAGCAGCGCCAGGTGGTGCGGGCCGCCCAGTGGTACCTGGGCAGCGGGGAAGGCAAGGGGTTACAGCCGCGCTTCGATGTCATCGCCGTGCGCCCCGGGCCGGATGGGGCGCCGCAGATCGAGCATTTCGCCGACGCCTTCGGGGTCTGAACCTAGGCCGGGTTGCGCCGGCCCGATTCCTCTTTAGACTTGTGGGAGCAGCCGGCCGCGGGCCGGCCAGCCGAGCGGGAGCCAGCCATGTCCGATATCTCCGCCACGACACTTTCTGCCTACGGCCTGCTGCGCCTGGGGGTTGCCACCCCCGAACTGCGGGTCGCCGACGTGGAGTTCAATCTCGCCCAGATCGGCCAGAGCCTGGCTGCCGCAGCCAGTTCGGGCTGCCGGCTGCTGGTCTTCCCCGAACTGGCCCTGACCGGCTACACCTGCGGCGACCTGTTTTTCCAGCCGCTGCTGCTCGAGGCCGCCCGCCAGGGGCTGCGGCGCATCGCCGCCCTGACCGCCAAGCACCCGGTGGCGGTGGCGGTGGGGGCGCCGTTGGCCCAGGACGGCCGCCTGTTCAACTGCGCCGTGTTCATCAGCGCCGGCCAGGTCTGCGGCATCGTTCCCAAGACCTACCTCCCCAATACCCAGGAGTTTTACGAGGAACGCTGGTTCTCTCCCGGTCGGGAAGCAACGGCACCCAGTTTGGACCTGGATGGCGCGGCGATCCCCTTCGGTACCGACCTGCTGTTCCGCGCCCAGGGAGGGCTCGACTGCCTGGTCGGCATGGAGATCTGCGAGGACGCCTGGGTGGCGGCGCCGCCGAGCGGGGCGATGGCGGTGCGGGGGGCGAGCGTGTTGCTCAACCTCTCGGCCAGCCCGGAGGTGCTCGGCAAGGCCGCCTACCGGCGCGACCTGGTGGCGGCCCAGTCGGCCCGTTGCCTGGCGGCCTACGCCTACGCTTCGGCCGGGCCCGGGGAGTCGAGCACCGACCTGGTCTTTTCCGGCCATAGCCTGATCGCCGAGAATGGGGTGGTGCTGGCCGAAACGGAGCGTTTCCAGTTCTCCGGCACTCTGGCCCTGGCCGACGTCGATTTGGAGCGCCTGGCCAACGAGCGGCTCAAGAACAACAGCTTCGCCGCCTCGGAGAGCGGCCGCAGTTGGCGGGAGATCCCCTTCCGCCTCGGCGACACCGCCGCCGAGCGGCTGCTGCGCCCTCTTTCGCCGACCCCCTTCGTGCCGCCGGCCAACGCCGAGCGGGATGCCCGCTGCCGGGAGATCTTCGCCCTGCAGACCACCGCCCTGGCCACCCGCCTGCGCCACACCGGCGGGAGCAGCCTGGTGCTGGGGATCAGCGGCGGTCTCGATTCGACCCTGGCGCTGCTGGTGGCGGTCAAGTCCTTCGACAAACTCGGCCTGCCCCACGGCGGCATCCATGCCCTGACCATGCCCGGCTTCGGCACCACCCCCCGCACCCGCGGCAACGCCGAGCGGCTGGCCGCACTGCTCGGGGTGGCCCTGCGGGTGATACCCATCGACGCAGCGGTACGGCAGCATTTTGTCGACATCGGCCATGACGATTCGGTGCACGACCTCACCTACGAGAACGCCCAGGCCCGGGAGCGCACCCAGGTCCTGATGGATGTGGCCAATCAGGTGGGGGGGCTGGTGCTTGGCACCGGCGACCTCTCCGAACTGGCCCTGGGCTGGTGCACCTACAACGCCGACCACATGTCCATGTACGGCATCAACTGCGGGGTCCCCAAGACCCTGGTCCGCTCGCTGGTGAGCTGGTGCGCCCAGAGCGAGTTCAGCGGCGAGACCCGGGAGGTGTTGGAGGATATCTGCCTGACCCCGGTCTCCCCGGAGCTGCTGCCGCCGGCGGCCGATGGGGGCATCCGCCAGGTCACCGAGGATCATGTCGGCCCCTACCTGCTGCACGACTTCTTCCTCTATCATGCCGTGCGCCTGCAGTTTCGCCCGGCCAAGATCCATTTCCTCGCCTGCCAGGCCTTCGCCGGGCAGTTCGCCGCCGGCGAAATCCTCCACTGGCTGACGGTTTTCTACCGGCGCTTTTTCAGCCAGCAGTTCAAACGCTCCTGCCTGCCCGACGGGCCCAAAGTGGGTAGCGTGGCCCTTTCTCCCCGGGGAGACTGGCGGATGCCGAGCGACGCCCAGCCCCGGCTCTGGCTGCAGGACCTGGAAAGGCTGCGGCAGGCCCTGGGAGTGTCCGAGTGAGTGCTTCCGCATCCCTCGCAGGGATTCTCTACGTGGTCGCCACCCCCATCGGCAACCTCGAAGACCTGAGTTTCCGCGCCCTGCGCATCCTCAAGGAAGTGGCCCTGGTGGCCGCCGAGGATACCCGCCACAGTCGCAAACTGTTCCAGCATTACGGCATCGCGACGCCGCTGACCTCCTGTCATGCCCACAACGAGGCGGCCAAGGTGGAGTCGCTGCTGGCGCGGTTGGAGCAGGGGGACTCCATCGCCCTGATTTCCGACGCCGGCACGCCGGCCATCTCCGACCCCGGTTTCGTGCTGGTGCGGGAGTGCCGGCACCGGGGGATTGCGGTGACTGCCATCCCCGGTCCCTCGGCCCTGACCGCGGCCCTCTCCATCGCCGGCCTGCCGGTGGTGTTCCTGCCGCGCCATGATAAGGGCCACCGGC
>CAZYXS010000126.1:0-9766 GCA_964650955.1 uncultured Desulfuromonadales bacterium | reverse complement strand
GGTAAGTACCACCCCCACGGCGACACAGCGGTCTACGACACCATCGTGCGTATGGCGCAGAACTTCTCCATGCGCTATCCGCTCGTGGATGGCCAGGGGAACTTCGGCTCCATCGACGGCGACTCGGCCGCCGCCATGCGTTACACCGAGGTGCGCATGGACCGCCTGGCCCATGAGCTGCTCAACGACATCGACAAGGAGACCGTCGATTTCGGCCCCAACTACGACGAGTCGCTGACCGAGCCGAACCTGCTGGTCAACGGCTCGGAGGGGATCGCCGTCGGCATGGCCACCAAGATCCCCCCCCATAACCTCGGCGAGGTCATCGACGGCCTGGTGGCGGTGATCGACAACCCGGCCATCGACTTCGACGACCTGCTGCGGCTGGTTCCCGGTCCGGACTTCCCCACCGCCGGTTTCATCCTCGGCCGCGAGGGGATCCGCGAGGCCTACAGCAGCGGCCGCGGCATCATCCAGATGCGGGCCCGCGCCCTGGTTGAGAAGGACCGCCGCACCAGCCGCGAGAGCATCGTCATCAGCGAAATCCCCTTCCAGGTCAACAAGGCCAAGCTGATCGAGAAGATCGCCGACCTGGTGAAGGAAAAGAAGATCGAAGGGATTTCCGACCTGCGGGACGAATCGGACCGCGACGGCATGCGCATCGTGGTGGAGCTGAAGAAGGACGTCATCCCCGAGGTGATCCTCAACCAGCTCTACAAGATGACCCAGATGCAGTCCTCCTTCGGCATCATCATGCTCGCCATCGTTGCCGGCCAGCCCCGCATCCTGACCCTGCGGGAGGTGCTGGACAAGTTCATCGAGCACCGCAAGGAAATCGTCACCCGGCGCTGCATCTTCGAGCTGAAGAAGGCCGAGGCCCGCGCCCACATTTTGGAAGGTCTCAAGATCGCCCTGGAAAACCTCGACGAGGTGATCCAGATCATCAAGACCTCGGCCAACCCCGCCGAAGCCAAGGAGCGGCTGATGGCCCGCTTCGGCTTCTCGGTGCTGCAGGCCCAGGCGATCCTCGACATGCGCCTGCACCGCCTCACCGGTTTGGAGCGGGACAAGATCATCGCCGAGTACAACGAAATCCTCGCCCTGATCCAGCGCCTCAAGGAGATCCTCGCCAGCGAGGTGGAGATCCTCGGCATCATCAAGCAGGAACTGCTGGAGATCAAGGAGCGCTTCTCCAACCCGCGGCGCACCGAGATCGTCGCCGCCAGCGGCGAACTCACCCTCGAGGACCTGATCGTCGAGGAAGACATGGTGGTGACCGTCTCCCACGCCGGCTATATCAAGCGCAACGCCGTCTCCCTCTACCGCGCCCAGCGCCGCGGCGGCAAGGGGAAGACCGGCATGCGCCCCAAGGAGGAGGATTTCGTCGAGCACCTGTTCATCGCCTCGACCCACTCCTACATCCTGGTCTTCACCGACCTGGGCAAGGTCTACTGGCTCAAGGTCCACGAGATCCCCCAGGGGGGCCGGGCCACCCGCGGCAAGGCCATCGTCAACCTGCTGCAGCTCTCCAGCGACGAGAAGGTTACCTCCATCCTGCCGGTCAAGGAGTTCGTGGAGGGCAAGTACATCGTCACCGCCACCCGCAACGGGGTGGTCAAGAAGAGCGAGCTGATGGCCTACTCCAACCCGCGGGCCGGCGGCATCATCGCCCTGACCATCGACGAGGGGGACCGCCTGGTCACCACCCGCCTCACCGACGGCAACATGGACATCCTGCTCGCCAGCCGCCACGGCCAGGCGATCCGCTTCCCGGAAAGCGACGTGCGCCCCATGGGGCGTACCTCCCGCGGCGTGCGGGGCATGCTGCTGGAGGAGGAGGATGCCATCATCGGCATGGAGGTGGTCAGCGACGCCACCTCGGCCACCCTGGTCACGGTCACCGAGAACGGCTACGGCAAGCGCACCGAGCTCGACGAGTACCGGGTGCAGAGCCGCGGCGGCAAGGGGATCATCACCATCAAGACCACCGAGCGCAACGGCATGGTGGTGGACATCAAGCTGGTCAACGACGAGTCGGACCTGATGTTCATCACCGACCGCGGCAAGGTGCTGCGCACCGGCGTTGGAACCCTGTCGGTGATTGGCCGCAACACCCAGGGGGTGCGGCTGATGGTACTGGAAGCCGGGGAACGCATCGTGGCAGTGGCCAAGCTGGCCGAGAAGGACGAGGAGCATGGAGATTCGGAAGCTGCAGAAGAAGCTTTTGCGGGAGGAGCTGAGGCGGAGGAGGAAGAACTCTAGGTTCTACCGCCTGCTGGTTCCGGCGACCCTGCTGCTGCTGATCTCCCTGTTCGGTCTGCTGATCTGGTACGTCTCCGGCTTCGACCAGCGCCTGGAGGCCGATTTTCACCGGGCCGAGGAACTGGTGGCGCAGGGGTCCTACGACCAGGCGGTCAAGCTGCTGGGGGAGTTGCACAAGGACCACGATGATCACCCCCTCGGCCGGGAGGCGCTCTACAAGGTCGGGGAGGTGCGCGCTCTCTATCAGCAGCAGTACGCCGAAGCGATCCTCGCCTTTCTCGCGGTGGAGGAGCAGTATCCCAACAGCGAAGAAGGGCGCCAGGCCCAGCGCCAGGTGGCGGAAATCTACAAGCAGAAGCTGCGGGACTATCCCCGGGCGGTGGCCGCCTACCAGCGGCTGCTGGAGCGGAGTGGGGGGGAGGCGGACCGCATCCAGTACGAAATCGCCGACGGCTATTTCCGCATGAACGAGTTCAAGCAGGCCCTGCAGGAGTACGAAACCCTGCGAAAAACCTATCCTGATTCCTCGCTGCTGGCCGAGGTGCGCTACCGCATGGGGATCACCCTGTCGCTGGAAGGCAAGGGGGGGGAGGCGGAAGCGGCCTTCCGGGAGGTCCTCCAGACCTGGCCGCAGAGCCCTTTCGCCCTGGAGTCCAGGTTCAGCCTGGCAACGGTGCTGGAGGAACGGGATGAGCTGGTGGCAGCGATGCGGGTGCTGGAAGAGCTCAAGGGGAGTTATCCCAACACCGAACTGCTGGAGCGGCGCATCGCCCAGTTGCAGGAACGGCTGGCCAACAAGAAACGCAGCCAATAAGGGGACGGCCACATGATGCGTATCGGAGTGATCGGCGCCGGCAGCTGGGGGACCACCCTGGCCAATCTGCTGGCGAAAAAGGGGTTGGAGGTGATGCTCTGGGCCTATGAAGCCGACCTGGTGGAGCGGATGCGCAGCACCAGGATCAACGACCTCTATCTGCCCGGCATCGAGCTGGCGCCCGCTCTGCAGTTCACTACGACCATGGCCGAAGCGGTGGCCGGGCGGAAACTGCTGCTGCTGGTTCCTCCCTCCCAGGTGATGCGGCCGGTGGTGACCCAGGCGCTGCCCCACATCGCACCGGGTACCCTGCTGGTGTCGGCCTCCAAGGGGATCGAGAACGACAGCCTGCTCCCCATGTCGGAGGTGCTGGCGCAGCTGCTCCCCGCCGAGCACGCCGCCTCCCTGGCCTTTCTCTCCGGGCCGACCTTTGCCCGGGAGGTGGCCCAGGGGATGCCCACCGCAGTGGTGGTGGCGGCCCAGGCCCCGGCGGTGCGGCAGCAGGTCCAGCAGGTCTTCAATACCGACTACTTCCGGGTCTATACCAACGACGACGTCATCGGCGTGGAACTGGGCGGGGCGCTGAAAAACGTCATCGCCCTGGCTGCCGGGGTGTCCGACGGCCTCGGTTTCGGGTACAATACCCGGGCGGCCCTGATCACCCGCGGGCTGGCCGAGATCACTCGCATCGGTCTGACCATGGGCGCCAACGCCGCCACCTTCGCCGGCCTGGCCGGCATGGGGGACCTGGTGTTGACCTGCACCGGCGACCTCTCCCGCAACCGCACCGTCGGCATGGAACTGGGGCGCGGCCGCACGCTGCAGGAGATCCTCGCCGGCATGACCATGGTGGCCGAAGGGGTCAAAACCACCCTCTCGGCCTACCAGCTGAGCCGCAAAATCGGCGTCGAGGCCCCCATCATCGAACAGATGTACCAGATCCTCTACGCCGACAAGGACCCGCGCCAGGCGGTGACCGACCTGATGCAGCGGGAGCTCAAGCGCGAAGGGCATTGAGTCCTCGGCGATCCACAAGGAGACCGGACATGAGAACTGTGCTGCTGTTGTTGCTGTTGCTGCTGCTGGGGACTCCGGCCCTGGCCGCTGAATTCGCCGTCATCACCACCCCCCACGGGGCGATCCGCATCGCCCTGGCCGCCGACAAGGCGCCGAAAACCGTGTCCAATTTCAAGGAGTTGGCGGGCAAGGGGTTCTACGATGGCCTGACCTTCCATCGGGTGGTGCCCGGCTTCGTCGCGCAAGGGGGAGATCCCCAGGGCAACGGCACCGGCGGTCCGGGCTATACGGTGGAGGCGGAAATCGTCCCCGGCCTCAAGCATGTGGCGGGCGCGGTGGCCATGGCCCGCCAGGGGGACCAGGTCAATCCCGAGCGGCGCTCCTCCGGCTCCCAGTTCTACATCTGCCTGGCCGATGCGCCCCATCTGGACGGGGCCTACACCATCTTCGGCCAGGTGGTGGAGGGGATGGAGGCGGTCCTGAAAATCCGCAAGGGGGACCGCATGGACAAGGTCCGGATTGTCGGCGACAAGTAAGCTGCCCCCCACCACGGGCGGGGCAGGTTTGGACGGGGTGGCACGGTGACCAACATCCGGATCGTGACCTACAATGTCCAGGAATGTCGAGGGCGGGACGGACGGACCGACCCGGGGCGGATTGTCGCCGTGCTGCGGGAATTCCAGCCCGACCTGGTCGCCCTGCAGGATCTGACCACTGCCGTTGGCGGGGATGGCCAGCTCGCTGAACTGGCCCGTGGCCTGGGGCTGACCGCTTACACCGGAATATCGGCCTGCGGCCTCGGCTTTCTCTCCCGCTATCCCCTCAAGGGGGTGCGACCCTACGGGCTGGCCGGGCGCTGCTGGTGCCTGCGGGCCGACGCCGATGTGGCCGGCAAACGCCTGCACCTGCTCAACCTGCGCCTGGCCGAAGGGTTGGGCAGTCGCTTCCAGCAGATCAACAGCCTGCTGGGGCCCGACCTGCTCGGTGATCGGGCGCTGGTCTGCCCGACCCTGGTGTTGGGGGATTTCTCCGATCTCTGCGGCGGGCTTGGCAGTTTCAGTCTCGCCATGGCCTTGCGCCAGGCCCCCCGTCCCCTGTGGGCCGGGACCTACCCGGCCGCCTTCCCGGTGTTGGGGAGGGACCGCGCCTATCTACGGGGGGAACTGGACGTGCTGAGCACATCCATCGGGCGCAGCTCCCAGGCCCGCCAAGCCTCCTCCCATCTTCCCTTCGTGCTTACCCTCCGACTGCAGGATCCGCGAAACTACCTGCGCCTGGACAAGAAAGTCTCCGGCCGCCGGATGGAGATCGCCCCGGGCTGACCAAGGCTTGTGGATAATTCTGTGAATTCGGTGGATAGCGGGGGTTTGTTTAAGGTTCATGGTATGGGTTTCATGTCGCCCAAGGCGGGAAAGAAGTTCAAGGAGAAGGCGTTGGAGGTTCTCGAGGGACTCCAGCGCTGCTACCCCGAGGCCCACTGTGCCCTGGTGCATGCCAACCCCTGGCAGCTGCTGGTGGCGACGGTGCTTTCCGCCCAATGCACCGATATCCGGGTCAATCGGGTGACTCCCCCCCTGTTTGCCCGCTATCCCGACCCGGCGGCGCTGGCGAAGGCCGACCTGGAGGAGCTGGAGGGAATGATCCACGCGACCGGTTTTTTCCGCGCCAAGGCCCGCAACCTCAAAGCCTGCGCCCAGTTGCTGCTGACCGAATACGGCGGCGAGATTCCCCGCAGCCTGGCAGCTCTGGTGACCTTGCCCGGGGTGGGGCGAAAGACCGCCAACGTGGTGCTCGGCAACGCCTTCGGCATCCCCGGCATGGTCGTCGACACCCATGTCGGACGCATCGCCCGGCGCCTGGGTTGGGCCCGCGCCGGCACCGCCGAGGGGGTGGAAGCCGAACTCTGCGCCCTGCTTCCCCAGGCCTGCTGGACCCAGACCAGCCATGTGCTGATTTTTCATGGCCGCCAGTGTTGCCTGGCCCGACAGCCCCATTGTTCGGTCTGCCCGGTGGCCCAATCCTGCCCGCGCATCGGCGTCACCCGCTCGAGGTAGACGATGGTTCGATTCCGCATTCTTTTGCTGTTTCTGCTGCTGTCCGCCCTGCTTCTGACCATGGAGATGGCAGGATGCCGCCAGCGGCCTGCCGCCCAGTTCGGCGGGGGTCCCACCGGCAGCACCCTGCATCATTTCGCCGAGGGGCTGGTCGACCTGGTCAACCGGGAGGGGCTGAGCCAGCGCCTGGTGCTCAACCGCAGCGGCGGCTCCCTGGCCAACCTGACCGAAGTCAACGAGGGGACCCTCGATATGGCCCTGGTTTATGCCGGGGATGCAGCCCTCGGCCTGGCGGGCAAAATCGACAGCCGCCTTCCCCCTACCCTGCATGTACGGGCGTTGGCCCGGCTTTACGGTGCGCCGGCCCAGCTGGCGGTGCTGCAGCGCAGCCCCATCCAATCCCCCGGGGACCTGAAACGGCGCCGGGTGGCCATCGGCAACCCCGGCTCCGGGGCAGCCCTGGCGGCCGAGCGCTATTTCCGCCAGCTCGGGCTCTGGCAGGAAATCATCCCCGTCTACCTGGGTACTGTCATGGCCCTGGAGGACCTGGAAAAGGGGGCCGTGGACGGGGTCTGGGAGCAGTCGGGGGTTCCCAGCGGCCCGTTGCGGGAGTGTGCCCGCCGCACTGACCTGCGGCTCCTCGACCTGCAGGCCGGGGCCCTGGCCAACGGCCTGTTCGAGACCTACCCCTTCTATACCGCCACCTATATTCCGGCCGACACCTATCGGGGGCAGCGCAGCGATGTCGCCACCTTCCAGGACGCCGCCCTGTGGGTGGCCCATGAGCGGGTCGAGGCGGACTTCGTCAGCAAAGCCCTGGCCCTGGTATTCGCCCCCGCAAGCGCCAAGGCGCTGCGGCAGTTCGAGCCGGTGGCCCGGGACCTTTCGGTCGACCTGGCCCTGTATGGCGTGCACATCCCCCTGCATCCCGGCGCCCAGCGGTTCTGGCAGGACCAGGGATTGTTGCTCCCCGATTCTTCCCCGAAAGGCCAGCCATGAGTATTCGCATCCTGACCACCGGCGGCACCATCGACAAGGTCTATTTCGACCAGAAGAGCACCTTCCAGGTGGGGGAGCCGCAGATCGAGGAGGTCCTGCGGGAAGTCAACGTCACCGTCCCCTACGCGGTCACCCCGTTGCTGCGCAAGGACAGCCTGGAACTTACCACTGCCGACCGCGAGCTGATCCGGGAAGCGGCGGCCGCCGCCCAGGAAGATCGCATCGTCGTCACTCACGGTACCGACACCATGGTGGAGACGGCCCGGGTGCTGCAGAGGGTCCCGGGCAAGACCATCGTCCTGACCGGGGCGATGCAGCCGGCGCGGTTTCGCCAGACCGATGCGGTGTTCAACATCGCCGCGGCCTTCACCGCGGTGCAACTGCTGCCCCCGGGGGTCTACATCGCCATGAACGGGCGGCTGTTCGATCCGGCGCAGGTGCGCAAGAATGTGGCGGCGCACCGCTTCGAGGACGCCTGACCCGGACCTGGCGGGGAGCTTGAATGCCGGTTGGCAAGCGCCAAGGGCCGCATCTCCTTATGGGGATGCGGCCCTTGGCGCTTGCGGGGTTCCTGACCCTTCAGCGGTCTTCGAGATCGAGGCGGAAGAAATCCTCGGCGTTGGGGCGCTGGCGGTCGGCGGCGTAGCTGGTCGGGGCGGTGCCCGGCGCGAAGACCTCGATGATGCCGTTGGGGCTCTCCTCCGGGGCGAGCAGGCCGGTGTTGGGGTCGATGGCGTGGAATTCGATGCTGTCGGGAATGGGGAAGGGGAGAGGCTCCAGATCCTTCACCGCCCGCTGCATGAAGTCGAGCCAGCCCGGGAGAGCGGCGCGTCCGCCGGTCTCACCGTGCCCCATGCTGCGTTCCTGGTCGTAACCGACCCAGGTGACCGCCACCAGCTGCGGCACGAAGCCGGCAAACCAGGCATCCTTGAGGTCGTTGGTGGTGCCGGTCTTGCCGGCCACCGGCCGCCCCAGCTCCAGGGCTTTTTTGCCGGTGCCGTCGTGGACGACACTCTCCATCAGGTTGGTGATCAGGTAGGCGGTTTCCGGGGAGATCACCCGCTCCGGCTCCTGGCGGATCAGTTTCTGCCCTTTTTGCGGCCCGGCGGGGAAATCGGCCTGATCGACGGACTCGAGCACGTTGCCGTCCCGGTCGGTGATACGGGTGATATAGGTCGGCTTGAGCCGCACCCCGCCGTTGGCGAAGACCGCGTAGGCTCCGGCCAGCTCCAGGGGGGTGACCGCCGAAGAGCCCAGGGCCAGGGTCAGGTCCCGGTTCTGGGGGGATTCGATGCCGAGCTTGCGGACATAGTCGGAGGCGTAGCCGACGCCGATATCCTCGAGAATCTTCACCGTCACCACATTCTGGGAATGGGCCAGGGCGGTGCGAAAGCTGGTGGGACCGAAGAATTTATCCTCGTAGTTCTTCGGCTTCCACTCGGTGATCTCCCCCTTCTCCGAACGCCCCTTGTAAACCACCGGGGTGTCGAGGATGATGGTGGCGGCGGTGTAGCCCTTGTCGATGGCGGCGGCGTAGATCAGCGGCTTGATCGCCGATCCCGGCAGGCGGCGGGCCTGGATGGCGCGGTTGAACTGGCTCTTGGCGAAATCGTAGCCGCCGACCATGGCCTTGACCTGGCCGCTGCGGGGATCCAGGCCGATCAAGGCTCCCTGAACCTCCGGAGTCTGCTCCAGGGAGAGCAGCAGGGTGCCGTCGTCGCGGCGCTGGTCGACCCGCAGCACCAGCACCGATCCCAGGGGGAGATGCATGCTGTTTTTGACCTTGCCGGCCGGTTCCCCGGCCGCCACCACCTTGAGGTTGCCGGCCCAGGCCGCCTGGCTCAGGGAGACCTCGCCGGGCATGCGGCCGACCCGCACCAGCAGGGCCTTGTCGGTCTTGCCAGTGAGCACCCCTTCGACGAAGGCGCCGCTTTCGAGGGGACGCTTGTCGTAGATGGCCTGCTGGCCGGCCAGGTAGGCCTCCACCTCGTCGCTGGCCAGTACCCGCTCGGGGCCGCGGTAGACCCGGCGCTTGTCGAGGTTGCGCAGGTTCTCCCGGATCGCCTGCTGGGCGGCCTCCTGCATCGCCACGTTCATGGTGGTGCGCACTTCCAGTCCCCCCTGGTAGAGCCGCTCGGTGCCGTAGGTTTCCTCCAGGTAGCGGCGCACCTGCTCGGTGAAGTAGCCGGCGTCGGCGATGCGGGTGTTGACCCGCGGGTGGATGGTGATTTCCTCCCTGAGGGCCCCTTCGGCCTGCTGGGGGGTGATCATCTTTTCCTCCACCATCCGCCCCAGCACGTACTTCTGCCGGTCCTTGGCCTTGGCGAAGTTGGAGTAGGGGGAGTAGCGGCTGGGGGCCTGGGGGAGGCCGGCAAGCAAGGCGCATTCGGCCAGGCTCAGCTGTTGGGTATCCTTGTCGAAATAATTCTCCGCCGCCGCCTGCACGCCGTAGGCGCCGTGGCCGAGATAGATCTGGTTGAGGTAGAGGTAGAGGATATCCTCCTTGGAGAGGGTCTTTTCCATGCGGTAGGCAAGGATCGCCTCCTTGAACTTGCGGGAGAATTTCTTCTCCGGGGTCAGCAGCAGACTCTTGGCCACCTGCTGGGTGATGGTGCTCCCC
>CAZYXS010000125.1:0-9787 GCA_964650955.1 uncultured Desulfuromonadales bacterium | reverse complement strand
GCCTGCCTGCTCGGCCTGCCGACCCGATACGATGGCGGCAGCAAGAGCCATCCCGGCGTCCTGGCCCTGTTTGAAGACCCGGCCCTGCTCCCGATCCCTGTCTGCCCGGAACAGTTGGCCGGCATGCCCACCCCGCGTCCCCCCTGCAGTTTCCAGCAAGGGGACGGCGCTGCGATACTATCGGGTCAGGGGGAGTTGCAGGATGACCAGGGGCGTTCCATGAACGAAGTTTTTCTGCGCGGTGCCGAACTGACCGCTCGCCTTGTGGAAATCACTGGCTGCCGCGAGGCCATTCTCAAGGAACGCAGCCCCTCCTGCGGAGTTCACCAGGTGATACGCCAGGGGCTCACCGTTCCAGGCCAGGGGGTCACTGCTGCCCGCCTGCTGCGTCTCGGCCTGGCCCTGCGCAGCGAAGAAACCCTTTGACCTGACCCTTGGGAGCCGTTGTGTCCACCAGCCACTTCGACATTCTGGTACTCGGTTCCAGTCCGGCTGCCCGCATGGCTGCAGCGCTGTGCGCCAAGGGGGGCCGCAAGGTCCTGCTCCTCGACAGCGACTGTTCTCCGCCACCGGCCGCATGGTGCCACGGCTCGCTGCACCTGGACCGTCTGTTGGAAACCCTCGGCGGGCGCTCCTGCCTGCAACCCACCCTCCCCTTCCAGGTCCATGCAGGCGACACGCGCCTGACGGTGCACGGCCGCCAACCCCTTGCCGCCGAACTGCTTCGGGAGCACCGCCCGCAACAGGCCCAACTACTGACTCTCCTCGGGAATCTGGACAGGGAAGGCATGCAACTCGAGGAACTCCTCTGGCATAGCGGCGGCCTGCCCCTGCTTGGTTGGCGCAGCCGCTGGCGGTGCCGCTGGCAATTGCTGCGACGCGGGCGCCTTCCGGCCTCGCTGCACCGGCCTTTGGCACGGATGCTGGCCCCCCTCGGTCCCTCGGCCCGCACAACCCTTGAGACCTTGTTCGCCGGGCTGGCCCTGGCCCCCGCGGCAGCCCTCTCTCAGGCGGAGGCCGCCTTGTTATGGCACTGCGCCAGCCGCCTCGAGGCCCTCCACTGGACCCCATTTGACGAACTGCTGAGCAAGCGCTTCGAGCAGTTCCACGGCAAGGTCGAGCCCCTCGCCTCCCTGAAAGAGCTCAAACGGCGCCCGGACGGACGATTCGAACTGGCCGTCAAGGGGCACCAGGGGGCCAACGCCGGCAGCCTGCTTTTCGGTGACCACCGTGCAGCGACCCTGCTCCCCCCGGAGATCCAGGCCGCCCTTCCTGCCCCCGCCCGCGGCCAACGCCTGGCCGCAACACTGACCCTCGGCCACCCTTCCCCACTGCTCGCACCGGGGGTGCTGCTCGATCATCCCGGCGGATTAAGGCTGGCTTTGCCAAAAGCTACGGAGGACGATTTGGCCATCGAGATGGGATTCACACCGGATGTCGCGGCCGACGCCTGGCTTTTCCGGTTGCAAGCGGCTTTACCGTTTACCGAAATTGCGGCCGTCCCCTCTGGGACCGAAAGTTCCGCAGAAGGCCAGGGGAAAATACGCCGGCAACCCTTCCCTGGCGCGAGATCGGTCCTCCAAGTCGCACCAGGGGTGTATCTGGCCGACGGCAAAGGGGTGCTGCCCAACCTGGGCCTGCCTGGCGATGCCATCCTCGCCACCACCCTGTCCAACCACCTGCTGCAACCCCCTCGAAGCCGGACCCATTAACCCTTTTGGAAAAATTCCATTGCATTCCTTGGTTCGTTTGTGCTACCAATACGCGTTCTAAACTTTCAGGAGGTAATTGATCATGTCCAGGACCTGTGAAATTTGTGGCAAAGGGCCGACGACCGGCAACAATGTCAGCCATGCACATAACAAGACCCGTAAAGTGTGGTATCCCAACCTGCAGAAGGTCAAGGCCGTGCGCAACGGTTCCGTTCGCACCATGAAGATCTGCACCCGCTGCATCCGTAGCGGCGCGGTCGTCAAGGCCGTCTGATCCCTCTGACGATTCCGAACATGCGAAAGGGGCGGATTCCCAGAAATCCGCCCCTTTCGCTGTTTCCACTCCCCCTCCGCGGCTTCACCCCGGCAAGCAGGCGATGCCGTCAATCTCCACCGCCACTCCTTTAGGCAGGGCCGCCACCTGGACCGTCGCCCGAGCCGGGAACACGCCGGAGAAATATTCCCCGTAGATGCCGTTGACGACGGCGAAATCAGCCAGGTCGGTCAGATAAATGGTGGTCTTGACCAAGTGGGCGTAATCTCCCCCGGCAGCCCTGAGAACGGCCCCAAGATTGACCATGACCTGCCGTGTCTGTGCGGCAATCCCTCCGGCTACCACCTCTCCAGTGGCAGGGTCCAAGGGGATCTGGCCCGACAGGAATACCAGGTTCCCCGCCTGCACGGCCTGAGAGTAGGGTCCGATAGCAGCCGGCGCCGCCGAGGTTTGGATCGCTTTTTGTTTCATGCCACATCTCCCTGATATCCGGATTCAGATGACTCAAACTAACTGCGCAGTCGTTCGACCTTTTCCACCCCTTTGACCTTCTGCAGGGCGTTGATGACACGGTTCAGGTGCGCTAGGTCCTGCACATCCACTTCGAACGTATTCACTCCGCGCCGGTCTGGCGTCGAAAAAACATTGGCGCTGATGATGTTGGCTTCGCAGTTGGTGATGGCACCGGTAATCCCGGCCAGCATCCCTTTTTGATCGACGCAGAAGATCCGGATTTTCGCCGGCCGGGTGGATTTCTTCTTCATATCCCACTCGACCTCGACCCGCCGTTCCTGGTCTCCCTCCTGGACCATCGGGCAGTCCTGCAGGTGAACCGTTACCCCCCGCCCCCGAGTGATGAACCCGACCACAGGATCTCCCGGCAGGGGGTTACAGCACTTGGCGTAACGCACCAGGATATCCTCGACCCCCTGGATCTTGATGGCACTGGAGGGCTTTTTGCGGATCTTATCCAGCACCTTGCCGAGCCGACTCGGCTTGGGCGCCTCGGCCTTGAGTTTGTCCTGAGGGACAATGCGGGAGATGATCTGCCCCATGGACACCTTGCCATAGCCGAGGGCGGCCAGCAGGTCGTCGCCGGCCTGAAAACCCAGTTCCTCCACTGCAAAGTTGAACTCATCGGACCCCAGTGCCCGCTTGAGGCTGAAGCCGTACTTGCGCAGTTCCTTCTCCAGCAGTTCCCGCCCCAGCTCGATGCTCTTCTCCCGCTGCTCCGCCTTGACCCACTGGCGGATCTTGTTGCGGGCCTTGGAGGTGCGGACGAACTTGAGCCAATCTTTGCTCGGGGTTTGATTGGGAGCGGTCAGAACCTCGACGATGTCGCCATGCTTGAGCTCGGTTTTCAACGGCACCAGACGTCCGTTGACCCGGGCCCCCACGCACTTCATCCCCACGTCGGAATGAACGCTGAAAGCAAAATCGACGGAGGTGGAGCCCCGCGGCAGTTCCTTGACATCCCCCCGGGGGGTAAAGACGTAGACCTCCTCGGGAAACAGGTCGATCTTCACCGACGACATGAACTCCCGGGAATCCTTCAGTTCTTTCTGCCACTCCAGCAGTTGGCGCAGCCAGTTGAAATGCTTGTCGTCCCGGCTCACTCCAGCACTGGTGCGTCCTTCCTTGTATTTCCAGTGAGCGGCGATCCCCTCCTCGGCAATCCGGTGCATCTCCTCGGTGCGGATCTGCACCTCCATCCGCTCGCCGAAGGGCCCCATCACCGTGGTGTGCAGCGACTGGTACATGTTCGCCTTGGGCATGGCGATGTAATCCTTGAACCGCCCGGGGATCGGCTTCCAGGCCGCATGGATGATGCCCAGCACCCCGTAGCAATCCCGCAGGTTCTTCACCAGCACCCGGAAGGCGATCAGGTCATAGATCTGGTCGAAGTCGATCCCCTGCCGCTGCATCTTGCGAAAGATGGAAAAGAGGTGCTTGGAACGACCGCTGACCTCCCCCTCGATGCCATGTTCGGCAAGCTTGGTCCGGATCTGCTTGATCACCTCGCCGATGTGACGCTCCCGCTCCTTCTGCTTTTTCGCCACCTTGCCGGCCAGGTCGTTATAAGCCTCGGGCTCCAGGTAGCGCAGGGAGAGATCTTCCAGTTCGCTCTTGATCCAGCTGATCCCCATGCGATTGGCCAGGGGGATGTAGATGTCCTGGGTCTCCTGGGCGATCTTCCGTCGCCGCGGCTCTGGCTGGAACTCCAGGGTGCGCATGTTGTGCAGCCGGTCGGCCAGTTTCACCAGGATCACCCGGATATCCCGGGCCATGGCCAGCAGCATCTTGCGGAAGTTCTCAGCCTGGCGCTCTTCCCGGGTGCGGAAGATCATCTTGCCGATCTTGGTCACCCCGTCGACCAGTTCGAACACCTCCTCGCCGAACATGGTCCGGATTTCCTCCGGGGTGGTCAGGGTGTCCTCGATGGTGTCGTGGAGCAGACCGGTGACGATGGTGGCCACATCCATTTTCAGCTGCGCCAGGATGTAGGCCACTTCCAGGGGATGGGTCAGGTAGGGCTCGCCGGAAAGGCGCACCTGTCCCTGGTGTACCTTGGCGCTGTACACGTAGGCCTTGCGCACCGCGTCCAGATCGGCCGAGGCATGATAGCTGAGGATTTTTTCCAGCAGGTCGTCGAGGCGAACCATGGGAAGCTCCCAGGCCCTTGCTGCAGGGGGCGAAACGCTCACAAAACCGCCGGCCCGAAAGCCGGCGGTTGCGGATCAAAGTCAGGAGAGGATGCGCCGGGGCAACCCGGCAGCCTCGGTGAGGCCGGCGCCGAAACTAGCGCTTGCGGGTGGGAATTTCGTAATCGATCTTGCCGGCGGCGATCTCCCGCAGCGACAGCACGACCTTCTTGTTGCCGGCCTTGTTTTCGATCAGCGGCGCGCCCCCCTTGTACAACTGCTTGGACCGCTTGGCGGCCACCATGACCAGCAGGAAACGATTGGGGATCTGGTGCAGGCAATCTTCAACGGTAATACGAGCCATCGGAACAATACTCCCTTAACGGTCAGGCGAAGATGAGCGCCCGGAAGGCGCGAAAAATTCCGGCAGGCTGCCCAGCACCCGCTCGGTGCGGCAGCGTTCCGCCAGCAGAATGGACAACAGATTGGTTTTGGCCTGGGCGAAGTCGTCGTTGACGACCAGGTAATCGTACCAGTGGGCCGCCTCGATTTCTCCCCGCGCGTTGGTCATGCGCCGGGCGATCACCTCCGGGGCGTCGGTCTTGCGCCCCTCGAGCCGCCGCTGCAGTTCCTGGTAGCTCGGCGGCAGGATGAAAATGAAGACCCCATGCTGGTAGTTGCGCTTGAGCTGGCCAGCTCCCTGGCAGTCGATATCGAGCAGCAGATCGACGCCGGCCTGGCGCGCCCCCTCCAGGGTGGCAATGGCAGTGCCATACCGATTGCCATGCACCTCCGCCCATTCGGCGAAAGCCCCTGTTGCCACCATGTTCGCAAACCGCTCGGGGGTGACGAAATGGTAGTCGATCCCGTCTATTTCCCCCCCCCGCGGGGCCCTGGTGGTGTAAGAGACAGAATGCCGCAGCCCCCCAAGGTTGTCAATGACTTCCTTGCACAGCGAGGTCTTGCCGGCCCCCGACGGAGCGGAGATTACGAACAACAGCCCTGGGCGTTCCATGCGGTATCCTTTTTCTGCAACCAGCCCCAAGGGACCTATTCGACGTTCTGCACCTGCTCGCGAACCTTTTCCAGTTCCGCCTTCAGGCTCACCACCAGGCGGGTCAGGTCCGCATCGTTGGATTTGGAGCCCATGGTGTTGACCTCCCGGTTCAGCTCCTGCACCAGGAAATCCAGTTGCCGCCCCACGGGTTCCTCCTGCCGGAACAGTTGCCGGAACTGCTGCAGATGACTGCGGAAGCGGACGATCTCCTCGCTGATGTCGCAGCGGTCGGCGAAGACCGCCACCTCCTGGGCCAAACGCTGCGGATCGGCGGCCACCTCACTGTTCAGCCGACCCAGCCGTTCCGTCAGCTTGGCCTGCCACTCCAGAGGCACCTGAGGGGCCCTGGTTTCGACCTCAGCCAGCAACCCTTCGGCCACGGCCAGGCGATTTTCCATATCCGTCAGGGTCGCCGCGCCCTCGTTACCGCGCATCCCCTCGATGGCGTCCAAAGCCCGCTGCAGGGCCGCATCCAGGCAGGAGCGGATCAGGGCTTCGTCCAGTTCCCCCTCCCGCACCACCAACACATCCTTCTGCCCTGCAAGCAATCCGACCGGGATGGCTCCATCCAGACCGTAAGTCGAGCGCAGCTCGTCAAAAGCCTTCACGAAGGCTGCCGCCAGCGGGTGATTCACCACCGGCACCTGCAGCGAGGAGGTCAGCACATCCTGGTTGATGAAGACATCCACCTTCCCCCGCCGCAACCGCTCCGCCACCCGTTTCTTGATTTCGCTCTCGAGGAACAGAAACGAGCGTGGAGATTTTACCGTGATATCCACGTAGCGATGGTTCACCGACTTGATCTCCACCGTCAGCGCCAACCCTTCCGCCGCCGCCTGCCCCTTGCCATATCCGGTCATGCTTTTGATCATGATTCACTCCGAACTGCTTTGTTCCTTCTCTCGCGTGTCGCTTTATATACCGAACCACACCGAGATACAAGCCTTATGCTTCAACCTGCGACACGCGATCGGGCGAAAATCCAGGTTCTGCCCCTCCAGGCACCTTGGTCCGCCGAGTGCTGTTTTTTTCCGGCAAGGGTTTGAATTCAGGAACAATCTTCTGCAACAGGGACCGGACAAACATGAGGTCCATGGCCCGTGCGGCCGCAAACAACTCCTCCAGTTGCAACGACAAGGTGGCGCTGTCGATGCTGGTCGCCTTGGCCACCATGATCATTTCATGCTCTGTCGGCACGATCCCTTCGCCGGCCAGCAACAGATCCTCGTACATTTTCTCCCCCGGCCGCAAACCAGTGAAGACGATATCGACATCCTCATAAGGCCGCAGGCCCGAGAGTCGGATCAACTCCTCCGCCAGTTTCACAATCTTGACCGGTTCACCCATGTTAAGCAGGAAGATCTCTCCGCCACGCCCCATGCTCGAGGCCTGGAGCACTAACTGGGTCGCTTCGGGAATGGTCATGAAAAACCGGGTGACCTCAGGATGGGTCACTGTGACCGGCCCCCCCTTTTTGATCTGCTCCTGAAAAATCGGCACGACACTGCCATTACTCCCGAGTACGTTGCCGAACCGCACGGTCACGAAATTGGTCCGACTGTGGCGGGCCAGGGATTGGACATACAACTCCGCGGCCCGCTTGCTGGCCCCCATGATATTAGTGGGATTGACAGCCTTGTCGGTTGAAATCATGACGAATCTTTGCACACCGAAGGCGACTGCCGCATCGGCGAGAATTTTGGTTCCCCGCACGTTATTGTTGACCGCCTCGGCAGGATTGTGTTCCATCATTGGTACATGTTTGTAAGCTGCGGCATGAAAGACCACTTCGGGCATGAATTCATCGAATATGGCCTCCACCCGGGCCCGGTACCGGATATCCCCGATAATCGGTGCCAACCGCACCCCGGGAGCCAAGTGCAACAGTTCCTGCTCGATCTGAAACAAGGGGGTTTCCCCATTTTCGTACAGAATAATCTTTTCCGGCTCGAACCGAGCCACCTGGCGACAGATTTCACTGCCGATGCTCCCGCCTGCACCAGTCACGAGAACCCGCTTCCCCTTCAGATAACCTCGAATCCGATCAAGATCCAACCGTGCTGGTTCGCGTCCCAACAAGTCCTCTAGTTGAACCTCCCGAACGTTCTGAATGGAAACTCTTCCATTGATCAGGTCGCCGACACCTGGAAGCGTCTTGAACCGCACTTCGGCTTCGAGACATCGATCGACAATCTGTCTAATCTCAGGGCCTGTTGCGGAGGGAATTGCAATGATAATCTCATCCACCGCATGTTCTTGGCATATAACCGGGATCGCATCATGGGCGCCAACAACGCTGACCCCTTGAAATCGACTCCCCTGTTTATTCAAATCATCATCAACAAACCCAACCACCTCCAGATTCAATTTCGGGTTTTGCCTGATCTCCCGCACGATCATCTGCCCGGCATCACCGGCGCCGACCACAAGGACCCGGGTTTTCTCTCGTTTTTTGGAAAACGACATCGGAAAATAATTTTCCCGAAAAGCCCGAGTCATAAAGCGAATTCCGCCCATCAGCAGAAAACAGAAAATGAAGTCCAGCGCCAGAACACTTCGCGGAATATTAACTAAACGATAAACGAATACCGCGTACAGGACAAATCCGAGAGAGGCAATGATGTTGGCGTTGAAAAGGGCAATAAGGTCGGCCATGGAAACATAACGCCACCAGCCGCCAAAAAGTCCCAAAAACCAGAAAATCGTCAACTTGATCGCTAAGAGTGCTGGCAAAAGAGCGAACAAGGTAGTTTTATGCGGAGAGGGAATCTCAAAATCAAAGCGCAGTCCATACGCCAAGGCAAAAGCCCCGACAATGACCCCAACCTGGATCATTGAAATGATCCAGCGACGTTTATCAACAACCGCTTGCAGCATGCAACGCTCCGCAACAACATACTAACTTCATTATGAAGAGGCTTCCCGAAAAACCTTTTCCACCGTTTTACAGGTCAATAAAACCTCGGCATTTGTAAGGGTCGGATGAACGAGAAACATCAAACTTGTCTCGCCCAGAATTTTTGCAACAGGAAGCCTTTCCTTGGGTCCAAGGCCATCATTTCTAAAGGCCAACTCCTGGTAAATTTCACTGCAGCTGCCACTGTAGCATGGCACACCGTTCGCGTTTATTTCACTCATGATTCGATCCCGGTTCCAGCCAGGACGCAAACTTTCTGGCCGGACAAATACATAGTATTTGTAGTAGGAATGAAAGATTTCGTCGGGTGGTTCGGTGACTCTCAAGCCGGGAATGGCCCTGAAACTCTTGGTAAGGAGAATCGCATGCTGGCGGCGACGAGCCACCCAACCCGGAAGTCTCGCCAACTGAATTCGTCCAATGGCAGCCTGCATTTCGGTCATCCGCCAGTTGGTGCCAAAAGACTCATGCAACCATCGAAATCCAGGCGGATGAGCACGGCGGTAGACAGCTTCAAAACTTTTCCCGTGATCCTTGAAAGCCCAGGCTTTTTCCCAAACAACCGAGTCGTTGGTGGTCAACATCCCCCCCTCTCCCCCCGTCGTCATGATTTTGTCCTGGCAGAAGGAGAAGGCCGCAACATCCCCTAATGAGCCAACAGGCCGCCCCTTGTAGGTGGCGCCATGGCACTGGGCACAATCTTCGATGACTTTCAGGCCATGCTCCCGTGCCAGCGCCATGATCGAATCCATATCGCAGGGCCACCCCGCCAGGTGGACCGCGATGATCGCTTTGGTTCGGGGAGTGATCAGAGGTCGGATGGTTTCGGCGGCAAGGTTCTGACTTACCGGGTCCACATCGGCGAGAACCGGGGTAGCCCCCCGCATGACGATGCAACTGGCGGAGGCGATAAAGGTGCGACTGGTGGTGATAACCTCGTCGCCGGGGCCAATGCCCAAGGCGTAAAGGGCCAACTCCAGCGCAACGGTGCCGTTCGCCAGGGCGATGGCGTGCCGGCAGCCGGAGAATTCGGCGAATTCCCTTTCGAACTGTTCGTTCTCCTCGCCGGTCCAGCGATTGACCCGTCCCGACCGCAGCACGGCCGACGCCGCGGCAATTTCGGTATCGTCGAAATGCGGCCATCCGGGAAACACGCCGATGGCCCGACCGCTCCTCTGATTCAGC
>CAZYXS010000124.1:421-9857 GCA_964650955.1 uncultured Desulfuromonadales bacterium | reverse complement strand
ACCGTCGGTGCGGGTGAATCGGGGATATTCGGAGAGATCGATCCGCTGCATGCGCTGCCCGCGGAGCCGGGTGGCGGCTTCGGGGTTGCCTCCAGCCGGCACGGCGGTTCCGCGGCGCTGCCGAGGATCGTCCGCGGCCATGCCGCCCATGGCGTCGATGCGCGCCCAGTCCCACTGGATCTCGGAGTAGCACATCTCGATCAGGGGCATTTTCCCGTTGATTTTGTAGGGCAGAACGATGAGGTAATCGCCGTTGGCGGTGGCCGTTCTCCGGTTGCGCCCTTTCTCGTAGGTGAGGTTGACGTCCTTGACGCCCCCTTCTGGAAGGACCTGCAATTCCCGCCAGAGGCGGCCATCAAGGTAAATGTAGAGCCAGCCGGTGCGGGAGTCCATGTCGCAGCGTGGATAGGTGGTTTCGCGCCGCTCGGGCTGCTCTCCGGGGTAGCACCGTGGGATGACGGGAACCAGGACCGTTTCCCAGCTAGTGCTTTCTTTCTCCATCGGGAAGGTTGGAATCTCGCGGCCCAGAGGGACCTGGTAGAAATCGTGGCGCTCGTCGGGAAACCGCAGAACGAGATCGTAGTTGGCCTCGGGAAGGTTCTCCATGATCAATTCGCGACGATGTCCCCCGGCACGGGCAGTGGAGCCGACAGGGATATCCCGCGTGATCAGGCCATTGGTTGCGACCAGCGTGCCTTTGAGGTTGTGACTCTTGCCCCCGGCCACCTCCAGTGCGATTTTGAAGGGTGTTTGGGTTTTGCTGCGGCTTTGCACGGTGGCTGTCTTCAAGGAGGGGGGAGGTGGTGCTCCGGGTTGCATCAGCGGTGTTGCGGTTGTTGGAAACCATCAGGTCTCCCTGACGCTCCGCGGGGACCCCTTCGAAAAAGACATTCGGCGAAGCGGTGATGAACTCGGCCTTGCCCTTGATGGTGCCCGACTTCACCCCCAGTCGGTCGCCGGGTTCATCGCCGGTGCTGGTGGCGAAGATCGAGGCTTTGTTGCAGACCGGTTGGCCATTGATCAGCACGCTGCCGGCCGTCTTGGCTGCGTCGCTCGACTTGGCGATATTGGTGTAGGGAATTCGCACCACGGGCTTTCCGACCGTGGTCCAGCAGACATCGATGGTGGTCAGGGTGCCGCCGCTGCCGGCGTGAACCGCGGTGCGGGCGTTGATGATGACGTTGCCGACGCCCACTGCGGATTGAACCCTGTTCGCCGAGAGGGGAACTTGTGGCACCGAATCTTCCTGAGTTATCTTTGGTGAGACGTTCTCCCGAATCGGCGTTATGGTTTTTTGCTGATGCGAATTTGGATTTTTCTGCTTTCGGTTGAGTCTGGCGTCATCCTGAGCCTCCGCCTCCTTATCCACCCTTGAATTCTCGTTCTCGCTCTTGTCGAGATCCTCCAAATAGCGGAAATATAGAGGCACCATCGGAACGACATTTCGATCTGCGATTTGCAAGCCACCATATTCCCCGGAAGGGCCATCATGGTGATATTTGTAAACCCACCTTGCAATTTCCTTTTCAGCAATCCCTCGCTTCTTGGCGAGTGCAATGTTGTCACAGGTAAAGTTGACTAAAGCGCTGGCCTGAGCATTTAAATTCCATCGATTTGCGTCGGTAAGACCATACCTGGCACCAGTTCGATTTATGAATTGCCCCAATCCGCTCGCAGTGGTCGGACCAGCGGCCGCATCAGGGTTAAATCCGGATTCATGGCGCGCAATTGCCAGTACAATGGCTATTTCTTCGTTTTGCATTCCATTTGTCCGGCCCGATCGAACAAGGGCATCAATGGCTTGTTGTTGAACTTCCCTGGATGCATCTCCATGTCGTCGGCTGTACCCCCCTTGCCGGTCTGATGCTTGGTCGATAGGAGATAAATAATGTGAAGAATCTGAAATTTGAGCAGTATGATAGGCAGCCCCCCTGGGGGCATAGAGATCATCGGTTTTCATAGACACTCCAAACTACCTGCGGGGCAAAAGGGCCGCCGATTACTTTGCCTCTAAACCATTCACAAGGCATTCAATCATGGATTTTGAGTTGATACTGCCGTCTTCATGCACAGGAAGGATCGTTGCCCCCAGTGGGCATTCAATCGCTTTGGTCGTGAAACGCGGAGCAGCGCCAGAGGGAAATCCCCGCCTGAAAAATGCCGGCTTATCAAGACGAAAGACCAATACTTCCCAACAACAATTGGCTCCTCCGCTGAAAATTGACAAAGCCAGGAACGGAATGTTTTTGTGGGTGGCTATTTCCCAAATATTGGCTTGCTCTGGGTCAAGCATGAAATTTGGTTCATTCCAAAGGACTTTTCGGTGCTCTTTCTCATCCATCCACACAACGGATAGATTGGATTCTGCTCCGGTATAGCTCTCACAGACCCGAATCTCGCCTCTGTTTTCAGGCACCGGAATACGGATATCGCGATGGCAGTTGTCAGCATTGGCCACCCCAGCTATTGGCGAAGTCTGCGGGTTCGAATTCCCCCCATACGCACAAGAAGTTGCAAAGAGGCTTAGGAAGAGACATAAACAACCATATGACATCAAGTTACGCTGCATTTCATGCTTCCTTTCTTCTAAAGCACCACCGGCTTGCCGACCTTGGCCTGGCAGGCATGGATGATGGTCAGGATGCCCCGAGGTTGGGTGTTCGCTTTTGCCAAAATCATGTGCCAAGCTCCGGGTTCTCTTCATCCAGTTGCTGATCCAGGTCCAAATCCGTCAGGACCACCCAACCGGTGCGCTTGTCACTGAGGCTCCAGGGAATAGGGGCGCGCCAGACCAGGTGGATCTGTTTAAGGTCGGTGTCGATGACCAAGGTATCGCAGGCGGATGGAAAGGTTTTTACCTCTTGGGCGACCACCAGTTTCAAATCCGGCTTCAGGCGGGGGAGGTTGAGCAGCAGCCCATCCAGCGGTGCGCCTTCGACCAGGCCTTTAAGCCGCAGGGTTTCGCCTCCCTGAAACGGCTGGTCGAAGCGCTGATCGAGAGGGGCGGCGTTGTGCATGCCCGCGGGGGCGTCGGCAGGGTAGGGGCAGCCGCCCCAGGCCAGCGCCTCGTGGTCGAGCTTTTCGTAAGCTGCAATGCGGGGCTCCCAGAAGGAAGGGATGGGGCCAAAGCCGGCGGGCACCCCCCGCTGGCTGGGGCTGGTGATGAACTTGGGCCCGATTTCGATCTGCGGCAGGGGCATGCCGTTCACCCTCCAGCCTTTTTCGCTGTAGCCAACCCCGACCGGGTTCTGGGGGTAGAGCTTCTCCTCGTGATTGGGGTCGCAGCCGCCGTAGGCGTATTCGTAGCGCAGCGGCAGGGAGGCCAGTGGGCCCGGCTTGCTGAAGGAGAGCCCGAGCAGCCCTTTTTCCCAGCGGCGGGGGCCGAACAGCCGCAGGGTCTTTTCCCAGAAGCGGTCGTTGGCCAGGCGAAGGCCGACGCTGACCTCGGCCACGGTGGCCTCGGCCTTGGGCGGGTGGGCAGTGCCGAAAAGCAGCAGTTCGCTCCCCTGTTTGAAGGGGACGGTTTCGCCGGCGGCCGCCAGGCTCGATTGGCCCGGTTCGCCGTAATAGCGGTCGGTTTCCTCGATCACAGGGGTCGGCTCGACAGGGGTCAACTGCCCCTTGGCGTCGAAGGCAAAGCAGGCCTTGAACGCCAGGGTCATCTGCCGCTCTGCCTTGAGGCTCCAGCCGGGATAGAGCCCGGCGGCCCAGGCGCTGCGGTTGTCCAGTTCAAGCATGGCGCGGCGCCTTTGCGGTTGGAGGTGCGGCCTCTGCCTGCCCCTGGGGGCGCAGCCTGGCCAGGGTTACGCTGCGCTCTGCCCGCCAGTTGCCGGGCCGGATGCCAAGGGGGCGGCGCAGGTGAATGGCCAGCAGGTCGAGCCGGTCGGCATCCCCCTGGCCGGCCAGGTTGTCGGCCCAGTCGAAGAGCAGTTCCGGGGTGGTCATCCTGCCCAACAGCAGGCGCTCGCCAGGTTTCCAATCCTTGCGCTGCTGTTCCAGCCAGGAGCGGGCCGGGGCCGCGTCGGGCATGCTGCCGGCGCCGGTTTCCTCCTGTTCGGCTCCCACCAGGCTGAGGCGGGGTTTGCGGCCGAGGGGTTGGCCGGTGGTTTGCCTCCAGACGGTGGCGGCCGCCTCCATGGTGGTGGCCCGCTCGAGGGCCAACAGCAACTCGTCCAGGGCGGCGAGGCTGCCATGGAGGCCGAGCAGTTCGCAGCCGGATTCGGCCTCGACCTCCAGATGGCTGCGCAGCAGAGGAAGAAAAAGGGGATCGCCACTCAGGGCGGCCAGTCGCAACAAGGGTGTTTGCTGCTGCGGATCGGCAGCCAGTTCGACGGCGCGCAGCAAGGCCCTGGGCAGATCGCGGTCGCCCCGCACCAATCCCCCCCACAGCGCCGCCTGCAGGGTTTCGGCTGCAATGCGCACCGGCGGTTTCCCGCCGAGCAGGGGCTGGTAGTAGGGGCGGAACAGGTCAAGGCCGACCTGGGGGTTGTCGGCGGCGTAGGCGAGGGCGGCCCGCTGCAGCTGCGGGTCTCGGTCCTGCAATTCCCCCTGGTGGTAGAGGGCGGCCGGCACCTGGACCCCCTGCTCGCGCCAGAGCTCGAAGAGTTGCGGGCGCAAGGTTGTTTGCCGGCGATAGAGCTCGAGCAGGGCCGGGTCATCCGCCGGCTGGGGGAAGAGGGCCAATGCCTGCAAGATTCCGGCCTCAAAGGGGGCGCCGGAGGTCAGCAGTTCGCAGGCCTTCTGCAAGCCTTCGCGGCGGCACGCCGGGTCGGGAGAGGAAAACCGGGCGGCGAAACCGAGCAGACATTCTGTCGCATCGTCGGGTTCGCGCTGCCAGGTAACCGGGCAACGGGCCAGCACATGCAGATGCAACCGCAGATGCTGCTCGAGCCGCAGCAACGGCGCCGCATCCCCGGTGGGGCGTTGGGACCAGAATTCCCGTTGTCGCCAGAGGACTAGCGCGGAATCCCAATGGGTTTCGGCAAAGGGGATCTGCATGACAGGGTCAGTTGAGCTCGATGGTTGCGCCCTGCAGACGGGTGCGCCCGGAGCTGATGCTGTAGATCTCCTTGCCGTCCACCCAGATGCGGCCGCTCGGGGTGATTTCGATCCGGCTATCACCGGTTTTCAGGCAGATCCCCCCGGGGGCTTCCACGCTCAGACGCCCTGCCTCGTTGAGTACCAGCGGGGCAGGCGTTTCCCCGCAGCCCCGCAGGCGCGACATGATGACCGGGCCGCCGGCGGTCTGCATCAGCGCAACCCGATCTCCCGCCTTGAGTACGGGAACATCGCTGAAATGACCGGAGACCCTCTGCGGGTCGATGTCTCCCGGCAGCAGGACGCTTTGTGCCTCGCCACCGGCTACCTCCACCACGGTGGCGATGAAGGTCAAACCGTTGGGATCGGGTGGGTCGCGAAACAGGCGGGTTACTTTGGAACTCATAGAATCCCCTTCTTGATTTAAAGTGATAGATCAGAATTTATTGGTAAAAAGCTTGATTTATATTGGTTGTTTTTTTAGTTGTTGCTGATGCTGCCTGAGCGGATACGGATGACGCCGGCATTGATAGTCACCGCTGGCGCCTCCAGCGTCAGGTCCCCTCGGGGAGAGATTTCGATGGCCCCGGAGCCCTGGCCGATGTGGATGCGTCCCCCGCCGCGGCCGGCAATGGTGATCGATTTGGCGGCCTGCAGATTGATTCCCCCCTGGTTGGTCAGAAGAGTCAGGTCGTCACTCACCACTTCCGCCGACATCGACTGCTTCACCTCTGTGGTCATGTTGCGGCCGGTGGAAAGCAGCAATTCTTCCTGTTCCGCCTGCAGCAGCAGATGCTCGCCAGCATCCATTCGCAGGTCGGTCGCTGCCTGGAATTCGATCTGCTGGTTGCGGGTCAGAAGCCGCTGGGCCTTTTCCACTTCCACGAGGTGGTCGCGGCCTGTCTGCAGGGTTTGGCTATCCCCCGCCTCCATGAGCAACGTCTGTCCGGCCTGAACCTCCATCTCCCCCTCTTCGCTGGCCAGCCGAATCAGGTGCCCCTCGGAGTCGGCGTCGAGGCTGAGCAGATTTTTGCGCCCCCGGGTGAACAGTTCCGTCCGCTCATGCCCCTTGCGGTCATCCATCAGCAATTCGTTGCCACCGAAACTGCGCAAGATGTTCTGGCTGGCATTGCCGGCGTTGACCGGGGAAGCTGTGTCCGGATTGGGCAAGGCTCCAAGCAGGATAGGGCGGTCAAGGTCGCCGTTGAGGCAGCACATGGCCACCTCCGACCCGGCGAGGAGGGGGAGGTGAAGCCCAAAATTCTTTCCTCCGTAGGGCTGCAGAAGTCGCACCGGGTGGCTCGCCTGGCCGGATTCGGCACCACCGAAATCGAAATCCGCCCTGACCCGATAGCGCCCCTCGTTGTCGAGGTAGGCGTAATCCCCGCCGGTGGTTTCAACCCGGGCGGTGAAAATGCCGTGGACCGGCCGGGGCACTGGCAATGGTTTGCGAAAGGGGACCCCGGCCCGGATCAGCAGCATCCGGTTGCGATAGGTCATCCCTTTGGCCTTGTCGCCAAGGGCAAACGCCGCCCCTTGATCCCCTGCATGCTCCACCTCGATGACCAGGTATTCGCCATTCAATTGGCTCTCGGGGTGGCCGACCAGGGTGAAGCGCCGCCCGGGGGCGATTCCCCGGCAGTCCGATTCGGCAACGAAGGTTTCCCGCTGCCAATCCAGGGCCTGCTGCCGGATTTTCGCGAGGCGCTGGCCTTCGGCCGGATCCCTGAAATGATCGCCGAAGCGCGCCAGCCCTCCCAGGCCGGGTACCGTGCCCTGTGCTGTCGCTTCGCTGCCGAGGCTTATTTCCGGGGTCTGGTCGTTGTAGTCCCTGAGACCGGTGGTTGCCGGAAGCAGGCGGGCCCGGGGGCGGAAGGCGAAAACCGTTTCCAGACCACGATGGGTGCCGCTGTGCTCCTGATAGAGGAGTTGACCGGTATCGAACAGGCCGGGCAGGTTGTCAACGCCATCGTGGAAGACCAGCACCGATCGATCGGGTCCCGCCTCGAAGCGGAAGAACAGACCCTCGTGGGCCAGCAGCCGGGAGATGAAATCGAAATCGCTTTCGTCGTACTGGACGCAGTACTCCTTGGTGAAATACTCCTGGGCAATGCGAAACTGAAAATCACCCTCCGCCATGCCAGCCGCCCGCAAGACCTCTTCGACGATCTGGACCACCGTGCGGTTTAGAAATACCCGGTTATTGCGGTTCAGGTGCAGGGGGTAAAGGGGGGATGCCAGAATGGCCCGGTATTCGTGCCCTCCGGGGACGGCTCCGACATAACGGAAATCCCGCACCACCCCCTGCACAAACACCCCTTCGGCGCCCCAGGCAACGTCCAGCACACCCCGTTGCCCCGCCACTTGGGCCGGCTCCAGAACCCATTGCGACTGCAGCGTCAGAGAAAAACTGAAATCCTCCGACAGCCCATGATCTTTGCCGACGAACTGCTTGACGGCAAAGAAGTCATCGGGGACGCCTGACGCCCGAAAGGAGAAGTGGCTGCGGTTGGCTGCTGTGTTGAAGTTGTCAATGAGGGACATTTTGTTGCCCTGTATAATCATTGAATTTCTTTTATGTATCTGTCGAGGTCCTTAGTCAATGCTTCTTTTTCAATGTTTGACATTGGCTTTTCTTTCCAAATCTTCTGTTTTTCTAAGCATTTATCAATCATTCCATTATAAAAAAAGCAATAAAATGTTGATTTGTCTTTTTCTTTAAAGTTACTTTCGTAAATTGGTTTGTCATAGATAACTACTTCTTCGATTAATAAAATTGGTTTATTGTTTTTGTAATAGTACTCAAGCGACCTTTTTCCAGTTTCGCCATAATGATCGATGCCAAATTTTTTTGCATCATTGTTTTTTTTATAAAATTCTAAGTAGCTGCCTTCGCTCGAAAATCCATAAACATCCTTTTCCAGCTTTGAAAAAGTTGTTATGCTATGTTCAATTTTTTCAGCTTTAATACAGGTTTTTTTTAAATCATCCGATAAAAACTTTTTGCAATCACTAAAACGAGTCGCTTTAGTGATTCGTTCAGTAGCCTCGCACGAATTTGAAAATGAAAATACTAGTATTGTCAATAATAATTTTATCGCGATTGATTTCCTCATTATTTATTCCTATAGATTTATGTAGGGTTGATTTTTTGTAAGTTTTGAATGTTCCGTTTTTAAAAAACTGATTGATTTTCCATAAGTTTTTTGAAAATGCGGTTTGTCTTTAAATGAGGTCCAATCGCCTCCCCATTCAAATCCATGGTTTTTTCCTATATTGGCAATTTCGTTCCAATTCGTATCCCAATTCAAATTTCCATCCTTTATTTCAACCACGTCAATTGCCAATCCATAATTGTGATAACTTTCGCCAGCTTTTGCATTTGTAACAACCTTTCCTATTCTCTTGCCATAGGAATCTCGACCTATTTTGTATAAGTTGTTTTGTTCTTCATAAGATCTGTATCCATGGGTGACTCTGAGTTTTATGCCTAACGTTTTTTCAACATCATTAATAAAGTTGATTGAATCTTTCCTGATTTTGGGATGGAGTTTAGAAATACGTTCATCGGAAATAGTATCCCAAGTTTTTGTATGACTTTTTTCGTGGGTAGAATTTTTCACTTCTTTTGTTGCAATTGTTTTATTTTCATGGATTCTGTTTGAGTTAATTGCCGAGTTTTCTGTTTTTAGTGTTGGAGAAATTTTATTAGTGGACAATTGTTGTTGGATGGAGCGTGCCAAGGGTGAATTCAACCCAGCTCCGCCTTGCGTATTCCGCGCCCCCTGCATATTCACACTCTTGCCATTGATATTTACCGTATGCGAAGCGATGGTCACCGCGCCATTCTGCGCGATGGTGACCATTCCGCCGCTCTGGCCGATGGTTATAGCCCCGCCCCCCTTGCCCCGAAGGTTGAGTTCTTTGGCCGCCTCGATGGACAACTGACCACCAGTGACCTTCAAAGTCAGATTCTGGTTGCGTACCTCGATGGTCATCCCTTCGCCGGCCTGAACAACCATGTTCTGGTCGGCACGCAGGCGGAGGTCCTGCTGCTCGGCGTGCAACTTTACATTCCTGGCGGCCTTCATGCGGATGTCGGTACCTGCTCGCAGGGCTATCTCGGCTTTCTGGGTGGCGAGCTGCTGTTTGTTTTCGACGGTGATGAGATGGTCGCCGCCGCTGGTGGTGAGGTGGCTGTCGCCGGATTCGAGGGTCAGGGTTTGCGCGGCCTGAACCTCCATCTTGCCCGTGGCCGTTGCCAGGCGCAGGCGGTGGGCGCCTTCTTTGGCATCGAGGCTGAGATGGTTCTGGCGCTCGCGGGTGAAGAGTTCGATACGTTCTTCCCCCTTGCGGTCCTCGAGGAGCAATTCATTGCCGCCGAAACTGCGCAGGATGT
>CAZYXS010000124.1:0-411 GCA_964650955.1 uncultured Desulfuromonadales bacterium | reverse complement strand
GCCCGTTGAACCCGTGGAGGAAACCGCACGCGTTGGCGGAAGAAAATCGCCGGCATGGCCGGACCTTGTGCTGATCGACGGCGGGCTTGGACAGCTGGGCGCCGTGCGCGAGGCGGTGGCGGGGTTGGGCAGGGCGCCAAGCAGGATGGGGCGGTCGAGGTCGCCGTTGACGCAGGTCAGGGCGACTTCCGTGCCGGCGTGCAGGGGGAAGTGCAGGCCGTAGTTCTCGCCGCTGTAGGGTTGCATCAGGCGCACGGCGTGACTGGCTTCTCCGGTGGTGGCCTGGCCTTGGTCAAAGTGCACCCGCACCCGGTAGCGCCCTTGTTCGTCGAGGCAGGCGTAGGCGCCGCCGGTGCTCTCCACCTGGGCGGTAAAGACGCCGTGGACCAGGTGCCGCGCGGGCAAGGGGGG
>CAZYXS010000123.1:0-9866 GCA_964650955.1 uncultured Desulfuromonadales bacterium | reverse complement strand
GATCTCGTCGCCGCGGCCGTCGTCGAGCAGCAGCCGGGCCAGGGCGATCCGGGCCTGCGCGGCGGTGGTTTCCTGCTGCCAGCGCAGCGCTGCGGGAGTCCGCGGCAACTGGGCGGTCAGGGTCTCCAGGGCCGGAGGTTCAGGCAGATCCTCCAGGGCCCCGACCGCTTGCACCGCCAGGGGCTCGCCCCCCCACAACAGGGCCAGCGCCTGGCGGGCGCCGTCCAGGGTCAGAGCGGCCTGCACCGCGGCGCTACGGCTCACCGCCAGTGCCACCTCGGCCCGCTGCAGCTCCACCGCCGGCACCTTGCCGCCCCTCACCCGCGCTTCGACGCTGGCAAACACCCCTTGCGCCAGACGCACCTGCTCCTCCGCCAGGGCCAGCCCCTGCTGGGCGGCGAGCAGTTGCACGAAGGCCTTGCGAGTGGCTGCGGTCAGTTCCAGCCGTTTGCCGGCCAGTTCCTGCTCGGCGATGGCCTGCTCGGCGGCGGCCAGTTGCAGTCGCCGGTCGCGCTTGCCGCCAAGCTCCAGCAGTTGGCTGAGCTGCAGGGTGGCTTCGGCGCCATCGCTGCCTTTGAATTCCCCCTGGCCGGCGAAATTTTCCAGCCCCAAGGAGAGTTCGGGGTTGGGGCGCAGCCCGGCCTGACGGCCGGCACCGGCTTTGATCTGAACTTCGGCCGCAGTCGCTGCCAGTTCGGGATTATGGACCAGGGCCAGTTGCAGCGCCTGGGGGAAGGTCAGATCGGATGAAGGGGGGCTCTGGGCGAGTGCCGGAGCGCCGGCACAGGCCAGCCAGAGCAGGCCCCCGAGAAAACGCAGGGTCGTACGCATGATGAAACTCCAACAAAAAATCAGGCGAAAACGGAAAAACCGGGGGAACCGTGGCGCAGACGCAACGCTAGCGGCGCCGGCGGAAACGGTAGACAACGGGGTGAGGGAGGAATCAAATCAGCAGGAGGGTGTGAGCCAGGGTCGCCAGCACCTGGGAGGGTGGCGGTTGGGGCGCCCGCAGCAGGCGCACCTGGGTCCGGGCGGGATGGGGGAATTGAGGAACCGGCAACATCGAACCGACCAGGGCCGGCAGGTCCAGCCCCGGGTCGAAGCCGCGGGGACGGAATTGCTGCGGGGAGGCCGACTGGTCACTGCAATCGGCGCCGGCCTGCTCATGCTGCAGGCTCTTCGGCTCGGAAGTTTTGGAATCCACCGAATCGCCGCAGCCGGGTTCGCAGCGACCCGCCAGATTGAATTCGACCCGGCTGTCGCCGCTGCCATCCTGGCACCAGACCAAGGCATGGGCTCCGCCAACCCCCAGCAGCAGGTAGAGGGCGAGGCAGAGCCAGGCGAGAGGTTTTCGCGTTGCGGCCAGAAGCACGTCGACACTCCGAATTCATCGAGAAGTTCCTTTGTACTCTGAACAGCCGCGGCGGCGCAAGAGGCTGGATGAAAAAACCGGGGTGGCCGCCCCTGCCTTGACAGGGGGCACTCTGGGGTCCAGTATGAAAGGGGAGCCCAATGGTAACCTGTTCATCCATTAAAGAGAGCCGATAATGATCCATGTTCTCCTTGGCATCCTGCGGGAATGCTGGACCATCCTTCTCGAATCCGCCCCCTTCGTGCTGTTCGGTTTTCTGGCCGCCGGGGTGCTCAAGGCCCTGTTGCCGGGCGACTTGGTGTCGCGGCACCTGGGCAAGAGCGATGCCGCCTCGGTGGTCAAGGCCTCGCTGTTCGGCATTCCGTTGCCCCTTTGCTCCTGTGGGGTGATCCCGGCAGCGGTGGAACTGCGCAAGCAGGGTGCGAGCAAGGGGAGTTCGGCGGCCTTCCTGGTGTCGGTGCCGGAAACCGGGGTCGACTCCATGGCCATCACCTGGGCGCTGCTCGACCCGCTGATGACGGTACTTCGGCCAATATCGGCCTTTTTCACCGCCACCGCCACCGGCCTGCTGATCAACCGCCTGCCCGAAGAGCCGCTTCCCAAAGCTGCCGCGGCGGTGGTCTGTACCGACGCCTGCTGCGGCAAGCCGGCCCCCGCCGGCCGCCGCCAGCCGCTGGGCACCCGGCTGCGGGAGGGTCTGGGGTACGCCTTCGGCGACCTGCTGGGGGATATCGGCAGCTGGCTGCTGCTTGGCATCGCCATCGCCGGGGTGATCGCCTATGCGGTGCCGGAGGATTTCTTCGCCCGCACCTTCGCCCACGAACTGACCTCATTGCTGGTGATGCTGGTGGTGGGCATTCCCCTCTACATCTGCGCCAGCGCCTCGACCCCGGTGGCCGCCGCCCTGGTGCTCAAGGGGCTCTCTCCCGGTGCGGCGCTGGTCTTCCTGCTCGCCGGCCCGGCCACCAACGCCGCCACCATCACCGTGGTCTACCGTTTCTGGGGGCGGGCGGCCACCCTGATCTATCTGGCCTCCATCGCCAGTTGCTCCCTGCTGCTCGGCTGGCTCACCAACCGCCTCTATGCCTGGGCCGGCATCGACATCCTCGAATGGGTCAAACTGGGGGAGGAGCATGCAGCCGCCCCATGGGAAACGGCCGCGGCCGTGGCGCTGCTGCTGTTGCTGCTCCGGGCCTGGTGGTCACGACCGGCCCCCTGCGCCGGGGCCACCTGAGGCTGAACCTTGCTCCGGCGTGACCGGAGCCCGCCACCCAGCCGATCCAGGCCAGATCAACTCCGGCCGCGCCCCAGGCTTGCGGGTAGCAGTTGGCTCAGGGCGAACAGCAGACAGGCCGCCACCACGATGGACGGACCGGCCGGGGTATCCCAGCGCAGCGACCCATAAAGCCCACCGCAAACGGCCGCCGCTCCAACCAGACTGGCCAGCAGCGCCATGCGCTCCGGGGTGTGGGAAAAACGCCGGACGGTGGCCGTCGGGATGAGCAGCAAGGCGGTCACCAACAGCATCCCCACCACTTTCATCATCACCGCCACGGTCAAGGCCATCAGTCCCAGAAAAGCCCAGTTGACCCGGTCCACCGCCAGCCCATCGACCCGCGCCAGATCCTCGTGGAGGGTGATGGCCAGCAGCGGCCGCCAGAGCCAGAGCAGTCCGGCCAGAGCCAATCCGCCCCCGCCGTAGATCCAGCCGAGATCACCCGGACCGATGGCGAGAATGTCGCCGAACAGGTAGGCCATCAGGTCGATCCGCACCCCCTCCATGAAGGCCAGAACCACCAGTCCCAGCGCCAGGGAGCCATGGGACAGGATGCCGAGCAGGGTATCGCTGGCCAGCAGCTTCTGTCTCTGGCCGAAAAACAGCAACACCGCCAGCAGCTGGCAGATCAGGACGATCCCCAGAGTCAGGTGAAGCTGCAGCAGCAGGCCGAGGGCAACCCCCAGCAACGCCGAGTGGGACAGGGTGTCGCCGAAATAGGCCAGGCGGCGCCAGACCACGAAGGAGCCGAAGGGGCCGGCGACCAGGGCGACCCCCAGACCGCCCGCCAGGGCCCGCAGCAGAAAATCTTCGAACATCAGGCCCTCCGGGTCCGGTCGTTGTGATCGGAATGGCGATGTTTTTGGTCGTGGCTGTAGACCGCCAACTGTTTCACGGCCAGCGGACCAAACAACGCCAGATAGGCGGGATCGTTGGTGACCGATTCGGGGCTGCCGCCGCAGCAGATGTGGCGATTGAGACAGAGCACCCGATCGGTCGCCGCCATGACCAGATGCAGATCGTGGGACACCATCAACACCGCGCAGCCGCGCTGATCCCGGATGTGGCTGATCAGCTGGTAGAGCTCGACCTGCCCGTGAACATCGACCCCCTGCACCGGCTCGTCCAGGACCAGCACATCGGGCTCCCGCAGCAGTGCCCGGGCCAGCAACACCCGCTGCAGTTCCCCCCCGGAGATCTTTTGCAGCGGCGCATGCAGCACCTCGACGGCGCCAACGGAGTCGAGCAGCGCTTCGACCTGCTGCGGCCGCGGGTTGCCGGCCATCGCCAGGAAACGCTGCACCGTCAGCGGCAGGGTGCCATCAAGGTGCAGCCGCTGGGGCATGTAGCCGATGCGCAGTCCGGGGCGGCGGTAAACCGTGCCGGAGGTTGGCGGCTGCAGGCCGAGGGCGACCCGCAGCAGGGTGGTTTTGCCGGCGCCGTTGGGGCCGATGATGGTGAGGATTTCCCCCGCCTCAAGCCGCAGACTGACCTGCTGCAGCAGCTGGCGGCCACCCTGGAGCAGATGGATGGCGTTGAGAGCCAGCAAGGTGTCGGTGCTGTCGATTTCGCCCACGGCGGACTCCTTCAGCGGCAACGGGGACAAAGCCCGAGAATTTCAATGGTATGGCGACGAGTGGCAAAACCGGAGGCGGCGGCGCTTTGTTCGATGGCGCTGGTGATCACCGGCTCATCGAGTTCCGCCAGGGTTTTGCAGACCTCGCAGATCAGGAACTGACCATCGTGGGGCATCCCCGGATGGACGCAGCCGACATAGGCATTGAGGGACGCGATGCGGTGCACCAGGCCCATCTGTTGCAAAAACTCCAGAGCCCGGTAAACCGTGGGCGGTGCGGTGCGCCCGTCCTGCTGCAGCAGGTCCAGCAACTCGTAGGCGCCGATCGGCTTGTGCTGACGCCAGACCAGTTCCAGCACCCGCCGGCGAATGGCAGTAAAGCGCTGCAGCTGCCGCTGGCAGAGCTGCTCGGCCAGGCTGAGGGCCTGGTCGATACAGTGCTGATGGTCATGCTGCTCACAGGAAAACAGATTGGGGGCCGTCTCGGTCATGGCGCTCACCTCCCGACAGGTCTTGATTTATCGAAATGTTATACTATAACATTCGATCAGGATCAATTCACCACCCACTGGCCCACGGAGGACGGGGATGAAACAGACAGTTTTGGCATGGGGATTTGGTTTCTGGCTGCTCACCCTGAGCAGTACGGCATGGGCCGCCGTCGCGACGGGACCGCGGGTGGTGGTGAGCATCAAACCCCTGCATTCCCTGGTCGCCGGAGTAATGCAGGGGGTGGGAGAGCCCGCCTTGCTGCTGCAGGGGGCAAGCTCGCCCCACGGCTATGTGCTGCGGCCATCGGAGGCGCGGCTGCTGAACGAAGCCCAACTGATCGTCTGGATTGGCCCCCAGCTGGAGGGCTTTCTGGAAAAACCCTTGCGGACCCTGGGAGACAAAGCCCGGCAACTGGTCCTGGCCAGGGAGCTGGCCCCCCGACTTCTGCCGGTGCGCACCGGGGGGAACTGGGAGGACGCCGGCCATGGTCATGACCACGGCCACGGGCATGGCCGTCCTGGAGATCGGGATCAGCACCTCTGGCTCGACCCGCTGCTGGCCAAGCAGATCGTCGAGAAGACCGCCGCCGCCTTGGCCACCCTCGACCCGGCGCACCAGGCCCAGTACCGGCACAACGCCGCCCAACTGCAGCAGCGGCTCGACCAGCTGCACGAGCAGCTCAAAGCCCGCCTCACCCCGGTGCAAAAGGTTCCCTACGTGGTGTTCCACGATGCCTACCAGTATTTCGAGGCCAGCTACGGCCTCACCGCCGTCGGCTCCCTGACCATCGACCCCGAGCGCAAACCGGGGGCCAAGCGCATCAGGGAGATCCGCCAGCGCATCCAGCAGCTGCAGGCCCGCTGCGTGTTCAGCGAGCCCCAGTTCGAGCCGCGCCTGGTGGCCACGGTGACCGAGGGGAGCTTGGCCCGCAGCGGTGTTCTCGATCCCATCGGCGCCGACCTGGCTCCCGGGCCGGAAGCCTACTTCCAGCTGCTGACCGCCCTGGCGGACAACCTGGTGACCGGCCTGCGCAACTGAAATCGACGACGGCAACCAGCCAGGACCGACTTTTTCGGCTAAAGTTGAGGAAAACCATCGATAAGCAGACAAGGAGGGAGCGATGAAAAGAGTATGCCTATGGTTGGCGGCGATGCTGTTGCTGCCGGTTCTGGCCAGTGCTGCCGCGTTTCAGCTCAAACCGGACCTCAAAATTCAGCTGCCCGAGGTTTCCGCCCCCTGGAGCGTGTCGACGGAGCCCCCTGCCGAGCTGGTCGAGCACCTGGCCGAGCATGTGTTGGAGGAAGCCCAGGCCCAAGGCAAGACCCCCACCCCGGAGCAGGCCCGCGAGGTTGCGCGGAAGAGGGCTCGCAGCAACCAGCTGTTTGTCACCAACCTCAAGACCGGTGCCCATCTGATGATCAGTTTCTCACCGCTGGAGCAGGGAGAGAAGGCGCCATCGGCCAAAACCGTGGCCCTCTCCGCCGAATATGCCGCCGACGGCGTGACCGACGAAGGCTGGACCGACGTCAAGACCGAGCAGTCGGCCACCACCATCAAGGGGGCTCAGCAGGCGCAATGGTTCACCATCGACTACCGCCACGGCGGGGAACGCAGTCAGTTTCTCGGCATCGTCGGCTTTGCCCAGCCTTACTGGTTCTGGCTGTACGGCAACGACCATCTGCAGGACCCGGCAGACCGTGCCGTTCTCGAAAAGCTGATGCGAAACATCGAAATTCAGGTGCAGGCACCCTGATCAACTCAAGGCCAGCAGCGCCCCGCCCATTCCGCAGAGCGCCACCACCAACCAGGGGGGAAGCTTCCACAGCTGCAGGGCGCCGAAGGCTCCCAGGGCCAGGACGAAATCGCCGGGGCCAAGGATGCCGCTGGTCCAGACCGGATGATAGCAGGCCCCGAGGAGCAAGCCGACCACCGCGGCGTTGATGCCGACCAGGGCGGCGCGCACCCGGGGCTGGCGGCGCAGGGTGTCCCAGAAGGGGAGCAGGCCGATCACCAGCAAAAAGGAGGGGAGGAAGATCGCCAGGAGGCAGAGCATGCCGCCGAGCCACCCCCCCGGGCCGACCTGCAGGACCGCTCCCAGGTAGGCGGAGAAGGTGAACAGCGGCCCGGGCACCGCCTGCACCGCCCCATAGCCGGCCAGGAACAGGTCGGGGCCGAGCCAGCCCGGTTCCACCAGTTCGGCCTGCAGCAGCGGCAGCACCACGTGGCCACCGCCGAACACCAGCGAGCCGGCGCGGTAGAAGCTGTCGACCAGGGCCAGATTGCCCCCACCCCCCACCGCCGCCAGCGGCAGTGCGACCAGCAACAGGAAAAACAGCCCCAGGCTCAGCAGCGCCGCCGTCCGGCCGACGGGCACCAGTTGCGGATGATGCTCGCCGTCCACCGCCCCCTTCTGCCAAAGCAGACCGAAGACAGCCCCCAGGGCGATGGCGGCCAGTTGCCCCCAGATCCCGGTCCAGGCCAGGGTCAGGGCCGCCGCGGCCAGGGCCAGGGTGGCCCGGGGCCGGTCGGGGCAGAGGTTCTTGGCCATCCCCCAGACCGCCTGCACCACCACCGCCACCGCAGCCACCTTGAGACCATGCAGCCAGCCGCTCTGTACCGCCCCGGGTTCGACCAGGGCCAGGCCATAGGCGAACAGGATCAGCGCCAGTGCCGACGGGAGGGTGAAGCCGGTCCAGGCCGCCAGCGCGCCGCGCAGCCCCGCCTGGGAGAGGCCGATGCCGATCCCCACCTGGCTGCTGGCCGGACCGGGGAGAAACTGGCAGAGGGCGACCAGGTCGGCATAGACCGATTCCTGCAGCAGTTTGCGCCGCACCACGAACTCGTCGCGGAAATAGCCCAGGTGCGCCACCGGCCCGCCAAAGGAAGTCAGGCCGAGGCGCAAAAAGGCCAGGAAGACCTGGCCGGCGCTGAGGCGGGGGACGGGGGGCGGATTCTCATTCTGCATCGGGCGTCATCCTTTGGGGGCGGTGGTGTTCTGCATATTTATGCCACGAGGCAGCCCGCGGGACAAGCCACCAGCGACCAGCAGCAGGGCGCAGGAGACCCAGAGACAGCCGCTCAGACCGGCCCACTGAAACACCAGGCCGGACAGGAGCGTCCCCAGCAGCCGCCCGGCGGCGTTGGCCATGTAGTAGAAGCCGACATCCAGCGCGGCGCGGTCACTCTCAGTGTAGGCCAGGATCAGGTAACTGTGCACCGAGGAGTTGACGGCGAAGACCATGCCGAACAGGGCCAACCCTGCCACCAGGGTCAGCCAGGGGGAAAGCCCCACCTGTACCCCGAGGGCGAGCAGGGCGGCCAGGCTCTATCCGGATAGGCGGACACGATTAACAAAACAATCCGCAACAAAATCAGCAGCAGGCCGAGGGTTTCCCACTTGTCCGCCGCTTGGCCAGCATGGCCTGGTCGGCCGCTATCCGCGGCTGCTCCGGCAGGCGCCGGGCCAGTAAATCCAGCAGATCCTGCTGCATCCCCTCCGCGACCCGATTGAGACGATAGTACATCCAGACCCCCTCCCGCCGGTCACAAACCAGGCCGCTGGTGCGCAGGTAGGCCAGATGGCGGGAGACGGTGGATTGGGGCAGGTCGAGAATGGCCATCAGGTCGCACACGCACATCTCCCCTCCGGAGAGCAGGGCCAGAATGCGCAGACGGGTCTCGTCAGCGAGGGCTTTGAACAGTTGTACGGTGGTTTTCATGGAGAAAGCATATATCCGCCTTGACGGATATGTCAACCGGGATCCTGAAATCAGAGACTAGCCGAAACTCCTCAGGACGATTTCGAAAGAATCTGGTTGGGCAGCATGACGCACATGGTCGTACCGATTCCTGGCTGGCTCTCGCCGGACAAGGTGCCGCCGTGGGCCTCGACGATGGAGCGAGCGATGAACAGGCCGAGACCGGTGCCGGAGGGGGCGGTCTCCGAGGTGTCGGAACGGTAGAATTTGTCGAAGGCGCAGGCCATCTGTTCGGTCGTCATCCCCTTGCCCTGGTCACTGATCAGAATGCGGGCCTGGTCCGGATCCAAATCGAGGCGGATGCCGATCTTGGCGCCCCCTGGGCTATATTTGACGGCGTTGTTGAGCAGATTTTCCAGCACCTGGGTGATCCGCGTTTCATCGACCCACACCGGACGGCTGTCCGTAGGCAGCACCAGTTCGAAAACATCCCGCGACGAGCGGTGCTGATAGCTGCGCACCAGTGTGCGCAGCACCTGATCGAGCCGGCAGGGAACTTTCTCCAGCACCAGTTCCCGTCCCCGTTCCAGCCGGCTGACATCCAGCATCCTGTCGACCAGTCGGGACAGATAGTCGGCACGTTCCTGAATAATGGACAGATAGTCCCGCAGGTCCTGGTCGGTGATGCGGGCATCTCCCGCCAGCAGTTCGGCAAAGCCGAGGATTGCGGCCAGGGGTGTCTGGAACTCGTGGGCCGCGGTGGAGACGAATTCGGCCCGCAGCCGCTCGCCCTCCCGCTCGGCGGTCAAATCGATCATGACGCCGACGATGCCGGCCACCTCGCCCTTTTCATCCTGAAAGGTGGCCTTGTTGAAAACGACCTGGCGTTTCTGACCGTCGCCGCGGATCACCTCTCCCTCGTAGACCCGCACGCCCGGCTGGCGGCGCAGGTCCTCGTCGATGCTGCCATGCCAGGTCGCTTGATCTTCAGGGATCAGATGGGCGGCCTGCTGGCCGACCACATCCTGTTTGGGCCTCGCGACGAACTCCTCGAAGGCGCGGTTGCAGCCGAGATAGGTGCCCTGGAGATCCTTGAAATAGACCGGGCAGGGGATTTCGTTGAGCAGAATGCTGAAGAAACTGAGCTGATCCGCCAGCCGCTTCTCCGCCAGTTGCCGGCGCTCCACCTCGTCCCGCAGGGAGCGGTTGTGCCGCTCGAGGTCTTGCTGGGTCTGGCGCAGGTTGCGGGCCATGGTGTTGAAGGCGTCGCTCAATTGCACCAGTTCCAGCGGCCCCCGCGCTTCGACCCGCTGGCTCATGTCGCCCCCCGCCAGCGCATCGGCGGCAGCGGTCAGGCGCCGAACCGGTCCGGCCAGGGTCCGGGACAGAGGAACGGCCGCCGCCAGCCCGAGCAGCACCAGGGCCAGGGTGCTCAGCAGCACGTTTCGGGTC
>CAZYXS010000122.1:0-9961 GCA_964650955.1 uncultured Desulfuromonadales bacterium | reverse complement strand
CGGCGGTGCGGGTGCCGTAGGCGTAGTCGAGGGCGAGCTGGAATTTCTCGAAGTCAAGACCCGCGGTGGCGTACCAGGTCAAAGTGTCGGTCTCATCGGGCTTGCGCATTTCGTAGCGGATACGGGCCCCGAGCAGAGTATGGCGGGTCGGGTAGTAGTTGCCGAGCAGGGTGAAAGCGGTGGCGGACTCGCGCTGCCCGTTGGCCGGGTCGAACACCTCATACTCGAGCCGCTCGCCGATATCGGCTAGTTTGCGGACGATACCGTTGATGGCAAAGAAGTTATAGCGAAAGTCCTGTTGCGCCCGCCAGCGTGTGGAGGTCGCGGTGCCAGCATCACGCCATTCGTAGTTGAGGCGTGCCGACGCCTCCATGCTTCGGCCGGGGGAATACCAAAGGTTGGTTGAGTGGATGAACGATTTGTCGCCAACGCCCTGATTCAAGCCAGGGACAAAAATGCTGCCACCAAAGGTCCCCCTGGTTTGGATGTCATTGCCCAGAATCAGTCGATTGCGCATGTCGACATTTAGATTCCGCCAATCATAGCGCAGGCTATGGGCCATTTCGATCTGCTCTGAATCGCCCTCCTCGGCCTTCAAAACATCGTAGGTTAGTTCCAACCGGTTATAAAGCCGGGTCGTGCTGCGATGTTCCCCGAACAAGGTTGAAATTGAACGAAATACAGAACCATCTCGCTGGCTGACTTGGACCAAATATTCCGGTATGCCCAGGTCGCTTCTCGGGACGATATATTGTGATGATGTCCGGTCAAGGGTACCGGACCCATAAATGACTTCCTGGTCAAACCCGGTACGAATGGAACTGGTCAAATTGGTGGCAATGGAGCCACGCAGCACCTGCTCCCAGAAATCCGTTTCAAAACCGCTAATGCCCGTCCCTTCAAAACGGGTGAGAGAATATCCCGCGAGCCAGTCGAATTGCGGGCGGTAACTCCGATTGGAAAACACCTCCACACCAACCCGGCCGGCCGCCCCCTCCCCTTGGGTACCACCTTTCACTTCAGCAGCTATTTCCGGCGCAACCACCACGGGCTGGTGTTTGAAGGTTTCCACCCGGCCGGTTGCATACAAGACATCCTTGGTCCGCTCCTCACCGGTTGCAAAGATCAGATCGTTATCCCGCTGGCCGATAAACCGGCCCCGCCATGAGGTATCACGACTCCAATCACCCTGCGCATACACGGGGGTTTCAATAGAGCGTTTCAACGCCCCCAACTCTTCAACCCGACTGAAAGAGTTGAAATTGCTGGCCTGCCAATCGGCGCGGCGGGCTCGAGCAAACAGGTTGAGATCGTAACGGTTGAATGCTCCGTCAGCGAGGTTAGGACGACTGCCCGTGGTGTAACTGCCATCGGCCGACACCTGAATCCAGTTGGTCATATTGATCCATCGGCGCAGATTGGTATGGTCGATGGTACCAAGCAGAAAGCTTTTTTCATCGAAATTCTCTTGTTCTTGTAGAAAATCCCGATGCTCGAACAGGCGATAATGAAACCAGTTGTCCCGCTTATTGAGGGAGACAAAGGCAAGGTCGCGAGAACGGTAGTGCTGGGGAGTCAAACTTTTTAGGTCGCGAACGTAATCTTCGGCATAGTCGACGAGCAACCGGGGAGCCTCTTCCAGAATGTGGCGATAAGCCCCCTGGTAGCGCCCGTTGGTTTCACCTATCACCAGGGTGATCCCCGTCCGGGTATGCTGGCCATTGTTCAAATTGGTCAGGGGACGACCCGCAACAAAGGAATCATTTCCGGCTGGAGCGAACAGGGAGTCAACGGATTGCTCGACAAAATGAGACTTGACCATGTCGGCGGAGTAGAGGTGCAAACGAAAGGGCAAACCACCGGGAGCGATGAGAATATCCCCTTTGTAGAGAATTTTGCCGGTGTGAATGCTGATGTCCTCGCCATTCAGGTCGGCATCGAGGGCATTCCATTCGTACCCCAGGCCGAGGTTATATTTGCCACCTCTGCCGTTGGCAAACTTTCCCTTGGCTTGGTATAGCAGCGAGTATTGTTGGGCAAGGTGGGTGGCATCGAGGACCTTTGTGCCAAGTTCTCGCGCTTCCTGCTGAGCGTAGCGAAGTTCCGCAGAACCGGTTAACTCCGCAATGGCTGGCTGCACCTGCGGCCCCAGAAGGGCAACAATGCATGCCAGGATATATGCGAAGCATTTACGGCTCATGCGACTTCCCTGTCTTATTCATTGACTTTTGGGTTTGAGAAACGTGCTGATTTTACCGCTGCGCCGAAACTCGTCATTGCAGTGGCCCGACCGCCTGAAGAGTTCAGCTTTTTGAAATTTCCCGAGACAATCTGGTAATTTTCTCAGGTCGAGCGAAGGGCAAGGCAAGCAGCCTCGCCTTGCCCTTCGCTTTCTCTTCACTACTTACTTGACATGGCAGTCGACACACAGGGCCGACCCGGAATTGCTCATCACCAGGAAGGGTGTACCGGCAGCGCCACCGTGAACGTCATGGCAGGAGGAGCACCACATTTCATTGCCACCTGCACCGAAGTTGACCGGTGCAGTGGTGGGAGCCTGCAGTTCACCATCCAGGGTGGCATTAAAAACAAATCCAACTGGATGATCGTTACTGAGGTCCGCACCAAGATCGGTGGTAGCGCCAGACAAATCATTGGCGACATTAGTGAATCCAGCGTAGTTAGGCGCATTATTCAGGGCAGTGGTCAGCGCCGTACCAGCATGGCAAGACAGACAAAGGGGCGCATCGGAAGAGTTGACGGCGTTAGAAGGTTGGGTTCCATCACCCAAATTAACCGTATGGTTGAGGCTGGAATTCGCATAGGCGTTCGTCGCAAGAACCGTCCCACGGTTCCAAAGTGGGGCAATCCCTGCGGCCGACGCGCCGTGCGGGGTATGGCAATAGACACAAACTTCCCCACCGTCGTTGGCACCCTGGTAGGTAGCGTTGGGCCCGGTGGCAGAGGAGAGATCGTGTTTGGAACCGACCACGGTCCCAAAAGCGGTGCCAGCCACGAGGGCCAGCCCAACAGTAGCGATTAGAACTTTTTTCATTTTTGCCTCCTTGTTCCCTTGCTGAGATGTTGAATATTTGACCCTTCGCACCAATTGCGATATCAGGGCATCTGTTTTATGCACCCAACGGCCGGGCCACCGAGGGTGTATTGGTCGGCATTATTAGCAATCACCATGCCAGGAATTTCCACACAATCCAATTAGGCCTTAATGGGCCAAATGCCTTCATGAACGGGAGGATGCCCAAACGAACCACTCTCTCAAACCCCGTCAAGAGGCTATCTGGCCTCCTGCTCTCACCGCCATATGGCGGAAGGATGAAAAGAAAAAAAAGGGAACGGCGCGCAAAGGCTTCCGTTCCCTTTTCCTGATTTCCGAGATGTTCGGTCGTTATTTTTTTTGCTGGTTCTTTTTTACTTCCTCCTGGATCTTTTCACGATCGGCATCAGTGATGGGATTGGCTCCGAGATAAGTCGGGGTCAGGAACTGCCAAATGGTAAAACGCCTAACAAACATATCACTGATATAAATCCGATCATTCTGGTCGACATAGATGGATGCGGGGGTTGTGAAGCCCAAAGGGTGGTTGGTCGGTTTATCAGACCCAGTCACCAACAACAGTGTACCCTCAGGGGAATAGGTCAGCATGTGGGCTCGCCGGCTGTCCACGACATGGAGGTTCCCGAGGCTATCAAAAGCAAGGTCCCGGGGTTGCTCAAACTGCCAGACCTGATCCCCCCTTTGGCCAAAGGCTCTTTGGAACTTGCCTTCTGCGTCAAAGACTTGAACCCGGGCATTATAAAGATCGGCGACGAAAAGATTATTTTTTTCATCAATAGCCATGCCTTGTGGAGAATGAAAATCCCCATTCTCCTTACCTAGGCGACCAAAAGAAAACAGATGTTTGCCCTTCAGGTCAAAGACAACGACCTTATGGCCTTTGCCATCAGACACGTAAATCCGGCCCAACGTATCGTTAACCGCAATATAGGCGGGGTTTTCGAAATGCTCGGAGGCTCCAAAAGAAAAGCTTGGTTGATCCCGCCCATCGAAAACCAGGATCTTCTGTTGCCCGCCGTCAGCCACATACAGATTGCCCGCGCGGTCGCGAGCCATACCGAAAGGCCGTGAAAACACGGGGTCCTTGGTAAGAAAATGAACGCTGTGGTCATTGAAATTAAATATCCGCACATTTTTCAAGTGTACGTCGGCAACATACACCTTGCCCTTACCATCCGACACAATCCCCATTGGTGTTTTGAACGGGTATTGGGGGGTTGCGCCCAGCATTTTCCCCTTAAGTCTGCCAGTAGCCGATTGAGGGAAATCCAGTTCAGAGGCATAGGTTCCAACCCATTCGAGCTTTGGTTCCAGAGGGGGAGGAGGCCAAAGAACTCGCAACTTCCCACCTCCGCTGGCGCAACCGTTGAGCAACAGAAGAACTCCAAACAAAACCGGAAACAGTTTTTTCAGTGTCGTCCTGGTCATTTTTATTCCTCTTCGAAGCTAGAATGTTTACTTCTTGTGGCAGAGCTGACACAAGCTCATGCGATTGGCGATATCCCGCTGGAAATACTGCTCAGTCTTCCCTCCATGCGGGTCGTGACAACTGGCGCAATGGAAAGGTTTTCCGGGGATGGCCGGGTTATTTTTCCCCTGTAAAGGGTGGGGCTTGCCACCCACCCCAGTAATGACATGGTTCTTCTTGCTGATCTCCTCATGGCAGCGCAGGCAGAGCTCGTTGACCGGCGCTACGAGTTGGGCCGGGTTGTTGCTGGCGTGGGGGTCATGGCAGACCAGGCACATGCCCGCCTCGATGGGGCCGTGGACGAATTTTTTCCCCTTGAACTCCTGCACCTTGTCCTCGTGGCACTCCATGCAGATCTCGGCGTCGCCGGGGCGGGCCTGGTAGCGGTTGGGCTGGCTGTCGGGCTGATGACAGTAGGCGCACTGCCAGACCCCGGCGGGACCGTGAACATTGCTGACGTCGAGCATGCGCAGGTGGCAGGAGGCGCAGGGATTGACCTTTGGTGACTCGCTCTCCAGCGCTTTGGCGTCGGGGTTCATCTTATGACAGGGGGCGCAGACCGCCTCCTGTTGCGGGGTGTGGATCAGGGCTTTCTGGTAGCTGGCCGGGGCGGGGTCGAGGGGGGTGGCTTCGAAATAGATGTCGGCGCTTTTTGTGGCCACCACCTTGCCACCGAGGTAGCCTTCGACCTTGATAGTGTTCTGGCCGGCATCGAAGACCGGGGCGACGATGAGGAAGTCGGCGAAGGCCTTGCGGTATTCAGGGGAATTGATCTCGAGCAGTTCACTGCGGTAGTCCTTGATCTCCACCACGATGCCATCGAGGCCCTGTTCGCCGCCACGCACGATGAGGTAGTCGGAGCGGGTAACCACCGCCTTGTCGGGCGGATAGACGATCTCGAGCCCCCATCCGGCGGTGGGAACGAGAAACATCAGCAGCAAAAGCAGCAGGAGGGTCGGCATGAATAATCCCCTATCGAATCAATCCATCAGGGCTTGAAAGCTTGACCGGGGAGGATCGGATTCTCCCGCAGGTAGGCCTCGTTCAGGTACTGGAAGCGGTGAAACATGCGGTTGAGCGAATCGGCGACCCAGATGCTTTCCTGGGCATCCACGTCGATGCCGGTGGGCATGGCGAAACCACCGGGGGTGACCTTGCCATCCACCACCGCGGCCAGGGCGCCGATGGTCAACAGGTAGTCTCCCTTGCCGTTGAAAATGACGAAACGGTTGGCCTGGGAATCGGTCACATAGACCAGGCCGGAGGGGCTGACCGCCAGGGACTTGGGTATCTGGAAGGAACCCAGGGCCGTGCCCCGTTCGCCAAATTGACGCAGGTAGCGCCCTTCACTGTCAAAAACCTGGACGCGGGCGTTGAGAGAATCGAGGACGAAAAGCTCCCCGTCTCCATTGACCCCCACATCGAGCGGGAAGTTGAATTCGCCATCCCCGGCACCCCGTTTGCCGATGGTCTGCAGCAGTTCCCCCCGCAAGGAGAATACCATGACCTTGTGATCGCCGGTATCGGTCACGTAGAGACGCTGGTTGCGCGGATCGATGGTGAGGCCGGTGGGGCGCTGCAGTTGGGGATGGCCAAAGGAGGCGCGCAGCTTCTCGTCGGCGCCGAAGATAAAAATCTTGTTCTCTTGGGTATCGCTGACATAGACCTGCCCGGCGCCGTCGAGGGCGAGCCCCATGGGGAGTTTGAGGGGCGCAGGCCCGCCGTCGGCCTTGCTCAGGGTCCGCACCTTGAACTTGACGAAGTCGTAGACATAGATGCGCGCGGCGGCGGAGTCGGCGATGAAGACGCGCCCCTGGCTGTCGGAGACGATCGCCTGGGGCCGGATGAAGACCGGCTGCGGCTGGGTGGTGCCGAGCAGAGCGTCGGTCATCCAGGTGTTGGCCTTGCGGCGCACGTCGGTGTCGGCCTGGTAGAAGTCGACATATTCGATCTTCTCATAGCCCGCATCGGGGGGCCAGAAAAAGCGGGGGCGCTCCTTGACTGCAGGGGCGCAACCGGCCAGCAGCAGAAGGGTCGGAAGCAGCAAACGCAGCAATCGGAGCGCAGAAATGACAGAAGGGCTCATCCGTTTCATCTCGTTTTCATTTCACCGTCAAGTTTGCCGCCACCTCAGGGATTGACGATGACCCGGAAGCGGTCGTACGACTTGGGGTTGTGACAGCCGACGAAACAGGTGCCGCCGGTGTCGGTTTTCTTGAAATGCAGCGGGATATCCCAGGCGCCGAATTCGGGGGTGAAGCGCCAGATCAGTTTCTCCTGGTCCCCCCCATGCACCGCGTGACAGGTCTTGCAGACCCGTCCCTTGGTGGGGCGGTTGACGTGGATGGTGTGTAGGTTCTTGGTCCCGTTGCGAAACCCCGTGGCCTCCGAGGTCAGATCGTACTCGATGCCGTTCTTGTCGTGGCAGGTGAAACAGAGCTCGAAGCGCTCTTCGTTATAGGAGGTATAGAAGGCGCGGGGATAGGCCCCTTTGAGCAGAGGCCTGACATTCGACCCATGGGGGGTGTGGCAGTCCCAGCAGACGCCGTCGACCACCGGGGAGTGTTGGGATTTGGCTTTCTTGATGGTATTGGCGATCCCCCCGTGGCAGGGGAAGCAGACTTTGGCCCCTTGGGCCTTGAGCAGGCCGGGCTGGTCGTTGCCGTGAATCTGATGACAGAAGCGGCAGCCGCCGGCCTTGACCGGCCCATGGAGATGGGGACTTGAGGCGACCTCCGAGTGACACTCCAGGCAGCGTTTTCCGCTTTCAAGGCGCATCGGCTTGGGGGTGGTTCCGGAGTGGGAATCATGACAGTCGGTGCATTGATCGTGATACCCGGTGGTGCTGACTTCGATTTTAGGGTGACATTTTGCCGTCATACACCCTTCGGCGCCCCAGGCCGAGGCGAGCGGTGCCAATCCGAGCGCCAAAACTATCAACAAGACCCAATTTGTCAATTTCATGACGCATCCCCTGTCCAAATCACCGGGCCTGGGCCGTGATTCCACGGCATTGGCCAGCGGCCCGGATGTCCCCCCGATCAACGACGCAGCGATATTCCGCGCCTGTGCAAGCCCTCCCCCGGCTCCGGAAGGTGAACCGGGGCCGGAAGGGATGTTGATCAAAGGGCAGGGTGCAAACTTCACGCCATGCGCAAACCTTACTTAGCTGCCGCCGTAGGAATGCAGGCCGGAGAGGAGCAGGTTGACCCCCAGGTAACAGAAGATGGTGGCGGCGAAGCCGAAGATCGAGAGCCAGGCGGCGCGCCGGCCGACCCAGCCGCGGGTGAAGCGGGCGTGCAGGAAAGCGGCGTAGATGAACCACACGATCAGGCTCCAGGTCTCCTTCGGGTCCCAGCTCCAGTAGGTGCCCCAGGCGTAATTGGCCCAGGCGGCGCCGGTGACGATGCCCAGGGTCAGCATCGGGAAGCCGACCATGATCGCCTTGTAGTTGATGTCGTCGAGGATCTTGGCGCTGGGGAACATGCCGAGGATGCCGCCGATGGGGGCGCCGGCGCTCTGCTCCTCCTTGCCGATCTTGATCAGGTACATGATCGAGACGCCGAAGGCGACGGCGAAGGCGGCATAGCCGATGAAGCAGGTGATGACGTGGTAGGTCAGCCAGTTGCTCTGCAGCGCCGGCACCAGCGGCTCGATGGAGTCGTTCAAGCCCAGCTGCCCCCAGATCATGAAGAAAAAGGCGATGGGGATGACGAAGGCGCCCACGGCGCGCTGCTTGTACTTCAGATCGAACAGCAGGTAGACCAGCAGGATCGACCAGGCGAAAAAGACTACCGACTCATACAGGTTGGACAGCGGCGCGTGGCCGTAGCCCATGGCCTTGGACTCCATCCAGCGCAGGGTGATGGCGCCGGTGTTGGCGGCAAAGCCGAGCCAGCACACGATGGTGGCGATCAGCGCCACGGCCTGGGAGCGGCTGGCGATGTAGACGACGAACAGAACCATGGCGGCGAAGTAGGCCACGGTGGTGAGGTTGAACAACATTGAACTGGTCATGGGATCCCCTTATGGCGGCCGGCTGTCGGCACTTAGAGGTTGAAGTCGGTTTTGACGCTCTTTTTGAACTCGTCGAAGAACAGTTCGAAGGCCGGCTGGTTGCGGTGGGCGCTGCCGCCGAGCTTGATGCCGGTCTTGCCGCCGACGATCTGGATGTTGATCCAGATGCGGCGGTGGGAGAGGAAGAAGGCGACCATGGAGCCCAGGATCATCAGGGTGCAGCCGATCCACACCACCCACACCCCGGGGTCCTTGGCCACCTGCAGCCCGGTGTAGTAGCGCTGCTTGGCCTCGAGCAGGCTGAAGATGTAGTCGCCGCCGCGCTGGGTGTCGAACTCGGGGTAGTTCTGGAACACCAGGAAGGCGGCGCCGCGGCCGCCGCTGCCCACCATCTGCAGCTGCGCGGCGGGGCCGAAGTTCTGGTAGCTGGGGGCGAAGTTGGAGACGATGAAGGAGCCGCCGCCGGGCAGTTGCACCGGCTGGCCCTGGCGGGCGTCGACCTCGACGGTCTCGCCGCTGGCGCGCTCCTTGATGCGGAAGCGGAAGCCGGGGTCGCCGGCGGGGCCGTAGCTCGACTGGTAGAAGGTGATCCCCTTGTACTGCAGCGGATGGTTGACCTCGATTCGCTTCTTCAGGACTTCCTGGCCGTTCTCCAGCACCGCCAGCTCGCTGGTGAATTCCTTGGGCCGCTGCGAGCCCTGGTAGAACTCCACGGCAAAGGCGTCGCAGCGCACCGCGAAGCCCAGCTCCAGCGGCTGGTCGCTGCCGCGGGGCCAGACCTTGGTGGTCTGCGTCCCCTCGACGATGTTGACGTAGGCCTTGTAGCCCCAGAGGGTGCCGATGATGGCGCCGACGAAGATGATCAGGACCGAGGCGTGGGTGACGTAGACGCCGAAGCGGGCGTACTTGCCCTTCTGGGCGAAGAGGTGGATCTTGCCGTCGCGCTCGGTGACGGTGGCCGGGGCGAACTGCTTGCCCAGCAGCGCCACCAGTTTGTCGCGGGTGGCCTCGGGGCTCTCCTTGACCAGCAACTCCTCGGTGTTGGAGAAGGTGCGGAACAGCCCGTCGTCGGCCACCAGCACCGGCTCATAAACGGTCTTCCAGACCCGCGGAAAACGCTTGATGGAGCAGGCGGTGAGGTTGATGGAAAACAGCCCCAGCAGGGCCAGGAACCACCAGGAGCGGTACATGTCGAAAAACTGCAGGGAGTCGAGCAGACGGTAGGTCTTCTCGTTGAACATCTGCAGGTATTCTTCGGGCGGCAGGTTCTGCTGGATCACCGTGCCGATGATGGAGGTGGTCGCCAAAATGATCAGCAGAATGATGGTGAGTTTGAGGCTGCAGAAAAAATCCCACAGGGCGTCGATCGGGTTCTGTTTGCTGCTCAAGGGCAGGTCTCC
>CAZYXS010000121.1:0-10065 GCA_964650955.1 uncultured Desulfuromonadales bacterium | reverse complement strand
CCTGCTGCGGAGAAGGAGCGGGTGGTGGAGGTCTCGCTGGATGACCTGATCCTGTCCTACCTGGTCGGCGAGGACAAACGCTGACCGGATTCCCACCCTGCCATTCCACGGCCCGGTCCGGGCCGACCACAAGGAGTCATGACCAGATGTTGACTGAACAAACCCTCCGGGACCTCGAAAGCATGGCCCGGCAACTGCGCGTCGAAATCCTCAAGATGCTCAATACGGCCAAGTCGGGACATACCGGCGGCAGCCTTTCGGCCATCGACGCGCTCACCGTCCTCTATTTCCACGCCATGCGCCACGATCCGAGCAACCCCGATTGGCCCGAGCGCGACCAGTTCGTCCTCTCCAAGGGGCACGCCGCCCCGGCCCTCTACGCCTGCCTGGCGCAGGCCGGCTATTTCCCCCTGGAGGACCTGAAAAACCTCCGCCGCCTCGGCAGCCACCTGCAGGGTCATCCCGACATGAACAAGACCCCCGGAGTGGAAGTCTGCACCGGCTCCCTTGGGCAGGGGCTCTCCCAGGCCGTGGGCCTGGCCCTGGCGGCCCGCCTGGCCAAACGCCCCTCCCGGGTTTTCTGCCTGCTGGGGGACGGCGAAGTGCAGGAAGGGCAGATCTGGGAAGCGGCCATGGCCGCCCCCCACTACGGCCTGGACAACCTCTGCCTGATCATCGACCAGAATGGCCTGCAGATCGACGGCGAGGTAGCCAAAGTGATGAACGTCGGCCCCCTGGGCCCCAAGTTCCTGGCCTTCAACTGGCACGTGCTGGAGGTGGACGGTCACGACCTGCAAGCCATCGCCCAGGCCCTGGAGAACGCCGCCGAGACCAAGGGGCAGCCCACCGCCATCATCGCCCGCACCGTCAAGGGGAAGGGGGTGCCCTTCTTCGAACACAAGGCGAGCTACCACGGCGTGCCGCCGAGCGATTCGGAGCTTAGCCAGGCGCTGGAGCATTTGGGACATTCGTAATTTCGTGACCCGTGATGCCGGGGTGACGCGTAGGGGCGGGGTTTCCCCGCCCTGGTTTCCCCACCGGGGTGCGGAAACCCCACAAGGGCGGGGGGACCCCGCCCCTACAGGAATTTATCCATTACCAATTACCCATGACGAGGTTTTGTCCGTGAGTGAGATGATCGCGACAAGAGATGCCTACGGGCAGACGCTGGTGGAACTGGGGCGGGAGAACGAGCGGGTGGTGGTGCTCGACGCCGACCTCTCCGGCTCCACCAAGACCGGGGTGTTCGGCAAGGAATTCCCCCAGCGCTTTTTCAACGCCGGCATCGCCGAGGCCAACATGGTCGGCATGGCCGCCGGCCTCGCCGCCGGGGGGATGATCCCCTTCGCTTCCACCTTCGCCGTGTTCGCCGCCGGCCGGGCCTTCGAGCAGATCCGCCAGTCCCTGGCCTATCCCAAGCTCAACGTCAAGGTGGTCGCCACCCACGGCGGCATCACCGTCGGCGAGGATGGCGGTTCCCACCAGTCGGTGGAAGATCTGGCGATCATGCGGGCGCTGCCCAACATGACCGTGCTCTGCCCCGCCGACGGTCCCGAAACCAGTGCCGCCATCCGGGCCGCCGCCGAATTCCAGGGACCGGTCTACATCCGCCTCGGGCGCTCCAAGGTGCCCGTGGTCTTCCCCAAGGATTGCAGCTTCACCATCGGCCGCGGCGCCACCCTGCGAGAGGGCGCGGACGTCAGCTTCGTCACCACCGGCCTGATGACCGCCATGGCTCTGACCGCGGCGCAGATCCTGGACGCCGCCGGGGTCTCGGCCCGGGTCATCCACCTCGGCACCATCAAACCCCTGGATGCCGAACTGGTGATCCGGGCGGCCCGGGAAACGGGCGCGATCGTCACCGCCGAGGAACACTCCGTCGTTGGTGGCCTGGGCGGGGCGGTGTGCGAACTGCTCGGCGAGGCCTGCCCGGTGCCGGTGGAACGGGTCGGCCTGCGGGACGTATTCGGCCAGTCGGGCACCGGCGACGAACTGTTGGCCCACTACGGACTCACCCCCGCCCACCTGGTGGAGGCTGCCGAGCGGGTGCTGCAGCGCAAATAGCCATGGTGACCGGGACGGTGGGCAACCAGCGCGGCATCACCCTGATCGTGGTCCTGGTCATGATCGTGGTGGTAGGGCTGTCGGCGGGGATCGCCGGGCAGACCTGGCGCAGCCTGGTGCAGCGGGAGCGGGAGGCCGAGCTGCTGTGGCGCGGCGACCAGTACCGCAGGGCCATCGCCAGCTACTACAACAGCGCCGGCCAAGGGGGCTCGGTGCTGCTGGCCTATCCCAACCGCCTCGAGGACCTGCTGCGCGACCCCCGCTCCCTGGCCACCAAGCGCCACCTGCGCCGTCTCTACGAAGATCCCCTGACCGGTGAGCCCTTCGTGGTCCTCAAGGACCCCGCCGGCCACCTCAACGGCGTACGGAGCCTCAGCGAGGAGGAGCCCTTCCAGAAGGACGGCTTCCCCCTGGAGTACGACGACTTCAAGGACGCCGAAAAATACAGCGCCTGGGAGTTTCGCTATACGCCGCCCAAGGTCAAGCCGGGGGAGACACCGCCTGGACCCGGACCCGGACCCGGACCCGGACCTGGACCTGGACCTGGACCTGGACCTGGACCTGGACCCGGTTCAAGCCCGAGCCCCAAGCCCCCCTTCGAGTGGCCCGAGGGCTGGACCCCCTGGAAGATGCCCGGCCAGTAGCCGGTTGGTTGATCCGCGCAGGAACGCTGTGCCGAGAGGAGTACCCGGGTGTTTCAAAGCCTTGTCAGCCGCGTCATCATCCTGACCATCCTGCTGCTGACCCTGGTCATCGGGATTTTCAGCCTGTTTCACATCCGCCGGGAGCAGGACCATCTGCTCAGCTCCACCCGCGAGAGCGCCGAACTGCTGCTGACCACCATCGAGCGGGCCATCTTCAATTCCATGCGCATGGGCAACAGCGACGATGTGCAGGCGATTCTGGAGATGGTCGGCAAGAGCCATCGCCTCGAAGGGGTGCGGATCTTCCATCCCGACGGCACCGTGCTCAAATCCTCCCACCCCGAGGAGATCGGCCAACCGGTCGATGTGCAGACCCTGGCGCTGTTCCAGAACCGGCGCAACGTCGGGGTTTTCACCGTCGAGAACCATGACATTCTCGGCCTGGTGCGTCCCATCGTGGCCGATGACCGTTGCGGCCGCTGCCACGGGCGGGGACCGCAGGTTGTGGGAGTGCTCAACGCCAATTATTCTCTGCTCGACACCAACCAGAAGCTGGAATCCTCCACCCGCTTTTTTCTCCTTTCCACCCTGGTCATTCTGGCCGTGCTGGCGGTGGGCACCTCTTTCATCCTGCTGCGGTTCGTGCGCCGGCCCTTGCATGAGATGGCGGCCAAGATGGCCCAGGTGGAGGCGGGAGACCTGTCGGTGCGTCTCCCCGTCAATTCCCAGGACGAGGTGGGGCGGCTGACGACCAGCTTCAACTCCATGGTCGGCCACCTGGAGACCGCCCGCCAGGAGCTGGAGCAATGTCATTTCAGTCAGATGGCCCGCGCCGACCGCCTCGCCTCGGTGGGCGAGATGGCCAGCGGCATCGCCCACGAGATCAAGAACCCCCTGGCCGGCATCAGCGGCGCCATTTCGGTGCTGGCCGATGACTTCGAGGCCGACGACCCCCGCAAGGAAATCATCCGCCAGGTGTTGGAGCAGATCGCCCGGCTCGACAAGACGGCCCACGACCTGCTCTCCTTCGGTCGTCCCTCCAAGCCGGAACTCTCCTTCGTGGACGTCAACACCCTGGTGAAGAACACCCTGTTCTTCGTCTCCCAGCATCCCGAGGCGGGCGGGATCCACCGGGTCAACGAGCTGACCCGGGATCTGCCCCCGGTCTGGGTCGACGAAAAGCAACTGCAGCAGGTGCTGTTCAACGTCATCATCAATGCCATCCAGGCCATGAAGGGGAGCGGGACGCTGACGGTGTCCACCGAAAGCCTCCTGGTGGAGGGACGGCGGCTGGTCCGTATCGCGGTGAGCGATACAGGCGGGGGGATCCCCGAATCGGAGCTCGACAAGATTTTCATTCCGTTTCATACTACCAAGACCCAGGGGACCGGATTGGGCCTGGCCATCTGCCGGCAACTGCTGGAACAGAATGGCGGCAGCATCCGGGTGGAGAATCAGTCGGGCCTGGGAGCCACTTTCCTGATCGACATCCCGGTGCGGGTTGGAGCGCCCGGCGGGGAGAAAGAGGACGAGCGTGCGCAAATATAGAATCCTGGTCGTCGATGACGAACACCTGATCCGCTGGTCGCTGGAGCAGAGCCTCAAGCGGCAGGGGTACGAAGTTGCCACCGCCGCATCCGGCGAAGATGCCCTGCGGGCGCTGCGGGAGGACCCCCCCGACCTGATGCTGCTCGACGTGCAGCTGCCCGGCATTAACGGCCTCGATGTGCTGGAGAAGGCCAAGGAGCTCGCCGAGGAGGTCATCGTCATCATGGTCACCGCCCTGGGGGTGCTGGAGACGGCAGTCAAGGCGATGCGCATGGGTGCCTACGACTACATCAACAAGCCCTTCAACCTCGATGAGCTGGCCATTGTCATCAAGAAGGCGCTGGAAACGGGGGAACTGCGGCGGGAGGTGCAGCAACTGCGCTCGGAGCAGACCCGCAAGTACGGCGTGGCCAACCTCATCGGCGGCAGTCGGCACATGGTCAACGTGCTGGAGATGGTGAAGAAGATCGCCCGCAGCGACGCGAGCACGGTGCTGATCCAGGGGGAGAGCGGTACCGGCAAGGAACTGATCGCCAAGGCCATTCACTACGAAAGCGCCCGGGCCGACAAGCCCTTCATGGCCATCAACTGCGCCGCGGTGCCGGAGACCCTGCTCGAGAGCGAGCTGATGGGGCATGAGAAGGGGGCCTTTACCGACGCCAAGGTGCAGAAGAAGGGTCTTTTCGAACTGGCCGACGGCGGCACGGTGTTCCTCGACGAGATCGGCGACATGGAGCCGGGGATGCAGGCCAAACTGCTGCGGGTGCTGGAAGAGCGGGCGTTCCGCCGGGTCGGCGGCACCAAGGATATCCAGGTCGATGTGCGCATCATCTCCGCCACCAACAAAGACCTGCTCAAGGCCATGGAGGAGCGCACCTTCCGCAACGACCTCTACTACCGCATCCAGGTCATCCCGGTGTTTTTGCCCCCCCTGCGGGAGCGCCGCGAGGATATCCTGGCCCTGACCATGCATTTCATCAACCATTTCAACCGGGAGTTCGGCAAGCAGGTCAAGGGGATCTCCCCCATGGCCGAGAAATTCCTCACCGAGTATCACTGGCCTGGCAACATCCGCGAGCTCAAGAACGTGGTGGAACGGGCCATCATCCTGGAGAACGACGATATCCTGATGCTCGAGCACCTGCCCTACGAAATGGTGGCCAAGACCGGCGGCAGCGGCAGCGGGCCGCTGAACCTGACCATCCCCCCGGAGGGGATCGACATCGAAGACGTGGAGCGGGAACTGATCCGCCAGTCGCTGGAGATTTCCGAAGGCAACCAGTCCAAGGCGGCCAAGAAGCTCAACCTGGGCATCGACGCCTTCCGCTACCGGATGAAGAAATTCGGGTTCCTCTGAGCCCCCAAGCCCAAATCTGCAGTGAGCAAAGCCGGCCTAAGCCGGCTTTGTTGTTGGCGCTCATGAAAGTTTAGGATGAAAAGATTTCAAGTTGGGTGCGATTATTGCATGCCTTGATGGCAATTACGGCGGCCCCCGCGCATGATCGCCAGGAACAGGGGCGCAAAGGCCGTACGCATCAGGAGGTCCTATGATGAAATGGATGGCCCCGGGCAGATTGACCGTTGCGGTGATTTCACTGCTGCTCAGCGTGATTTGGCTTGGCCAGGCGCAGGCGTCGGCGCCGGTGTTCCAGTCCTTGGGGCAGATCCGGGATGGGTTGAAAACCCCGACCCGAATCGCGGTCGATGGCCTGGGCAACCTGTTTGTGGCCGATCCGGGTCTGGGAACCGTGGTCAAATTCGACAAGTACGGTCGCCTGGTGCGCAGCTTCGGCGGTCTGAACGTCTCGGGGGGCGGATTGGCGGTATCCCCCGACGGCAGCCGGCTCTATGTGGGGGCGGAAAAGAGTGTCGCCGAGGTGGACGGGACCAGTGGTGCGGTTCTCGGCCTGCTTGGCAGCGGCCCCGCCGAATTCGGTTACGTCTATGACATCGACCTCGATGCCAATGGTTATATCGTGGTGGCCGATTCGGCGGCCCTGCTGATCAAAATCTACCGCCCCAACCGGGCCTTCGATTTCCAGTTCGGCGGTCTTGGGACCACTGCCGGCAAGTTCCGGGGGATCTCCGCCATGGCGGTCCACGTGGCGGCCGGGGAGATCTATGTCGCCGACCCAACCACCGTGGGCACCACCTGGGTGCCGAAAATCCAGGTCTTCAACCTGGCCGGCGTGTTGCAGCGCTCCCGTAATGGCAGAGTCGGCTTCGGTTCCGTCGCCATGAGCTATTTCGGCGGGATGGCTTTCGATCAGGCTGGTCGCGGCTATTTTCTCGATTCCCTGGCGTCCCGCGTCAACGTTCTGGCCCTGCCGGGCACTTACCTCAATTCCTACACGGCTTCCGGCTTCGGGGCCGGAAAACTCCAGGGGCCCCGGGATTGCGCCTACGACCCGACCACCAAGCGGTTGTTCATCCTGTGCGAGGACGGGCGGATCGAAATCTTCGGTATCGACGGTGGCCAGACGCCGGTTCGGGTCAACAATATCCCAGCCGCTCCCACGGTGGTCGCGCCCATGGGGGACACGGTGGTGAATGTCGCTCGTCCCCAACTCAGCTTCCGCACCGTGACCGATGTGGACGGCGATGTGGTGACCTACAACCTGCAACTGTTCCAGGGCCAGACCCTGGCGGCGGATCTCAAGGGGATTGCCGGGAGTGCGGGGACGACCGCCGTGCATCCGGCTGCCGACCTGGTGGAAAATGCCCGCTACCTTTGGAGTGTGCAGGCCACTGACGGCGAAGGCTTTTCCGCCTGGAGCGCGCCCCAGGGTTTCTACGTCAACGCCCTGGCCGAAGCGCCCACGACTCCGCAACTTGTTGCTCCCCTGGGCGGGGAATCCCTGAGTGGCGATGGCGTGCTGAGCTGGCAGGCGGCCACCGACCCCGATCCCTTCGACACTCTGCGTTACCGCCTGGAGGTGGCTGCCGATGCGGGATTCGCCACCCTTGTCGCCAGCGTCGCCACCGGGGGGACCAGCCAGGTGCTGGCCGCACTCCCCGGCTATGGCGACCTGGTCGACGGCAGCCGTTATTTCTGGCGGGTCGTGGCGGTGGATAGCGAGAATCTGGAATCCCCCGCTGGGGCGCTAGGGCAGTTCACCTATGACACCACCCTGGTGAAAATAACCTCCAACATGCCGGGCACCCAGGTTTATTTCGGCGGAAATTTCGCTTTTGCCGGCCGCTATGTTGGCGAGGCGCCCCTGGAATTGCGCGACCTCCCCCAGGAGCCGATCTCGGTGGTCATGGAACGGTCCGGGTTCGAGCCCTATGTGGCCCAATTGAACCCTACCGCCGGTGAAAACCTGAACCTGCACGCGGTGCTGGAGCCGGTGGTCGAGCCGATCGTCCGCCAGGCCTTCCCGTTGCTGGCCGGGGCGGCGCCCATTCAAGTCTCCGGCGCTGCTGCACCCTTTGCTGTGGATTTCGACAATGACGGCCTGATGGACCTGGTGGCTGGTGATGCAGCCGGCAACCTGCTGCTCTACCGGGGCCAGGCGGCTCAGACCCAGGATGGCTGGAACCTGGCTCCCGGAGTTTCCCTCGGCCTCCCCTTGATCCCTGGGGCGGCGCCGGTGGTGGCCGACTGGAACAACGACGGCCGCAAGGATCTGGTGGTTGGCGCAGCTGACGGCACCCTCTCCCTGTTCTTCAACCAGGGGAGCGAAGCGGCCCCGGCCTTCGGTGCCGGTCAATACCTGCTGGCCAATGCCGCCCCCATCAGTGTCGGGGCCGATGCGGTACCTGCGGTCATCGACCTGAATGGCGACGGCCGCAAGGACCTGGTGGTCGGCGCTGCCGACGGCACAGTCTGGTATTTCCAAAACCAGGCAAGCGATGCCGACCCGGTGTTGAGCCCGGTGGGTGCCCTGGTGGCCCTCAATCATCCGGTGGCCCCCTTCCTCGGCGACTGGAACGGTGACGGCCTGCGGGAATTGCTCCTGGCCAGCGGCAACCAGGTGCTGCGCTGCCTCCAGCAGCGGGATGGGCGTTTCGTCGTGGGGGAGAACCTGTTTGCGGCTGATGAAAAACCGGGACGCAAGGACCCCAGGTCGACCAAGGCACGGGCGGAAAATCCCCATCGCAGCGATCTGGGCAACAAGGTGCGGGCCTTTGCCGCCCCTCTGGCCAACAGCCGCGGCAAGGGATTGCTCGCCGGCAACAGCGCTGGCGAACTGCTCTGGGCCCCGTCCCGGGGGACCGTTCCGGCGCCCGCCTTTTTCCAGGCCCTCGGGGATAAGGTCACCGAAATCACCACCCTGCTGGGTGCCGAGGCCGCACTGGTGACCCCCACGGTCAATGCCCTCAAGTCGGCCCTTGCCGCCGGTGACCGCAAGGGAGCCCAGCGCCAGGCAAAGGCCCTGCAGGCCCAGGTCGGCTTGGGAACGGAAGTTGCAAACAAGACGGCCGAACTGGTGGACCTGCTCAAATAACGACAACCGATCGGCTTCGGCTCAGAGGATCAAATGACCAAGACGTTCATGACATTCGGCCTGGTTCTGGCAGCTACCCTGGTCGCCTTCGGTACCGCCCAGGCGGTCAAGGGTCCGGCCAATATCAAGAATACGGTCCATAACCTGTCCAGCGGGGTTGGAAACTTCAATATTCAATACAAGTCCAGCAACGAAGACGAAATCTGCATCTTCTGCCACACCCCCCATGGCGGCAGCCTGACCGGCCCCCTCTGGAACCGGGCCAACACCACCACGACCTATACCCACTACAGCAGCGCCACCGCTTCGGCCTACCTGCGTGGGCTGAGCGTCAACCGCCCGGTGAGCAACGAGTCGATGCTCTGCCTGAGTTGCCACGACGGCAGCATCACCGTGCATTCCATTCTCAATACCAGCAATCGCACCGGCGGACCGCCGGAAGCCTTCTGGGACCCGGACAATGGTGTCAAAATCCAGGCACTGGATCTCGGTTTCATTGCTGCCACCGCCGCCAAGATCGGTGCTTCGCTGGATGTCAATGGCAATCTGGTGGATGACTCCACCGACCTGATGGACGACCATCCTATCTCCTTCCTCTACGACTCGGTACGGGCACAGAAACCGACGGAGTTCAAAACCGTTGCGGCCGCCGAAGGGGCCGGGGTGCGGTTCTTTCCCCCCACGGGGGCCGACGGGGTCAAGAGAGTGGAGTGCTCCTCCTGCCACGATCCCCATGTCGATTATTTCAGTGGCACCGGCAATGCAGCCTACACCCCCTTCCTGATCACTCCCAACGACGGCAGCAAACTCTGCCTGGCCTGCCACACCAAATAGGGAAAATTTTCGAAGTGGTTCGATGACGAAGAAACTCGGCGCTGGCTGCAGGATCGCCGAGTTTCTTCGTCATGTTGAGCGGCAACCGAAGGCCTTGCAACCCCAACGGGCAATCTGGAGCTTCGGTCGAACAATTAGCGGTGGCCAAATTTTTTAATTTGGTCCGATAATTGCTTTTTGAATCATTAATCCGGCAGAAAAATACCATGGGCACCCTGGTTGATTGTTTAAGTTATCGAAAAGGTTGTAGAAAGACAGCATGTGGCAAGGTTTTCCGGAGAGGCCACGTCCGTGGGGTTTGACGGAGGTGCGCGGTTAAATGACCAAAGATCGGAAGGGCACCCGGCGGGAACGATGCAGCAGACCGGGGAGGATGTGGCAAGTGATGGTCAGACAAAGGAGTTTCCCATGAAGCCGAAGATGCTGGTCAGTCTGCTGGTCGCTCTGTGGTTGATCCTGCCCGGATCCGCCGAAGCCCGGCCGGTCCACTACTTCGACTGCAAAGACTGCCACACCGCCACGGT
>CAZYXS010000120.1:7259-10110 GCA_964650955.1 uncultured Desulfuromonadales bacterium | reverse complement strand
CACCACCCGTCCGGATGGTACCGGGCTTGGACTTTCGGTCAGCTATGGGATCGTGCAGGCGCTGGGGGGGGAGATTTCGGTGGAGAGTGAGGTGGGGGAGGGGGCGAGTTTTCGGGTCTGGTTGCCGGTGAGCGATGGATTTGTCGCTGGCCGGGGCGGTGAGCATTGATTTCGATTCGGCTGCAGGTGTCGGCCTTGGTAGCCGGGGTCTCGACCCCGCGGTCTTGGTCCAAGTTTTTTTGTTTTTTCAACGAAAAGGCCGGCTCCCTTTTGAGAGCCGGCCTTGTGTTCGCTTTGGCATTTCCAGCCTTTTACCCCCCAAGATAAGCCTTCTTCACCTCAGGATTCCCAAGCAACTCCACCCCCGACCCCTCGGCCACAATGGTCCCGGTATCGAGCACATAGCCCCGGTGGGCCAGCTCCAGGGCGAGCTTGGCGTTCTGCTCCACCAGCAGGATGGTCATCCCCTCCTGGTTGAGTCGCTTGAGGGAGCGGAACAGGTCGTACTTGATGACCGGAGCCAGCCCCATGGAAGGCTCGTCGAGCATCAGGAAGGTGCAGCCGGTCATCAGTGCCCGCCCCACCGCCAGCATCTGCTGCTCCCCCCCGGAGAGGGACTCGCTGCGCTGCTTGCGCCGCTCGTGCAGGCGCGGAAAGAGGTCGAAGATGCGCTGGTACTCCTGCCCCAGGTCGGCCCCCTTGGGCCGGGCGTAGGTGGCCAGTTCCAGGTTCTCCATGACCGTCAGGTTGCCGAAGATGCGCCGCCCCTCCGGCACCAGGGCCAGGTGCAGGTCCTTCACCACCCGGTCGGGGGGAGTCTTGAGGATGGAGTTGCCGGCGAACTTGATCTCCCCCCCCGTCACCCGGGGAGCCTCCGGCGGCTGCAGCCTGGCGATGGCGAAGAGGCTGGTGGTCTTGCCGGCGCCGTTGGCCCCGATCAGGGTGACGATCTCCCCCTGGTTGACATGGAAGCTGATGCCGTGCAGAGCCTGGATGTTGCCGTATTTGACTTCGAGGTTTTCGACGGAAAGCAGCATCAGATCTTGTCGTCCCCCAGATAGGCGGAAATCACCGCCGGATGGTTGCGGATCTCGTCCGGAGTCCCCTCGGCGATGGTCTGGCCGAAGTCGATGACCTTGATCCGTTCGCACAACTCCATCATCACGTCCATGTGGTGCTCGATCATCCAGATGGTGACGTCGAAGGTTTCGTGAATCCAGCGCACCAGACGGATCAACTCCTGAATATCCACCGAGTTCAGTCCAGCCGCCGGTTCGTCCAGCAGCAGCAGCTTCGGTTTCTCGGAGAGGGCGCGTACGATCTCCACCTTGCGCTGCAGGCCGTAGGGGAGGTTTTTCGGCACCTCGTCGGCATACTTGGTGAGCTGGAAGACCTCCAGCAACTCCCGCGCCTCCCGCTCGATGGTCGCCTCCCGTTCCCGGTAGGTGCGGCTGCGGGCGACGGCGTGGAAAAAACCGTAGCCGAGGGTGCCGTGTTGGGCCACGCGGATATTGTCCAGCACCGACATCTCGTTCCACAGGCGGATGTTCTGGAAGGTGCGGGCCACCCCCAGGGCGGTGACCTTGTGGGGCTTGAGGCCGGCGGTGGGTTTGCCGCCGATGCGGATTTCCCCTGCACTCGGCTGGTAGAAACCGCTCACCAGGTTGAAGACCGTGGTCTTGCCGGCACCGTTGGGGCCGATCAATCCAGCCAGTTCCCTTTGGTGCAGCGCCACGTTGAAATCGGAGACCGCCGTCAGCCCGCCGAAGCGCTGGGTCAGGCCGCGGATCTCGAGCACTGGGGTGTTGTCGGGGTGGGTTTGCGTCTGAGCCATCATTTGAACCTGTAGAAGCGCTTGAGCCAGGGGAAGATGTCGCCCAGTTCCTTGTTGCCCATGATTCCTTCCGGGCGGAACTGCATGAGGACAATCAGCAGCAGCGGGATCACGATCCACTTGATGATCTGCAGCGGTCGCAGCAACTCCAGCAGCACCGTGAACAGCACCGCCGAGAGCACCGAGCCCGACAGCGAGCCCATGCCGCCGAGGTAGACCATCACCAGCACCTCGGTGGACTTGAGGATGTTGAAACTGCCCGGGTTGACGTAGCCGATGACGTAGGCGAACAGGGCGCCGCCGATGCCCGCCAGGCCCGATGAGACCATGAAGCTGATGGTCTTGATCTTGTTGGTGTTGACGCTCATGATCTCCGCCGCCACCTCGTCCTGGCAGATGGCGCTCACCCCCTTGCCGAAGGTGGAGGAGACGTAGCGGCGCAGCACCCAGACGGTGAAGACGGTGAAGACAAAGACCCAGATCACCATCCAGGGGAGGTAGACCGCGTCCTCCATGGCCGTGACCACTCCCTTCATCCCCATGAAGCCGCGGCTGCCGCCGATGGTGTCCATGTTCTGGATGGCGCTGATGATGATGTAGTTGGCCGCCAGGGTGATGATGGCCAGGTAGTCCCCCCGGGTCTTGTAGGAGGGGATCGCCACCAGCAGCCCCGCCAGCGCCGCCGCCACCCCGCCGGCGAGCACGATGAGGGGGAAGGCCCACAGGGCCAGGGAGGGGTCGAGAAGCGGCTCGCCGAAGACCTTGTCCTGGGTGAACAGCGCCACCCCCAGCACCGAGCTCACGTAGGCGCCGACGCACATGAAGCCGGCATGGCCGCAGGAGAATTCCCCCATGTAGCCGTTGACCAGGTTGAGGCTGGTGGAGAGGATGACGTTGATCCCCATGAACATCAGCACCGAGAGGATGTAGAGACTCACCATCTCCTCGTAGGCGAGGTAGGTGATCAGGCCCCCGGTCAGGATCAGCAGGGTATGGACGGAATAGCGTCGGAACATA
>CAZYXS010000120.1:5911-7159 GCA_964650955.1 uncultured Desulfuromonadales bacterium | reverse complement strand
GCAATTCCGAACAGCCCGGTCGGTTTGAAGACCAGGATGACCAGCAGCACGGTGAAGGCAAACAGGTCGCGGTAGGAGGAGGGGAAGAAGGCCACCACCATGATTTCCACCGCACCGAGCAGGAAGCCGCCCAGAAACGCCCCGCGGATGTCGCCGATGCCGCCGACCACCGCGGCGATGAAGGCCTTCCAGCCGATCAGCGCTCCCATGTACGGCTCCAGCACCGGATAGCTCATGGCGAACAGCAGCCCCGCCAGGCCGGCGAAGCCCGAACCGAGCACGAAGGTGGCGACGATGATGGTATCGATGGGGATGCCCATCAGCGGCACCGCGAACTTGTCGTAGGAGATCGCCCGCATCGCCATCCCCACCCGGGTCTTGGTCACCACCCAGTGCAGGAAGAAAAAGACCGCGAAGGCGGCGACGATGACGCCGATTTTGAGGTTGGTGAAAGCCACCCCGCCGACCTTGTAGACCGTCTCCTCGATCATCGGCGGGAAAGCCTTGCGGCTTGCCCCCAGGGCCGCCAGGTTGGCGTGCTCGAGGATCAGGCCGCACATCAGGGCGGTGATGACCACGTAGAGGCGGTTGGCCCCCTTGCGCCGCAGCGGCCGGTAGGCCACCCGCTCCAAAGTCACCCCCACCGCCGAGGTCAGGATCATGGTCAGGGGGATGGTCAGCGCCAGGGCCACCCAGCCCGGCATCCCGGCGAGGCCGAGCAGGAAGGTGGCGACGAAGAAGGCGATGTAGGCGCCGACCATGAAGACGTCGCCGTGGGCGAAGTTGATCAGTGTCAGCACCCCGTAAACCAGAGTGTAGCCCAGGGCGATGAGGGCATAGAAACTCCCCCACTGCAGGGCGTTGATGACATTTTGCAGAATCGTATCGATCATGGGATGGGCGGCCGGAGCTCGGCCGGTGACCTTTCCTGGGATGAAGGCCGGATGCAAACGGCAATCGGCAGGCCGGGAAAACCGGCCTGCCGATCATACCTAATCTGTTTTGGATTGCAAACCAGAAGTTTGTTACGGGCAGACCGACTTGGTGAACTCGAAGGTCCCCTGGTCGGAGATCTTCACCACCACCGCGCACTTGATCGGGTCCCCCTGGGCGTCGAACTTCATGCCGCCGGTGATCCCATCGAAGCTTGGGATGGCCGCCAGCGCGTCGCGTACCGCCTTGCGGTCCTTCTTCAGCTTGCCGGAGAGCCCCTTGGCGCTGCCGGTGGCGGCGATCAAGCAGTACGTC
>CAZYXS010000120.1:0-5901 GCA_964650955.1 uncultured Desulfuromonadales bacterium | reverse complement strand
AGCCCCTTGGTCTCCTGCACCGCCTTGAGGACGATGCGGGTGGCGTCCCAGGTCAGGGCGGCGACGTCGTCGGGCACATAGCCGTATTTCTTGTTGTAGCGGTCGATGAACTCCTTGGTGGCGCCGGTGGCGCCGGCCGCGGCGTAGTGGGTGGAGAAGAACTGCCCCTTGCAGACGTCGCCGCACAGGGTCATCAGCTCCGCCGAGCCCCAGGAGTCGGAGCCCATGAAGGGGCCCTTGTAGCCGAGCTGGCGAGCCTGCTTGATGATCAGGGCCACCTGGTTGTAGTTGTCAGGAACGAAGATGAAATCCGGCTTGGCGGCGATGATCTTGGTCAACTGGGCGGAGAAGTCCAGGTCCTTGGTGCCGTGGCTTTCGAAGGCCTTGATGGTCCCCTTGCCCATTTTCTTCTCGAATTCGCTGCGGAAGATCTCGGCCAGTCCCTTGGAATAGTCGTTTTCCAGGTCGTAGAGCACCGCCGAGGTCTTGGCCTTGAACTGCTCCACGGCGAAGTTCACCGCCACCGGACCCTGGAAGGGGTCGAGGAAGGCGGCGCGGAAGACCCAGGGGCGGTCCTTGGTGGTGTCGGGATTGGTCGACCAGGGGGTGACCATGACCGTCTGGTTGTCGTTGGCCACCTGGCCCGCGGGGACCGCCTGCTTGGAGGAGTTGGGGCCGACGATGGCCAGGACCCCATCCTTTTCGATCAGCTTGAGCGCCGTGGTGACCGCCGATTCGGCCTTGGCCTCGTTGTCCTCGTAGACGAATTCCAGCTTGTACTTCTTGTTGCCGACCTGCAGGCCGCCGGCCTTGTTGATGTCTTCCTTGAGCATCTCGGCGGCGAACTTGGACGATTCGCCCACCTTGGGGATATCCCCGGTCAACTCGATGTTGAAGCCGATCTTGATGGTGTCGGCGGCCCAGGCCGAACCGGCCATGAGCAAGGTGGCACAGGTGAACAGCAACAGACGCTTCATCTTGACTCCTCCTTGTACGGTGAATGGAAGAACCGGCCGGCCGGCCGGTTCGGACATTGCGGAATGGAGCGATCGCCCCATCTTACACGAAAAATTAAAAAGCGCCAGTCATCTGACCGGCGCCGCGCTTCCTGTTGCAGAATATCGGGTTAAGGGGCGGCAGGTTCCATACAGCGTGGCCCCTCGTTGCCCGTCTTGTTCACGTAGCTCGAGACCGGAAACAGCTCCAAAACCCCGGCCGCCGCCGGCTGCAGCAGCCCCCGCAACCGCTCCACCCGGTTCTCCGCCGGGTCGAGCCAGCGGGCGAAATCCTCCGGTTCCAGGATCACCGGCATCCGCTCATGGAGGGCCGCCATCTCCCTTGCCGCAGCGCAGGTCAGGATGGTGCAGGATTCCAGGGTCTGGACCCCCTCCGGCTCCTGCCAACGCTCCCACAGCCCCGCCAGTGCCAGCGGTTTGCCGTCGGCCCGGCGGATGTGCCAGGGTTGCTTCCCCGCCGCAGTCTGCGCCCATTCGTAGAAGCCCGCCACCGGCACCAGACAACGCCGGCTCCGGAAGGCCGCCTTGAAAGCCGGCAGGCTGTGGACCGTCTCGGCCCGGGCATTGAACATCCGGTAGCCGATCTTCGCCTCCTTGGCCCAGAAAGGCACCAGCCCCCAGCGCAGTTCCACCAGGCTCCGTCCTTCCGCATCCTCCCGCACCGCCGCCACCGGCTGCGACGGGGCAATATTGTAGCGCGCCTCCGCCACCGCGGCCGCACCCGCCAGATGGAAGTGTTCGATCAGTTCCCGGCTGCTGAAGGTCTGGGCAATCCGTCCGCACATGGTGGGAAGTATAGCGGGCAATGGGGTGAACACCAGTTCAAGGAGGAATCACAGCAACTCAGCGTGCCCCCAGCATCCGCACCACCCGCGGTTCGATCTCGGAGGCTGCGATGTTGTGTTCGGCCAGCAGGCTGCCCCAGGTGCGGTTTTTACTCTGCACCGCTTCCAATAATCCCAGTGCCGGTTTGCCCGTCTGCCGGGAAAGGAAGCAGGCCAGAATGGTCTCCTGGGGAGTGGCTTGCTGTTTCTTCAACCCTGCCAGTACCTCCGGGGCGATCCCCGCTCGCTGGATCAGAACCTCCTCGACCACCGCCCGCGCCAGTTCCCTGTCATCGGGTTTTCCCTTGAGTACCCGGACCAGGCTCGGCCCCAGGGTCTTGTCCGGCACCTTCGCCTTGGCGATCGCCCCGGCCCAACTGCCGGAGGCAGCGCGGGCTTCCTGCCACTGCGCGGCATTCTGCCCGGTGCGCACCGCCAGGGTGTGGGCGAGCCAGAGATCCTCCCCAACCCGCCCCCCCATTTTTGCCCGCACCACCTCTTTCTTGGAGATGCCGTAGGTGGCAGCCAACAGGGAATTCTGGGTGGTGGCCAGAAAATAGGGATCTGCCGCCGCGGCCCGCTGCGGGTCGAAGCTGCGGTCCTGGAAGCAATGGCAGGAAATGGCGGGGGCCGCCAGGGAAGGGGCGGCGAAGCCGAGCAGCAGGAGGAGAGAAACGAGCCAACGCGTCATGGTGCATCACCTTTGGGATGGAGGGGGATGATGGCTCCAGGATGCAGGAGGACAAGGGGGAATGCTTTGACGGAGGTCAAGATTCCCAGAGGGCAAACAAACTTTCCTCCGGGTATGTTTGAAAAAATGGGGTTGCCAAGGGCTTGCAGGGGGCTGGGCAACACCCTGGTGCCGCCGGCCTCGTCCTTGCCGTAGATCTTGCTCAGGTAGCGGTCCGGCTGGGCGGCGATGCGGCGCTCCGCCTCTCATCAAAAAGACTGAGCCCGGCAGCTCCAGCCGCCGGGCTCGGGCCCCACTGGTTCGCTGGCCCAATTATTCAATGTCCAGCGTCCCGTGCATCCCCTGTTCCTCGTGCCCGGCAATGGTGCAGAGCAACTTGTAGCTGCCCGGAGTCACCGGGATGAAGAAGAGTTCCAGCGCCTTGCCTGGATAGACCTCCAAGGCGGTGAAGTAGGGGGCCTTGACTTCGCCGTCGCTCCCCTGCACCTTGCGGGTGGCGATCGCCTTGAAGAATTCCGGGGCGGTGAAATAGTGCTTGGCCCGTCCCTCGTTGCGGATCACCAGCTTATAGGGAACCCCCGCTTTGAACCCCAGGGTCTTGGGCTGATAGCGATATTCCTGCATGGTCATGGTCAGGGTCTGCAACTTTCCCCAATCGGCGGCCTTGACCCGCGCCTCGGCGTCGGTTACGTAATCGGCGGCAACCGCTGAACTCGCCAGCAACCCCGCCAGACCCAGGGCCATCCCCCAGATCCTCATCCACCCACGCATGAGTCACTCTCCTTTCTGCCGCCATGGAACGGCGGCCCTGCTTTCTGTCTCAAATCTAGCAGGTCCGGAATCTCCGGCAACTATCCGGGAAAGAGTTCCCGCAACCGCTGGGCCCGGTAGTCGAAAATCCGCTCCAGCATGGGCCGCACCACCAGCCCGTGCAGCAGGCGTCCCAAGGGGCCCAGGGGCAACTGGTAGCTGACCTGGTCCCGCATCAGGCAGCGACCATCGGATTGGGGGCGGATCTCGTGAAAATGCCGCCAGAAGCGGTAGGGGCCCTGCAGCTGTTCGTCGACAAAAGAGACGCCAGGCTCGATGCGGCTGATCTCCGTCAGCCAGTGCCATCGTCCAAACCAGGGGATGCGGATGCGGTAGCGCAGTTGCAGCCCCTCGCCCATCTCCCGGGGGATCTCGGAAAGAATCTGGAACTGCAGGTCGGGCGGGGTCAACAGGTCGAGGTTGGCCGGGGTGGCAATGAACTGCCAGAGGGTTTGGGATGAAGCGTTGATCGGTTGTTCACGAATCAGCGTGTGCATGGGGAGCCTCCCGGGAAGCTCCTATTTTTCTAGCCCCGCCGAGCAGGGTTGTCAACAGTTGCCCTGAACATCGTTGGAAAGAAAAAAAGGGCGGGTCCGAAGACCCGCCCCCATCGCATAATCCCCTGGGACAAGGGACTGCACGAGGCCGCCGTTACTTGAACAGGGCCTTGATGTATTCGCGGTTCAGCTTGGCGATGAACTTGACGTTGATCCCTTTCGGGCAGGCGGCTTCGCACTCGTAGTGGTTGGTGCAGTTGCCGAAGCCGCAGGCCTGGGCGGCCTCGGTCATGGCGTTGACGCGGCGGGCCGCTTCCACCTTGCCCTGGGGCAGGACCGCGAACTGGGAGACCTTGGCGCCGGTGAACAGCATCGCCGCGCTGTTGGGGCAGGAAGCGATGCAGGCACCGCAGCCGATGCACTCGGCGGCGTCCATGGCGTAGTCGGCCTCATCCTTGCCGATGGGCAGGGTGTTGCCGTCAGGGACCCCACCGGTGTGGCAGGAAACGTAGCCGCCGGCCTCCTGGATGGTATCCAGGGCGGTCCGGTCCACGATCAGGTCCTTATGGATGGGGAACGCCCGGGCCCGCCATGGCTCGATGTAGACGGTGTCGCCGTCGTTGAACTGGCGCATGTGCAGCTGGCAGACGGTGGTCTTCTCCTGGGGGCCGTGGGGACGGCCGTTGATCACCTGGGAGCACATGCCGCAGATCCCTTCGCGGCAGTCGTGGTCGAAAGCGATCGGGTCGATCCCCTGCTTGATCAGGTCTTCGTTGACCTCGTCGAGCATTTCCAGGAAGGACTGGTCGGGGCTGACATGTTTGGCTTCGTAGCGTTCGAGTTTGCCCTTGTCCTGGGCGTTCTTCAGGCGCCAGACAAAAAGTGTAAGGTTCATTATTTGTAACTCCTTACGGCCAAGTGGACGTTTTCGAATTTCAGGGGCTCCTTGTGCAGTTCAGGCTCCTTGTTCAGGCCCTTGAACTCCCAGGCAGCGGCATAGCAGAAGTTCTCGTCGTCGCGCATCGCCTCGCCGTCCTCGGTCTGGTGCTCGACGCGGAAGTGACCCCCGCAGGACTCTTCACGGTGCAGGGCGTCCTTGGCCATCAGCTCGGCGAACTCGAGGAAGTCGGCGACGCGGCCGGCATTTTCCAACTGCTGGTTGAGCTCGGCGCCCTCGCCGGTGACCTTGACGTTCTGCCAGAACTCCTCGCGCAGCTTGGGGATTTCGCGCAGGGTTTCCTTGAGACTGGCTTCGCTGCGGGCCATGCCGACGTTGTTCCACATGATCTTACCCATCTCGCGGTTGAACTCGGCGACGGTCTTCTTCCCTTTGATGCCCAGAAGTTTCTTGTTCTGGTTTTCCACGTCCTCCCGGGATTTCTTGAACTCGGCGTGATCGTCCTTGACCTGGCCGGGTTTGACGGTGGCCAGGTAGCCGGCGATGGTGTAGGGAATGACGAAGTAGCCGTCGGCCAGGCCCTGCATCAGCGCCGAGGCGCCGAGACGGTTGGCACCGTGAACCGAGAAGTTGGCTTCGCCGAGCACGAACAGGCCGGGGAGGTTGCTCATGCAGTCGTAGTCGACCCAGAGGCCGCCCATGGAGTAGTGGGGGGCCGGGTAGATACGCATCGGCTGCTTGTATGCGTTTTCGTCGGTGATCTTCTCGTACATTTCGAACAGGTTGCCGTAGCGCTCGCGGATGGTGTCCTCGCCGACGCGGGCGATGGAAGCGGCATAGTCGAGATAGACGCCGCGGCCGCCGGGGCCGACGCCACGATTGTCGTCGCACTGTTCCTTGGCGGCGCGGGAGGCGATGTCGCGGGGGGCCAGGTTGCCGAAGGAGGGGTATTTGCGCTCCAGGTAGTAGTCCCGCTCATTCTCGGGAATTTCGCCCGGCTTACGGTTGTCACCCTGTTTTTTCGGCACCCAGCAGCGGCCGTCGTTACGCAGCGACTCGGACATCAGGGTCAGTTTGGACTGATGGTCCCCGGACTGGGGGATGCAGGTCGGGTGGATCTGGGTGTAGCAGGGATTGGCGAAGAACGCCCCCTTCTTGTGGGCCT
>CAZYXS010000119.1:0-10212 GCA_964650955.1 uncultured Desulfuromonadales bacterium | reverse complement strand
CAAAGCAAACGGGCGACCGTTTCCGGCCGCCCGTTTGTCATCCTACTTCCCCCACTTCTTCTTGATCCGCTCCACCGCCTCGATCACGTTCTCCTTGTGACCGAAGGCGCTGAGGCGGAAGAAACCTTCACCGGACGGGCCGAAGCCCGAGCCGGGGGTGCCGACCACGTGGCACTCGGTGAGCAGCTTGTCGAAGAAATCCCAGCTGGAGAGGCCGCCCGGGGTTTTCAGCCAGATGTAGGGGGCGTCGACGCCGCCGTAGCAGGTGATGCCGGCGGCGCTAAGGCCTTCGCGGATGATGCGGGCGTTGTCCATGTAGTAGTCGATGATCTCCTTGGTCTCCTTCCACCCCTGCTCGGAATAGACCGCGGCCGCGGCGCGCTGCACCGGGTAGGAGGCGCCGTTGAACTTGGTGGTGGTGCGGCGGTTCCAGAGCTTGTTGAAGGAGTATTTCTCCCCCTTCTCGGTGGTCCCCATCACCTCTTCGGGCACCACCACCAGACCACAGCGCACGCCGGTAAAGCCGGCAGTCTTGGAGAAGGAGCGGAACTCGATAGCGCACTGCTTCGCCCCTTCGATTTCGTAGATGGAGTGGGGGATCTCCGGGTTGGTGATGAAAGCCTCGTAGGCGGCGTCGAAGAAGATCACCGCGCCGTTGGCGTTGGCGTAGTCGACCCATTTCTTCAGTTCGGCCTTGCTGGCCACGGTGCCGGTGGGGTTGTTGGGGAAGCAGAGGTAGATGATGTCGACCTTTTCCTTCGGCAGTTCGGGGATGAAACCGTTGGCCTCGGTGCAGGGGAGATAAACGATCCCCTTGTAGTACCCCTTCTCGTCGGCCTCGCCGGTGCGGCCGATCATGACGTTGGTGTCATTGTAGACCGGGTAGACCGGATCGCCGATGGCGACCACGTTGTCGAGGGCGAAGATGTCGAGGATGTTGGCGCAGTCGCACTTGGAGCCGTCGGAGATGAACATCTCGGAGGTTTTCAGCTCGACGCCGAGGGGCTTATAGCTCTTGTCGATAATGGCGTTGATCAGCCAGTCGTACCCCTGCTCGGGGCCGTAGCCGGCGAAGTTCTCGGTGGTGGCGAGGTCGTCGATAGCGGCGTGAAAGGCCTTTAGCACCGTCGGCGCCAGGGGGCGGGTCACATCGCCGATGCCGAGACGGATCACCTTGGCGGAGGGGTTGGCGGCGGAAAATTCCCGGACCCGGCGACCGATTTCGGGAAACAGGTAGCCGGCTTTGAGTTTGAGGTAGCTGTCGTTGATGCGGGCCATGCAATAACTCCTTTGTATGTGGATTGAAATGATTGCCTTGCGTATTTGACTTGGACCTTGGTTCCCTTGGACCTTGGTTCCCCTTATGCCCTCGCCGGAGCGAAGCGGACGTTGCGGGAAACAGGCCGGCAAACTGTTTGAGCCCGAAGGGCGAGTTTTTGCCGGCCCCCGCAATGTCTGCGTAGCGCAGGGGACCCGCCGGAGGCGGGCGGGGGCATTGGGGTGCGTTTTTTTGCCTACTTTTTTGGCGCATACCAAAAAAGTAGGGCGGCGAGCGGGGCCGCGACCCCGCGGTCTTGATTGTGGTTTAACGCTTTTAAAGCCTTATGCGTGAACCGATAAAAACAAGACCGGCGGGTTTCGCCCCGCCAGTCGAGTCACTTTTCTTGCTTGCCCAAGAAAAGTAACCAAAAGAAGGGCACCCCTGCCGTTTGCCCCTGCGGGGTCCCCTCACTCCAGGATTTTAATCCGACGGGGACGAAAACTTGCCCTGCGGGCTTCGGACATTCGTCCCCGAAAGCCTCGGATTAAAATCCTTCCGTTCGGCTGCACTCACGGGGAGGGGAGGGGCAAGTGCAAAAGCATAATCCGGGCAAGGCAGGGTCAGGGCGAATTTATTTCAGGCCCAGCACGTCCTGCATGTCGTACATCCCCGCTTCCTTGGCCGCCAGCCAGGCGGCGGCGCGGACGGCGCCGCGGGCGAACATGTCGCGGCTCATGGCGCGGTGGCTGATCTCGATGCGCTCGCCCATGCCGATGAAGTAGACGGTGTGCTCGCCGACGATGTCGCCGCCGCGTACGGTCTGCATGCCGATCTCCTCGGCGGTGCGCTCCCCGCACATCCCCTCGCGGTGAAACACGGCGCACTGGTTGTAGTCGCGCCCCAAGGCCTCGGCCACCACCTCGCCCATGCGCACCGCCGTGCCGCTGGGAGAATCCTTCTTCTTGTTGTGGTGCAACTCGACGATCTCCACGTCGAAACCGGGACCGAGAATCTTCGCCGTCTCCTTGAGCAGCTTGAAGCAGGCGTTGACTCCGACGCTCATGTTGGGGGCGAGGATCACCGGGATCTGCGCCCCGGCCTTTTTCACCTCTTCCCGCTGGGCGGGGGTGAAGCCGGTGGAGCCGATGACCAGCTTCTTGCCCAGGCGCACGCAGGTGGCGAGGTTCTTCAGGGTCACCTCGGGGAAGGTGAAGTCGATGAGGACATCGGCGTTTTTCAGCGCCTCGTCGAGGCTGGCGGTGATCTTTACCCCGGCAGAGCCGCAGCCGGCGATGAGGCCGGCGTCCTGGCCGATCATTTCATGGCCGGGGCGCTCCACTGCGCCGGCCAGTTCGAGCCCTTCGGCCTCCTTGACGGCGGTAATAATGCGCCCGCCCATGCGCCCGGCGGCGCCGGTAACGGCAACTTTAATCATGGGGAATTCCTCGTAACAATGTAGGGGCGCACTGCTGTGCGCCCAGGGCATATGCAATATGCCCCTACGCAGATCAGACCAGCTTGTACCGCTTGAGCACCGCCTGCAGTTTCTCGAGATTGGCCGGCATCATCTGCACCAGCGGCAGGCGCACGTCGGGGTTGAGTTTGCCCATCAGGCCGAGGGTGGTCTTGACCGGCACCGGGTTGGCCTCGATGAACATGGCCTGGTGGAAGTCGAGCAGTTCGAGGTGCAGTTTGCGGGCGACGGCGTGGTCGCCGGCCTGGGCGGCGTCGACCATGGCCTTGACCTGCTTGGGGATGGCGTTGGCGGAGACGGAGATTACGCCGACGGCGCCGATGGCCATCATCGGGTAGGTGAGGAAGTCGTCACCGGAGATGACGTCGATCTTGTCGCCGGCCTTGGCGAGGATCTGACCGATCTGGGTCATGTCGCCGGAGGCTTCCTTGATGGCGACGATGTTGGAGATCTCCGCCAGGCGGGCGGTGGTTTCGGCGGCCATGTTGACACCGGTGCGCCCGGGGACGTTGTAGAGCACCTGGGGCAGGGCGATGGTTTCGGCCAGCTTCTTGTAGTGCTGGAAGATCCCTTCCTGGGAGGGCTTGTTGTAGTAGGGGCAGACCAGCAGCAGGCCGTCGGCGCCCAACGCTTTGGCCTTCAGGGAGAGTTCGAGGGCTTCGGCGGTGGAATTGGCGCCGGTTCCGGCGATGACCGGAACGCGCTTGTTGACCTGCTCGATGCAGACCTGGATGACCCGGTGGTGCTCCTCGTAGTCGAGGGTGGCGGACTCGCCGGTGGTGCCGCAGGGGACGATGCAGTCGGTGCCGTTTTCAAGCTGGAACTCGATCAGTTGCCGGTAGGTTTCCTCATCGAACCGGCCATTGCGGTCGAAAGGGGTCACGATCGCGACCATGGACCCAGTGAACATAAGCTTCCTCCTCCAGAGTGATGCTGATTTTGATGGCAATTGCCGGAATGAATAAAACCCCGTGTTGGATAAAGAAAAGTATTGGTAGCATACCTCCCGGGGAATGTCAAAGCCCGGTTATTGGCCGATTTCCGGGGTTACAGGCGGGGTTTCGGCCAGGGGGCTTTCCACTGCTCCGTGGGCACCCTGCACCAGAGTGGTGAGGCCAAAGACATAAGTCTGGCCGTTGATCAGGCCGAAGTGGTCGAAGCGTGGCTCCGCCAGGGGAGCGGGGTTGACCGGGGTATCGCCGAACGCTTCGCCCAAGGAGCGCCGGTAGACGTTGTAGCCGAGCAGGGTGGTGCCGGCCGGGGGCGTTGCCGCCTCCCAGCTCAATCGCACCTGCCGGTCGAGGGGCTGGGCGGCCAGGTGCCGGGGGGAGGGGGGCGGAGTCTGCACCACCACCTTGACCCAGGCCGCTGCCCCCTCCTTGTCGGCGGCGCCGAGGGCCGCCAGGCGGTAGCGGTAACCCCCGCCGGCGCTGACCTGGTCATCCACCAGCAACAGCCGCTCCCCCTGGCGCCGCACCTGCTGCAGGTAGTCGAGGTCGATGCGGCGATAGGGGGTGGTGGCTTCGCGACAGTCGGGGCAGTCATCCAGAGGGTCGAATTCGCTGCGGTAGAGGTGCAGCATGCGCACCCCTGCCAGCGGGCTGTCGTCCTGGTTGCGGATCGGCAGCCGCCAGCTCAGCAGCAGGGCCTCCCCCTGCTGGCGGACGCCGAACTCGACCGGGGCCGCCGGCAGCGGGGCGAGCTTGGGCCGCAGGGGCCCTTTCTTGCCGCAGGCAGGCAGCAGCAGAAGAACCAGGAGCAGCGGCAAGAGAGCGCGGAGCACCGGAATCCTCCCTGGCATCAACGGTTCAGCCGTTCGGCGCGGGCCCGGGCGATCTCCCGCTCCACCGCCTCGCGGGCGGTGCCGCCGGTGGCCTTGCGGGCGTTGACCGAGGCTTCGAGGCTGACATGATCGTAGATGTCCGCTTCGATCAGCGGCGAGAACTGGCGGTGCTCCTCGAGGCTGAGCTGGTCGATCTCCTTGCCGTGCTCGATGCAGTAGCGCACGGTTTTGCCGACCACCTCGTGGGCCTGGCGGAAGGGGAGCCCCTTGCGCACGCAGTAGTCGGCCACGTCGGTGGCGGTGGAGTAGCCGCGGGCGGCGGCGACCCGCATGTTGGCGGCGCGCACCTTCATCTGCGCGATCATGTCGGCGAAGATCTTCAGGCTCCCCTTGACCGTGTCGATGGTGTCGAAGAGCGGCTCCTTGTCCTCCTGCATGTCCTTGTTGTAGGCCAGCGGCAAGGATTTCATCAGGGTCAGCAGGCTCATCAGGTTGCCGTAGACCCGGCCGGTCTTGCCCCGCACCAGTTCGGGGACGTCGGGGTTCTTCTTCTGCGGCATGATCGAGGAGCCGGTGCAGAAGGCGTCGGTGAGCTCGATGAAGGCGAAGTCGGCGCTCGACCAGAGGATCAGCTCTTCGGAGAGGCGGGAGAGGTGCATCATCAAAATCGAGCTGGCGGCGCAGAACTCGATGGCGAAGTCCCGGTCGGAGACGGAATCGAGGCTGTTGCGGGTGACGCCGTCGAAGCCGAGCTGGGCGGCGACGAACTCCCGGTCGATGGGGAAGGTGGTGCCGGCCAGAGCCCCGGCCCCCAGCGGCAGGACATTGAAGCGGGCCAGCAGGTCGGCCATGCGCCCTGCGTCCCGCTTGACCATCTCGTAGTAGGCGAGCATGTGGTGGGCGTAGAGGATCGGCTGGGCGGTCTGCAGGTGGGTGTAACCCGGCATGATCACGTCCAGGTTGCCCTCGGCCTGGGCCAGCAGCGACTCCTGCAGGGCGTCGAGGTAGCCGAGGATGGTCTTGACCTCATCCCGCAGGTAGAGGCGCACATCCAGCGCCACCTGGTCGTTGCGGGAGCGGGCGGTGTGCAGCTTGCCGCCGACGGCGCCGATGCGCTCGATGAGCCGCGCCTCCACGTTCATGTGGATATCCTCGAGGGCCACCTCGAAGGAAAAGTTGCCGGCCTCGATGTCGGCCAGGATCCCCTCCAGGCCGGCGACGATGGTGTCGGCCTCGGCGGTGGTGATGATTTCCTGCTTGGCCAGCATCCGGCAGTGGGCGATGGAGCCCTGGATGTCGTAGCGGTACATGCGCTGGTCGAACTCGATGGAGGCGGTGAATTCTTCCACGAATTTGTCGGTGGGCTGGGTGAAGCGCCCGCCCCAGAGTTTGTCTTTCATGCGGTAAGACTCCGTTTGCGAAAGAGAGCCGTCGGCTCGTCAGTGTTGCCCGTCGATGCGGATCCAGCCCGAGTTCCCCTCGGGCCGGAAGATGGAATGAATTTTCAGCGGCGCCCGGGTGGTGCGCGGGTCGAGCTCGTGGTAGACCGGCAGGTTGAAGAGGTAGAGCCGGGTGTCGGTGCCGAAGCGCAGCCGGTTCACCGGCAGTCCGTCGAAATCGTCGCAACGAAACTCCGGTTGCTCCTCCGCCGCCAGCTTGTGGCTGCGGTGGATGAGCACGGCTGAGTGGCCGAAGCTGGCTTCCCCCTTGACCGGCAGCCCCGAGGTCGCGGCCGAGCTGTTGCAGAAGACGGTGATGGTGTCGCGCACCCCCGGGGTGTAGGCGAGATATTCGCCGTAGAAACCGCTGACCACGTCGCGAAAGGCCTGGTGCTCGGGCTTGGGGTTGCACTGCAGCACCGCCAGCAGGTCGAGGCGCTGACGGGTCGAGAAATAGAGCTGGTTGGCATGCTCGATGATGGCCGTGATGTTCGACTGGTAGAGGTCGCGGTAGATGTAGTCGAGGCAGATCACCGTCATGAAGTTGAAGCCCGTCGGCTCGCTGCGCACCAGGGGGAAGACCTTGCCCCGGTAGAGGTCGTGGCTCGGGTCGATGGTCTCCTCGCCGCCGAAGGGGTGGCTCTTGGCCTGCAGTAGCACCCGCAGCCGGCCGTCCGCCTCCTTGATCGCCGTGACCGCCCAGTTGACGGGGATGCCGGCGATATCCCCGGCCTCGAGGTCGGCGTCGACGGAGGCGAGGGCCTCCTGGTTGTCCGCCCGGAAGCGTGCCAGGACGGCGCGGTACTCCTCCAGGGTGACATGTTCGATGCCGAGCATGGTCACGGTGTTGGGGCGGAAGCGGCGGTCGATGAACTCCAGCGCCTCCTCCAGGCGGGGGGCGGGCAGCGTCGCCTCGGGCAGGAACAGGAAGTGGAGTTTCTTCAGGTTGCCGGCACCCTCCGCCACCAGTTCGAAGATCGACCGGATCTGCTGCCACTTGGCATCGGGGTCGGTGAGTTTGCAGGCGAAGCCGGAGACGCCGAGTCGATTGGGAATCTGGCAGATCAGGCCGTGCAGGTGATGGCCGAGGGGGAAGTCGAGCCGGACCTGTTTTTCGACGATGCGGAACATCGGCTCAGGGTTCCTCGAAGCGGCAGAGGGCGGGGGGAGTATCGCTCCCCGGAAGTTCGTTGGCGGCATCGGCGGCCGGCGGGGGCGGACCTTCGGGCCAGATCAATTGCGGGAAGACCTTGGCCAGGATGTGGCGGCAGCCCGGCGGCAGGTCCATCCGCGGCAGACCCTCCATCGGCGCCCAGAGTGCCTCGGTGCACTCCTGGCCGTTGGGATGCAGCTCGCAGCTCAGGGGGCTGGCGCGATAATAGAGGATGACGTAGTGATCGTTGCCGGCGCCGACCCGCACATGCTCGTAGACGTCGATCAGCCCCTCGACATGCACCTCGATCCCCACCTCTTCGCGCACCTCCCGGTGCAGGGCGGCCAGGATCGCTTCGCCATGGTCGATGCGCCCCCCCGGCATCACCCACTGGCTGCAGAAGGGCTCGATGCAGCGCCGGGTCAGCAGCACCCGCTGCTGTTCGTCCACGATGCAGGCGACCACCGAAGTCTTGATCTGGGGCTGCTTGGTAAATTCCATATAGAGAGAATCCAGAATTCAGGAGTTAGAATCCGGAAAGGATCAAGTCCCTTCCGGATTCTGACTCCTGGTATCCGACTCCTGGGTTTTACTTGGTCTGCCGCTGGATGGCAGCGATGCGCATGCGCAGGGCGTTGAGCTTGATGAAGCCTTCGGCGTCGGCCTGGTTGTAGACCTCGTCCTTCTCGAAGGTGGCGAAGTCGACGTTGAACAGGCTGTCGCTGGCCGAGTCGCGGCCCACGACGCGGGCGTGCCCCTTGTAGAGCTTGATGCGGGCCTTGCCGTTGACGGTCTTCTGCGATTCGTCGATAAGAGCCTGCAGCACCCGACGCTCGGGAGAGAACCAGAAGCCGTTGTAGATCATGGCGGCGTAGCGGGGCACCAGGGAGTCGCGCAGATGCATGACCTCGCGGTCCATGGTGATCGACTCGACGGCGCGGTGGGCCTCCTCGAGGATGGTGCCGCCGGGGGTCTCATAGACGCCGCGGCTCTTCATGCCGACGAAACGGTTCTCCAGCAGGTCGACCCGGCCGATGCCGTGGCGGCCGCCGAACTCGTTGAGCTTGGCCAGCAGCTTGGCGGGGGAGAGGCGCTCGCCGTTGACGGCCACCGCGTCTCCATTCTCGAACTCGACTTCCACGTACTCCGGCTGATCCGGGGCGTCCTCGGGGCGCACCGTCAGCACGTACATCTCCTCGGGGGCCTCGGCCCAGGGGTTTTCCAGGATGTCCCCCTCGAAGGAGATGTGCAGCAGGTTGCGGTCGGAGCTCCAGGGGAACTTCTTGCTGGTCGGCACCGGGATGCCGCGCTGGCGGGCGTAGTTTTCCAGGTCGGTGCGGCTCTTCATGTCCCACTCGCGCCAGGGGGCGATGACCTTGATCCCCGGATTGTAGTGGTAGTAGGCGATTTCGAAGCGCACCTGGTCGTTCCCCTTGCCGGTGGCGCCGTGGGAGACGGCGTCGGCCCCTTCGCTTGCGGCGATCTCCATCTGCGCCTTGGCGATCAGCGGCCGGGCGATGGACGTGCCGAGGAAGTAGCGCCCCTCGTAGATGGCGTTGGCGCGGAACATGGGGAAGACGAAGTCGCGGGCGAACTCCTCCTTCAGATCGACGATGTGGCACTTGCTGGCGCCGGTCTTTTTGGCCTTCTCCGGAATATGGTCCAGTTCTTCCCCCTGGCCGAGGTCGGCCGAGTAGGCGACGACTTCGCAGTCGTATTCCTCGACCAGCCACTTGAGGATGATGGAGGTGTCGAGCCCGCCGGAATAGGCGAGAACCACTTTGTTGGCGGTACCTTTTCTGGACATGTTGGTCTCCTTTGGGTTGGGAATCCAGAATCCAGAATCCAGGAGTCAGAAGGTTTGGGGCTGAATTCTGACTGCTGGCTCCTGGATTCTCAGAGTTTAATTACGTAGGTGTCGGCCATGCGGTCGTGCAGGGCCCGTTTCCGGTCGTCGAAGGCGGCCATGAGGTAGCCGATGAAGAGGATGATGGCAGAGACGAATTTGCCGATCGCCTCCCGCAAAAAGGCCCGACCGTAGCCGATGTCGCTGCCGTCGCTGCGAATCACCTTGATGCGCAGCGCCATTTTGCCCGGGGTCTGGCCGCAGTAGCCGGTGAAAAATATGTAGTAGGCCAGGGAGATCGCCGATCCGAGCATGAAGCCGACGCTCCCCAGCAGCAGTTCGTCCTCCATCATCAGCCCGCTCCCTGCCAGGCCGAGCAGGTACCCGCAGATCCCCTGGACAACCGTCACCAGGAGGGAATCGACGATGACCGCCGCGGCGCGAATCCAGAAACCGGCATACCGGTAACCGGCGGCAATCGCCACCCCGCCCACCAGGCTGGCGCCGCAGGCGGTGCAGAAGCTTCCGGTCGGCTGCACCGCGCCGCATATCTTGCAGCTGCGCTGGCGGGCGGGTTCGGCGACGGGGGCAGGCAACGCCGGGTCCGAAGATTCTTCCGCGGCGACTGTGAAGGTCTCCGCGGCCGGCGGTGCCGGCTTCTGGAAACTGAACACCTCCCGGCAGCGGGGACAGGTGACCTTGAGCGGCTTGTCCGGCAGGGTGGCCGGATCGACCTCCTTGGCGAATTCGCAGTGGGGGCAGGTAATGGTCATTTCATCAACATCGCCATGATGGCTTTCTGCACGTGCAGACGGTTCTCCGCCTCGTCGAAGACCACCGAATGGGGCCCTTCGATGACGTCGTCGGAAATCTCCTCGCCGCGGTGGGCCGGCAGGCAGTGCAGCACGATGCTGTCGGGGTCGGCGGCGGCCACCACCCGGTCGTCGATCTGGAAACCGACGAAGGCCTTTTCCCGCTCCTTCTGCTCCGCCTCTTGGCCCATGCTGGCCCAGACGTCGGTGTTGAGCACCTGGGCGCCCCGGGCAGCCTCGAGGGGGTCGTTGCTGTAGCGGATGCGCGCCCCCAGCGCCTCGGCGCGGGCCATCACCTGGGGAGCCGGTTCGTACCCCTTGGGGGTGGCCACCTGCAGCTCGAAGCCGAACACGGCGGCGGCATTGATCCAGCTGTTGGCCATGTTGTTGCCGTCGCCGATCCAGGCGTAGGTCAGGTCGCGGTAGTTCCCCTTGTGCTCGATG
>CAZYXS010000118.1:0-10337 GCA_964650955.1 uncultured Desulfuromonadales bacterium | reverse complement strand
CGACGGAAATCTTGTGCACCCGCCCGCCAAAGCGGGCCTTGAGGTGTTCGGAAAACAGGTTGTAGGCTTTCGGTTTGTCCTTCATGGCGGGGATGATGCCATCGGGAACATGGCGGTGACAAGAGGGATTGGCAACCGCTTAATCGATAATTGGCAGAGGGCGCTTGGCAGCCATTCCCTGTTTGGCTACAATGAGAATGAAGTCGGCATAATTACCTGCACTGGAGTGCGCCCGGATGGATCCCTTCATCGAAAAACATCGGCATACGATCAAGCGCCTGGCCGCGGAGCGCGGTGCCGTACGAGTCCGTCTCTTTGGTTCCCTGGCCCGGGATGAGGGGGGGGAGCAAAGCGATATCGATCTGCTGGTCGACCTTGAAGAGGGGCGCTCGGCCCTGGCCCTGGGCGGTTTGCTGATGGACCTGCAGGACTGTCTCGGCCGGCGGGTCGACGTGGTCACTCCCGCCTCGCTGCACCCGAAAATCAGGGAGAAAGTGCTGGCCCAGGCGGTGGACCTGTGACCAGGGAAGTCCGGGACGCGGTCCTCATCGACCACATGCGGTCCTGTATAGCACGGATCGAGCGCTACCTTGGGGGCGAGAAGGAAACTTTTTTCGCCTCCGACCTGATTCAGGATGCGGTCGTCAGAAACCTGCAGACCTTGGCGGAGTCCAGCCAACGGCTCAGCGAAGAATGGAAGGGCCAGCATCCCGACATCGATTGGCGGGCTATCTCCGGCTTTCGAAACATTCTGGTCCATGATTACCTCGGCCTCGACCTCAAATTGATTTGGCTGGTCATCGAACAGGACTTACCGGCCTTGAAAGATGCACTCGGTTAGATTCCCATCCGTCCCGCCCATATTGTAATACCCATTAAAAATGCTATACTCCCCGGGATGTTATCCGGCTGTTTCCGCCCTGTTGCCGCCCGCTGACAAAGGCCTTTCCGACGTGAATCCGCAGTGCTGCTGGACCCAGGAACAGATCGCCCCCGAGGCTTGCCAGTCCCTGCGGCCGGGGGAGGAGGGGCTGCTGTTCGACCGCAAGCAGCGCTTCATCCGGCGCTGCCTGGAATGCCCGCGGTTTCTCGAGGATGTGCGCAACCTCGGCAACGAGTCCGACGGTCTGGCCTCCCTCTTCCCCTACGCCATGGAGGAATTGCTCAACCTGCGCATGCAGTTGACCACCCTGCGCCGGCAGTTCGACAGCCGCAGCCGGGAGGTGAGCTTCCTGCACGAGATCGGCCAGGTGCTGCAAACTTCGATGGACCTGGACGAGGTACTGGCGATGGCGCTGACGGCGGTAACCTCGGGCAAGGGGTTCGGTCTGAACCGGGCGCTGCTGCTGCTGGTGGACGGGGAGCGACGCCTGCTGCGGGGCCATTTCGCCGTGGGGCCCCGGCGGCGGGAGGAGGCGAGCCGGATCTGGCAGGAGATCGCCAGTCACGACTTTTCCCTTGAGCAGATGGGTCAGCACTTCTTCGAGCAGAAAATGGGGGCGGAAAAGGACAAGTTCCGCGATCTGCTGGAGATACTGAGCGTCCCCTTGAGCCGCAGCGAGCATCTGTTCGTCAAGGCGCTGAACGAGCAGGTCTCGGTGCGCATCGACGACCTGTTCCGGGAGCCGGGGATCGACTCCCATCAAGCCGAAGCGCTGGGGGTGCGGCAGCTGCTGCTGGTGCCGCTGGTCAGCCACGGCAACGGCATCGGCCTGCTGCTGGCGGACAACATCATCAACAACCAGCCGATCGGCGACGAGGATATCCATTCCTTGGAAACCTTCGCCCTGCCGGTCTCCTTCGCCATCGAGCGGGCCGCCTACTACCTGCGGCTGCAGGAGAAGCTGGCCCAACTCACCGAGGCCAACCGCCGTCTCAAGGAGCAGCAGGCGCTGATCCTGCGCATGGAGAAGATGGCGCTGGTGGGCAAGCTGACGGCCAACATCGCCCATTCCATCCGCAATCCGCTGACCATCATCGGCGGGTTCGCCCGCACTCTGAGCCGCAGCACCGACCTGGAGGACAGTCGCCGCACCTACATCGAATCGATCGTCAAGGAGGCGCGCCGGCTGGAGGATGTGCTGCAGGAGGTCCTCACCTACTCGGAATCCCTGCATCCGACCCTCGACCTGTGGGACATCAACCAGTTGCTGACGGGCTTCTACACCGGTCTGAGCGAGGATCTGAAGCTGCACGGCATCAGCGGCCGGCTGCAGCTCGATCCGCGACTGCCGCTACTGCGGGTGGATTACAAAAAGCTGACCTACTGCATCCGCAGTATCGTCAACAATGCCATCGAGGCGATGCCTCAGGGGGGCTCGCTGAGCCTGAGCAGCCAGCGGCAGGACCAGGAAGCGCTGATCCAGATCGTCGACAGCGGCCCGGGAATGACACCGGAGACGCTGCAGGCGGCCACGACTCCCTTCTATTCCACCAAGGAGCAGGGGACCGGCCTCGGCCTCTCCCTGTGCGCCCGCATTCTCGAGGGGCACGGAGCGCGGCTGGAGATCGCAAGCGAGCAGGGGGTCGGAACGACTTTCACCATTCGATTGAAAATTACCGGGGAGAACACACATGGCTAAACTGCTGGTCGTCGATGATGAACGGGACATCCGCCACCTCTATGCCGCCGAACTGGAGGACGAGGGGCACCAGGTCGTGACCGCGGGGAGCGCGGCGGAGGCGGCGGCGCTGCTGCAGGAGCGTCCCTTCGACCTGATCGTACTGGATATCCAGATGAAGGGGGAGAGCGGCCTGCAACTGCTGCAGAAGATCGTGAAGGAGAAGACCGACACGGCGGTGATCCTGTGCACGGCTTTCAGCTGCTACAAGGACGACTTCTCCTCCTGGCTGGCCGACGCCTACGTGGTGAAGAGCTCCGACCTGAGCGAACTCAAGAGCGAAATCGCCCGACTGCTGGCAAAAAGAGGCAAATAATCAGAATCCAGGAGTCAGAATCCAGAAGGAAAGACCTGGCTCTTCCTCCTGAATTCTGAATTCTGACTTCCCAGGAGGTTTTACTATGAAAGCCGTCATCATGGCCGGAGGGTTCGGTACCCGCATCCACCCTCTGACCATCAACCTGCCCAAACCGATGATCCCGCTGTTCAACCGCCCGATCATGCTGCACATCATCGACCTGCTGAAAAAGCACGGCATCACCGAACTGATTTTGGTGCTCTACCACCAACCGATGGTGATCAAGAACTTTTTCGGCGACGGCAGCGAGTTCGGGGTGCGCATCACCTACGTGACACCGCTGGAGGATTTCGGCACCGCCGGGGCGGTGAAGGCGGCCGGAAAATTCCTCGACGAGCGGTTCCTGATCATCAGCGGCGACCTGCTGACCGATTTCGATCTCAGCCAGGTGCTCAAATTCCACGCCGACAACCGGGCGCAGGCGACCATCACCCTGACCTCGGTGAAGGATCCCCTGCAATTCGGGGTGGTGATCACCGACAAGCAGGGGCGGATCACCAAGTTCCTGGAAAAGCCGGGCTGGAGCGAGGTCTTCTCCGACACCATCAACACTGGCATCTACGTGCTGGAACCGGAGGTCCTCGACCTGATTCCGCCGGGGGAGAACCGCGACTGGTCCAAGGACATCTTCCCGCTCATGCTGGAGGAGGGGGCGCCCCTGTTCGGCTGCAGCCTGGACGGCTACTGGGCCGATATCGGCAACACCGACGCCTACCTGGAGTCCTGCAACGACATCTTCCAGGGGCGCATCCGGGTGCAGCTCAGCGAGCGGGAGGCGCCGGACGGAATCTTCTATCTGGGTGCCGATACCCAGGTGACCCGCAGCGAGGAGTCGCGCTTCGAGGGAATGGTGGTGCTGGGAGACAACACCCGCATCCTCGGCCGGGCGCGACTGCGCAACTGTGTGCTGGGGCGTAACTGCATCGTCGAGGACGGGGTGGAACTGAGCGACGCCATCCTCTGGGACAACGTCAACGTCAAGAAACGCAGCCGCATCCACGGCGCGACCCTGTGCAACAACGTGCGGGTCGGCCAGGGGGTGGTGATCGAGCAGGGGGCGGTGATCGCCGACGAAACCACCATCGGCGACGAGGCCTATATCAAGCAGGACGTCAAGGTCTGGCCGAACAAGGTGATCGAGGGAGGGGCGATCGTCACCACCAACCTGATCTGGGGGGAGAAATGGCGCAAGAGCCTGTTCAACGGCGCCATGCTGCAGGGGCTGACCAACGTCGAACTGACCCCCGAGTTCACCGCCAAGTTGGGAGCGGCCTACGGCTCGAGCCTGCCCAAGGATGCCTTCGTGCTCACCGGCCGCGACGCGGTGCGCTCCTCCCGCATGCTCAAACGCGCCTTCCTCGGCGGCATGCTCTCGGCGGGGATCAACGTACGGGACGTGCAGATGATCTCCCTGCCGGTGCTGCGCTACAAGCTGACCACCTTCGGGGAAGTGGGCGGGGTGCATTTCCGCCAGTCCCCCGACGACCCGGCGGCCACCGACATCCTTTTCTACGATGCCGACGGGGTGGAGATCTCCTCCACCACCGCCAAGGGGATCGAGCGGGTCTTCTACAAGGAAAACTTCCGCCGGGTGCATTACAACGAGCCGGGAGCGATCTTCGAGGTGCCGCGCATCTATGACTTCTACCGCGAAGGATTTCTGCGGGCCATCGACGGCCAGGTGCTGCGCCAGGCGGCCCCCAAGGTGGTGGTGGATCTCAACCACTCCCCGGCCTGCGAAATCCTCCCCGGCCTGCTCACCACCCTGGGCTGCGAGGTGATCGAACTGAACAGCCACATGAGCGAAAATCGCGCCGGGGTCTCTCCGGAGCAGATCAAGCGGGGGTTGGACCAACTCTCCCGCATCGTCGTCACCCTTGAGGCCACCGCCGGCTTCTGGATCGGCCCCTCGGGGGAGCGGCTGATCATGGTGGACGACGCCGGCCAGATGCTGAGCGACAGCGAGGCTCTCACCGCCCTGGCGGCCCTGCTCTGCCGGGCCGAACAGCGGGGCACCCTGGTGCTGCCGATGGCGGCGCCGGGAGTGGTAGAGGAGTTGGCCACGGAGACCGGCCTTACCGTCAAGCGCACCAAGAGCGACCCCCGCGCCCTGGTGGAGGCGGCCCAGGAGCGGCATGTGCAGTTCGCCGCGTCGATGGACGGCCGCTTCGCCTTCCCCGGCTTCCAGGCCAATTTCGACGCCCTCTTCGGGGTGGCCAAGACCTTGGAATTACTGGTCCGTACCGGCCTGACCCTGACTCAGCTGCGGCGCCAGCTGCCGCGCCGTGCCTACCGCCAGCTTGAAATTCCCTGTTCCTGGGACTTCAAGGGTGGCATCATGCGTAAAATGAGCGAAGACTCGGTGGACCTGGAAGCCTCCTTCATCGACGGAGTGAAGGTGGAACGGGACGGCGGCTGGGTGCTGGTGCTCCCGGACCAGGGGCGGCCGGTGGTCCACCTGATCGCCGAGGCCCCCGACGGAGCCCAGGCCGAACAGTTGATCGAACTCTATCGCGGCAAGGTCAACACCTGGAAACAGGAACTGGCCTGACCGGAAACGTAGTGCTGCCATGCAACCGCTGAACGTCGCCATCCTCTGGCACATGCACCAGCCCGATTACCGCGACCCGGTTTCGGGACGCACCCTGATGCCTTGGACCTATCTGCATGCGGTCAAGGACTACGGCGAGATGCTGCGCACCGCCGCCGAGGTCCCGGGCGCCCGCATGACCTTCAACCTGGTGCCGACCATGCTCGAGCAACTCGAGCGCTATGCCGCCGGCACCGCCCAGGATGTCTGGCTCGATGCGGCCCGCAAAGACCCGGCGACCATGGGCCTGGAGGAGCGCGCTTTCCTGCTCAGCCAGTTCTTCTCGGTGCACGGCGAGCGGCACATCCAGCCCTACCCCCGCTACCGGCGCCTGGCCAAACATCGGGGGAGTGCGCCGCAGCCCGACCCGGCGAGTTTCTCCGATCAGGACCTGCGCGACCTGCAGGTCTGGTTCCTGCTGGCCTGGTCCGGTTACCACCTGCGGCGGGACCAGCCGCTGCTGCAGCGGCTGCTGACCCAGGGGGAGAACTTCAGCGAGGCCGACAAGCACGGCCTGCTGGAGGTCTACGACCGGGAGGTGGCGGCGGTCATCGGCCTCTACCGCGAGTTGGAAGTGCAAGGCGCCATCGAGGTCTCCGTCACCCCCTACGCCCACCCCATCCTGCCGCTGCTGTGCGGCACCGACACCGCCGCCCAGGCCACCCCCGGCATCCAGTTGCCGGCGGTACGTTTCCGCCATCCCGGCGACGCCCGGCTGCAGGTGCGTTACGGCCTCGACTTCGTGGCCGAACGCCTGGGCCAGCGCCCCCGGGGGATGTGGCCCTCGGAAGGAGCGGTGAGCGAGGAGGCGCTGCGGCTGATCCGGGAGGAAGGAGCCAGCTGGGCCGCCACGGACGAGGGGATCCTGGCCCGCAGCCTGCGCGGCGGGCTCGCCGACCGTCGCCTCCTTTACCGCAGCTACAGCTTCGAGGGGCTGCCGCTGCTGTTTCGCGACCGCGAGCTCTCCGACCGCATCGGCTTCGTCTACGCCCACTGGGAGCCCCGCCGCGCCGCCGACGATCTGCTGGCGGCCCTGCGCCGCATCGCCGGCGACAACCCCGGCGGGGTGGTGGCCCTGATCCTCGACGGCGAAAACTGCTGGGAGCGCTACCAGGATAACGGCCACCCCTTCCTCACCGAACTCTACCGCGGCCTGACCAGCGACCCGCGATTGCGGATGACCACCGTGAGCGAGGCGCTGGAGGCGGTGCCGCCCACCCCCCTGCCCCGCATCGCGCCGGGGTCCTGGATCAATTCGGACTTCTGCATCTGGATTGGCCACCCGGAAGAGAACACCGCCTGGGAATGGCTGGAACGGGCCCGGCGCGACACTCTCGGCCAGGACGGCGCGGCACCGCTGGGGGGCATCCGCCAGGGGCGGTTGCCCGAGACCGTGCTGCATCTGCTGCGGGCGGAAGGGAGCGACTGGTTCTGGTGGTTCGGCGACGACCACGTCACCGCCCAGGCCGATATCTTCGACCGGCTGTTCCGCCGCCACCTCGAGGCCCTCTACCGGGAGGCCGGAATGCCGGTGCCACAGCATCTGCACCGGGCAATCAAGCCCCCCAGCGGTGCCGCACCGGCGGTGCGGCCGCCTACCGCCCTGTTCACCCCCCGGTTGGATGGCCGCGTCAGCGACTACTTCGAATGGCTTGCCGCCGGAGTCGCCAATCTCAGCATCGCCGGGGCCATGCACGCCGGGGCGAGCGAATTCCAGAACCTGCATTTCGGTTACGACCGGGACTGGTTCTACCTGCGCCTCGACCCCCGGGAAGAATTGGGCGGGGTGCTCGGCCCCGACGGCGAGTTGGAACTGCGCCTGAGCGCCGGTCGCCGCCTGAGTGCCCGGCTGCACCCGAGCCGGCCCCGCTTTGCGCTGCTGGCCACCGAGGGGGGCGATACCCACACGGAAGGGCGGCTGGCCTGCGGTCGGGTGGTGGAAATTGCCCTGCCGCTGCTCCCCCTGGGGCTGGTGCCGGGCCGGGACCTGGAACTGAGCCTGCACCTGCTGCAGCGGGGCAACGAAATCGCCCGCTGGCCGGCCGAGCAGCCCCTCAGCCTCCCTTACCGCGGCCCGTTGCTGGCCACCGAAGACTGGTCGGTCTGACCGCATACCCTGGACCTCCCGCCGGAAAGGATCTGTTGAATTGTCGGAATTGCGCTGGGATCCACTGAAAATGATCTGGGTGATCGTCGCCCAGGAGCGGGGGCGCCGCCCCAACGACTTCCTCCTCGAGCGCCAACCCTTCGAGGTGGAGGTCTGCCCCTTCTGCTACGGCCAGGAAGACAAGACCACCAAGGAGATCTTCGCCATCCGCCCCGATGGCAGCCCTCCCGACTGGCCGGGCTGGAAGGTGCGGGTGATCCCCAACAAATATCCGGCCCTGCGGGTGGAGGGAGATCTGGAGAAGCGGGGAGTCGGCCTGCACGATGCCATGAACGGCATCGGCGCCCACGAGGTGATCATCGAGACCCCCGACCACGACCGCCACCTGGCCGACCTCTCGGCGGGCGAGATCGCGGAGGTGCTGCGGGCCTATCGGGCGCGGCTCCTCGATCTGCGCAAGGACATGCGCTTCCGCTACATCCTGATTTTCAAGAACCATGGCAAGGAGGCCGGGGCCAGCATCCCCCATGCCCACTCCCAACTCATCGCCTTGCCCATCACCCCTCCGGTGGCGGTGACCGAGCTGTCGGTCTGCAAGGACTATTTCTCCCGCAAGGAGCGCTGCCTGATCTGCGACCTGGTGCGCCAGGAACGGGGCAATGGCGAACGGGTGGTGCGGGATGACGGCGAGTTTCTGGTCTTTGCCCCCTACGCCTCCTGCTTCCCCTTCGAATTGCGCATCGCCCCATTGCGCCACAGCCACGACTTCGCCCTGATGGGGGATCAGGAGCTGGGTGCCCTGGCCGTAACCCTGCGCGATACCCTGCGACGGCTGCGCACGGTCCTGCGCGATCCGCCCTTCAACTTCGTGCTGCACACCGCGCCGCCGATGCATGTGCGGTTGGGCAAGCCGGGCTACTGGAGCTCGCTCCCCTACGATTTCCACTGGCATATCGAACTGGTGCCGCGGCTGACCAAGATCGCTGGATTCGAATGGGGCACCGGTTTCTACATGAACCCGACTCCCCCCGAAGATGCCGCCCGCGCCCTGCGCGACGCCGACCCGGCCGACCTGGCCTGAGCGCGGCCGGAACTGATGGATCATGACTGCTGACGACCTTCAAAACGCCTACTTTCCTCACGACCTGCAGCTCAGCGCCCGGGCCTGGGATCACTACCGCCTGCCAGCCGAGCTGGCCGCGCCGCCGGCCACCTCCCGCATCTACCCGCTGCACCTGCTGGCGGCCCGGCTGCGGCAGGATCCGGCCCATGCCTCCCTGGCCACCGGCCAAATCAATCTGCTCGCCCTGCTGACCCGGGCCCTGCGCCTGGTCGCCCAGGCCTATCTGCAGGCCCGCGCCGTGGAGGTCCAGTCCGACCAGGTGCACAGCGCCGGGCGCCCCCTGGCCCTGCCCGATCTCCCCCAGGTGCTGGGGGGCTTCGCCGCCTGTTACCCGCCGGCGACGGTGCGCCGCGGCCAGCCGCCCATGTCGTTCCTCGCGGCCCCGCGGGAGCGCAGCGCCACCGCCGTAGAGCTGTTCGTGCTCGCCACCCAGCTCGACAACCCGGCGGCGGCGCCGCTGCAGGGGCTGTTCGATGACGCCGAGCTGCGCCAGCGCTGCGACTACCGGGCCACCCTGCGCCGCTTCGACGCTCATCTGGGGGAGGCGGAGGTCCCGGGGCTGCTGCGCGGCTCGCTGCTGGCCTTGCTGCGCGCCCCCATCGAGGCGGCCCCCCACTCCCTGGCCGCCCAGCTCGATTTCGCCGCCCAGGCCTGGGGAGAACTGCTGCCGGAGGAGCTGAAGGCCGAGTTGCTGCGGGCCTTCGACCTGCTGGCCGAAGAGAGCGCCCCCCGCGGCTTCGGTCCCGGGCCGGCCCAGGTCCCCGACTATCGGGCCGACGACCACCGCTATGAGCCCGAGGCCTTCACCGCCGACGCCGACTGGATGCCCAACGTGGTGATGATCGCCAAGACCATCTACGTCTGGCTCGATCAGCTCTCCCGCAAGTACGAGCGGCCGATCCGGCGCCTCGACCAGATCCCCGATGCCGAACTGGCCCAGCTGGCCCGCTGGGGCTTCAACGCCCTGTGGCTGATCGGCCTGTGGGAGCGCTCGCCCGCCTCCCAGCGCATCAAGCAGCTGCGGGGCAATCCCGAGGCGGTGGCCTCGGCCTACTCCCTGGTCGATTACGTGGTGGCCGCCGACCTCGGCGGCGAGGCGGCGGTGGCCGAGCTGGAGCAGCGCTGCGCCCGCTGGGGGATCGCCCTGGCCAGCGACGTGGTTCCCAACCACACCGGCATCGACTCCCGCTGGATGGCGGAGCACCCCGACTGGTTCCTGCAGCTCCCCCACTCCCCCTACCCCGGCTACCGCTTCAACGGCCCCGACCTCTCCGGCAATCCGGATATCGGCCTCTACATCGAGGATGGCTACTGGGACCACAGCGACGCCGCCGTGACCTTTTTGCACATCGACCGCCGCAGCGGCCAGCACCGCCACATTTACCACGGCAACGACGGCACCCACATGCCCTGGAACGACACCGCACAGCTCAACTACCTGCTCCCCGAGGTGCGTGAGGCTGTGATTCAAACCATCCTGCGGGTGGCCCGGCGCTTCCGCGTGATCCGCTTCGATGCCGCCATGACCCTCGCCAAGA
>CAZYXS010000117.1:0-10344 GCA_964650955.1 uncultured Desulfuromonadales bacterium | reverse complement strand
CCCCCCCCGACGACTGTAGAGGACCCCCTGGCAACCCTGTCTTCCTCCGGGTGGTCGGAATCAAATGAAAGGACGTGGTGACTTATGGCTGAAGAGTTGAAGGAACAGCAGGACGAGGGGCAGGCGACCGCCAGGCGGATGAAGGAGGAAGAGGAACTCGGCCTGCGCCGGGTGACGGGTTGGAGCGCCTATGTGGTGCCGGCCATCGCTCTGAGCTGGTCGTTGTTCCAGCTCTCCCTTTCGAGTTGGCTGCTGCTCGATTCCACCATCGTCCGCGCCATTCACCTCGCCTTCGCCCTGGCGATCGTGTTTCTTTCCTATCCGACCCTGAAGCGAGACGTGAAGATTCCCGGCCTGCGCTGGCTGGGAGAGAAGCACAAAATCCCCTTTGCCGATTACATCGTGGCGATTCTTGGGGTCGGCGCAGCCCTTTACATCTTCCTCGACTATGAGGGGATCGCCAACCGGGTGGGCCGGCCCAATCTGCGGGACCTGGTGATCGGCGTCTTCCTGGTGATCATTCTGCTCGATGCCGCCCGCCGCGTCATCGGGCCAGCATTGCCCATCATCGCCGGGTTGTTCACCGCCTACGCCTTCTTCGGCCCCTACATGCCCGACTTCCTGGCCTTCAAAGGGGTCAGCCTGTCCCGCTACATCGGCCAGATTTCCCTGACCACGGAGGGGATCTTCGGCATCCCCCTCGACGTGTCGGCCCGCATCGTCTTCCTCTTCGTCCTGTTCGGGGCGCTGCTGGAAAAAGCCGGCGCCGGCCGCTTCTTCATCGACCTGGCCATGGCCCTGCTGGGACGCTACAAGGGGGGGCCGGCCAAGGCGGCGGTCCTCGCCTCCGGCATGACCGGCATGGTCTCCGGTTCCTCCATCGCCAACGTGGTGACCACCGGCACCTTCACCATCCCGATGATGAAGAAGGTCGGCTATCCCGACTACAAGGCCGGTGCCATCGAAGTCGCGGTCTCCACCAACGGCCAGTTGATGCCGCCGGTCATGGGGGCTGCCGCCTTCATTATCGCCGAATACGTCAATATCCCCTATCTCGAGGTCTGCAAGGCCGCGGCCGTGCCCGCCTTCGCCTCCTACATGGCGCTGTTCTGGCTGACCCATCTGGAAGCCTGCAAGCTCGGCATGCAGGGGCTGCCCAAAGCCGATCTCCCCGCCTTCTGGCACACCCTGAAGAACGGCTGGCACTACCTGTTCCCGATCTTCATGCTGTTGTATGAACTGATCATCCCCCGACACTCGCCCGACCTTGCGGCCTTCCGCTCCATCCTGGTGCTGTCCGTCATCATGCTGCTGCAGCACGTGGTGACTCGCAGGCGTAAGGGACTCACCGCCGGCCAGGGCTTGAGAATCGGGTTTTTCGACATCGTCAACGGCATGATCAGCGGTGGCCGCAACATGGTCAGCGTCGCCGTGGCCACCGCCTCCGCCGGTATCGTGGTCGGGGTGGTCACCATGGGCCTGGGCGGCCTGATCACCGCCATCATCGACACCCTGAGCATGGGCAACCTGTTCCTGATGCTGCTGATCACCGCTCTGACCTGCCTGGTGCTCGGCATGGGGCTGCCGACCACTGCCAACTACATCGTCATGGCCTCGCTGACGGCGCCGGCGCTGGTCACCATCGCCGGATGGCAGGGTTTCGAGGTGCCGCTGATCGCCGCGCACCTGTTCGTCTTCTACTTCGGTATTCTCGCCGACGACACGCCCCCCGTGGGGCTGGCGGCCTACGCCGCGGCGGCCATCGCCAAGAGCGACCCGATCAAGACCGGCCTGCAGGGCTTTGCCTACGACATCCGTACCGCGGTGCTGCCGTTCATGTTCATCTTCAACACCGACATTCTGCTGATCGGCATCGACAGCTTCCCCCTGGCGGTCTACATCTTCGCCATGACCTGCGTCGGCATGTTCGCCTTCGGTTCGGTGACTCAGGGCTGGTTCCTCACCAAGGTGCGCTGGTACGAGGCGATCCTGTTGCTTTGCGTCGCGATCATCATGTTCCGCCCGGGCTTTTTCGCCCCCTACGTCGGCATTGACAACCATTATTTGGGCTACCTGGTCGGCCTGGGCCTGTGGGTTGCCATCATGGGCCTGCAGTGGCTGCGGGCCCCCAAAACGCCCACTCCGCTGGCCGCCTGAGGAGACAGCCATGATCCCCAAGTACAAGACCATACTCTACGCTACCGACCTTTCGGACAACGCCGCCCACGCCTTCCGCCATGCCATCGCCATCAGCCGGGCGGATCAGGCCCGCATTCACCTGCTGCACGTGCTGCCCGAGGTGGACGCGGCGATGATCAACTATATCTCCACCGTCATGGGGGAAGACAAGCTGGCCGACTTCGAACTGGAGCACAAGGATGAGGTTCGGGACCAGATCCGGCTGCGGCTGCACAAGTTCGCCAAAGAGGAACTGGCGGATCATCCCGAGGATCTGGAACGGATCGCCGAGATCCAAGTCCATCACGGCAACCCGGTGGTGCAGATTCTGGAAGCCGCCGATCGCATCGATGCCGACCTTCTGGTCCTCGGCACGCACGGCAAGGGGCTGATCAGGCAGGCCTTTTTGGGGAGCGTGGCGGAAAAAGTGCTACGCAAGGCCCACCGGCCGGTGCTGGTGGTGCCGCTGAAGGGATGACAGACCAGGGAGCGGGGGAAGACAGTCGGCAGGGGCCGACGCTTCCCCCGCGTTCGGTTCAGGGATTCGGGCGTGGCGCCAATGAGGTCGCCCCCCTTTTCGGGAGAGGACACGATGATCGACACGGCGAAGAAGCGCCTGCACGGCGACGTGCTGCGGGAGATCGGGGGCAGCTGCGGCAGCGCGGGAGAAAACCTGCACTGGTTGCTGGACAAGATGCACCCCTATTTTTCCATCACCATGCAGGATGAGCCCGCAGCGGTGGCCGCCCTGGCCACCCGCCTTCATCAACTCGGCCGGGAACAGAAACTGGTCCTGGCCGACCGGGAGAACCGGCTCATCCTGGCCCGCCTCAACCGCCCCGGATCCCTCTACGATACCCTCAAGGGGCTGCTTGAGAAGGAAATCTCCTACGCCCAGTTCACCCAGTCCTACGGCCCTCTGCCCGGCTTGGAAGAGGGGCTGGAGGTGCAGCGTTTCGAGTTCGAGCGCAAGACCAACGCCGAGATTGCCAAGGCCGGCGAGGTGAAAATCCCTGCTTCCATCCGCAAAGGTGTCGCCGCCGCCCTGGCCGAGTTCTACCCCAGCTTTGACCAGCGGGAGCTCGACCGGCTGCTGCGGCTGCTCTGGCTCAACAACGAGAACTATGTGCGCATCTCCCCATCCAAACGGGTGGCGCAGATTCTCTGGTTGTTCCACCAGAGCAACCAGAACGGCGGCATCTACTTCGACGTCGAGCCCACCGAGGATACCCGCCAGCAGCGGGAGTACCGGGTCATGTTCGCCGCCGGCAACCCCCCGCAGATCGATTTCCTGCGGCAGATCATGGAGGTTTTCGCCCGCCTCTCCATCGGCGTCAAGCGGGCCTATTGCCTGACCATCAGCAACGGCTACCACCCCTATTTCCTCGGCAACTTCTATGTCCGCTCCCTCGATGAAGGGTTGGTGGACAAGGGCTCGGAACTCTTCAACCTGCTGCGCCAGGAACTGTTCAACACCCAGATCCTCTCCACCACCTCCGACGCCTACCGGGAGTTCGTCACCGGCGGGGTGATGACGGGGGAGGAGGCGAGCCTGGTCAATGCCCTGATCAGCTTCTGTCACACCAACCTGGCCCACAACCAGCCCGACCGCTTCGGCTTCGAGGACGTCATGCGGGCCTTCCGCAGTCATCCCGACATGGCACTGCAACTGGTCTGGTTGTTCAAGACCCGCTTCGACCCCAGCCTGGAGCACCGCGAAGCCCTCTTCGCCCAGACCCTGGCCGACGTGACCACCGCCATCGACGGCTACAACACCGGCCATCGCCATCTGGATGAAGTGCGCCGCGCCATTTTCCGCTGCGCCCTCATTTTCGTCCGCAACACCCTGAAGACCAACTTCTTCGTCTCCGAAAAGCAGGCCCTGGCCTTCCGCCTCGACCCCGTCTACCTGGCCGAACTCGGGCCGGAATTCACCGCCGATCTCCCCCCCGAGCGCCCCTTCCGGGTCACCTTCTTCTTCGCCCGCCACGGTGCCGGCTACCACATCGGCTTTTCCGACATCGCCCGCGGCGGCTGGCGCACCATCCTGACCAAGGGCTGGGACGACTACGTCACCAACGCCAACACCATCTTCCGCGAGAACTACGTGCTGGCCCACACCCAGCATCTGAAGAACAAGGATATCTACGAAGGGGGCTCGAAGATGGTGGTGATTCTCGACGCCGCCGATCTCGAAGACAGCGACCTGGTCACCCGTCGTCTCTACAAGTTGCAGTACGGCCTGATCAACGCCTTTTTCGATATTTACGTCACCGAAAACGGCCGGGCGAAGAATCCCCGGGTAATCGACTATTACGGCGAGGACGAGCCCATCGAACTCGGTCCCGACGAGAACATGCACGACGAGATGGTGGAACTGATCGCCCGCCAGTCGGTACGCCGCGGCTACCTGCTCGGCATCGGCGTCATTTCCAGCAAGAAGGTCGGCATCAACCACAAGGAATACGGCGTCACTTCTGCCGGGGTGGTCAAGTTCGCCGAGATCACCATGGCCGAACTCGGCACCGACATCCACAAGGCCCCCTTCAGCGTCAAGTTCACCGGCGGTCCCAACGGCGACGTGGCCGGCAACGCCATGCGACTGCTCCTCGAGCGCTGCCCGCAGGTGAAGATCAACCTGATCATCGACGGCACCGGGGCCCTGTTCGACCCGGAGGGTGCCGACCACGGCGCCCTGCGGCGGGTGGTGCTCAGCGCCGACCTCGACGCCTTCGACCCCGAAAATCTCCATGAGGGTGGTTTCCTGCTCTACCGCAATCGCCGGCGCACCGAGGGGCTTCGGGAGCTCTATTGCAAGGTGCAGCGTACCTCCGCGGGGTTGCAGGAAACCTGGGTCACGGTGGATGAGTTTCATCGTGAATTCAACGGCTTGGTGTTCAAGGTCCAGGCCGATCTGTTCATCCCCGCCGGCGGCCGGCCGGAAACCATCGACCTGGAGAACTGGCAGCGCTTCTTCGCCAAGGACGGCCGGCCCAGCGCCCGCGCCATCGTCGAGGGGGCCAACTCCTTCATCACCCCGGCGGCCCGCATCGAACTGCAGAAGCGCGGCGTGGTGATCCTGCGCGACGCTTCGGCCAACAAGTGCGGAGTCATCTCCAGCTCCTACGAAATCATTGCCAACCTGCTGATGAACGAGAAGGAGTTCCTGGCCAACAAGGAACGCTACGTCGACGACGTCCTGGAAATTCTCGAGCGTCGCGCCGAGGAGGAGGCGCGGCTGATCTTCCGGCGTTACCGCGAAGCCGGCGGCAGCCAGCTCTACACCGAGATTTCCGCTGCCATCAGCCAGGAGATCAACGGCCATTACGCCCGCTTGTTCAGCTTTTTCCAGACGCACCCCGAGCTGTGCGACGAGCCCCTGTTCCGCAAGGCCATCGAGGCCCACCTGCCGACCCTGCTGCGGCAGAACGCCAAGTACCGGGCCCGGATCAAGAACTTGCCCCCCAAGTACCGCTACGCCATCCTGGCCAGTGAAACCGCCTCCTCCCTGGTCTACCGCGGCGATTCGGAGGCAAACTTCGTCGAAATGCTGCGGGGCCACCTGCTGCGCAGTTTCGGCAACGGCCAGAACTGAGCGAAAACTTTCTTCGACTCTCCCTTGAAATCGGGGAGCCGCGGCCTGTCCAGCCGCAGCTCCCCATTTTTTTCTGCGGGCCAGCCGGCCGCCGCGGGACCCGTGTCTGAGTTCTTGACAAACCGGGTTTTAGCAGGGTTTAGTAGTCGCTGCCCGTCTACCTGGCCGGCTCCTGCATCTCTTTCCCTTTCCGCTGGATTGTCCCCATGCCCGTGCGTGACCAGTATTTTGCCTATGATATCGCCGCCTGGATACTGACCGGCCTGACGCTGGTCGTGGTATTGAAATTTCACCTGTTGACGGCCCTGTTTTCAGGGCTGCTGGTCTTCGAACTGGTGCACGTGCTGGTGCCGGCCCTGCGGTTGAGCCAGTTGGCTGGCAAGCGGGCCAAACTGCTGGCCGTGGCCCTGCTGACGGCGGTGGTGGTAGGCGCACTGGTGCTGGTAATCCTTTGGGGTGGGGCGCTGCTGCGCAATGGCAAGGACAACCTGCCGCAACTGGTGGCGACCCTGGCCGAGATTGTCGAACAGTCGCGGGAACTGCTGCCGCCGCTGATCGAGGAGCACATTCCCCTCAATCTGCAAAAGATGCAGTCTGCCGTCGCCGAGTGGCTGCGTACCCATGCGGGCGAGTTGCGAGTGGTGGGGCAGGAGACGCTGCGCACCGTCGCGCACATGATCATCGGCATGGGCATCGGCGCCATGCTGGCCCTGCGGGAGGCGCTGCCCGGCCAGCAGCAGGGGCGACCTTTGGGCAAGGCGCTGCTGGGCCGCATCGACCGATTCGGCGACGCCTTTCGCAACGTGGTGTTCGCCCAGGTGCGCATCGCCGGTCTCAACGCCTTTCTCACCTGGCTCTATATCGGGGTGGCCCTGCCGCTGCTGGGGATGCCGCTGCCCTATGCCAAGACCCTGGTGCTGGTCACCTTTGTCGCCGGGCTGCTGCCCGTCATCGGCAACCTGATCTCCAACACCGTCATCGTCACCGTCAGCCTCAGCCAATCCCTCGGCCTGGCTCTCGGCTCACTGGCCTTTCTGGTGATCATTCACAAACTCGAATATTTTCTCAACGCCCACATCATCGGCAGCCGTATCCGCGCCGCGGCCTGGGAGCTGCTGCTGGCCATGCTGCTGCTGGAGGCCCTGTTCGGCTTCCGCGGCCTGATCGCCGCACCGGTTTACTACGCCTACGTCAAGGCCGAACTCAAGGCCCGCGGGCTGGTCTGATACCTTCCGGACGAGCCAACGCAAAAAGCCCCGGCGCCTTGACGGCACCGGGGCTTTTTGCTTTTCAGTCTGTGACCGAATTACTTCACGAACTCGGCGCGGCGGTTCTTGGCCCAGGCGGCTTCGGTGGAAGCGGGGTCAAGGGGCTTCTCTTCGCCGTAGCTGATGACGTTGACGCGGTCGGCGGCGACGCCCAGGGTCACCAGGTAAGCCTTGGCGGCCTTGGCGCGGTTCTCGCCCAGAGCCAGGTTGTAGGTGTCGGAGCCGCGCTCGTCGCAGTGGCCTTCCACGGTGATCTTGGCGGTGGGGTTGGCCTTCAGCCACTCGGCGTTCATGCCCAGGGTACGCTTGGCGGCGTCGTCCAGGGTGTAGGAGTCGAACTCGAAGTGGATGCGCTCGAGACCGGCTTCGGTCACCACGCTCACGCCGGCGGCGGGAGCGGCAGCGGCGGCAGCGGCAGCCGGAGCGGCAGCGGCGGCAGCGGCAGCCGGAGCGGCGGCAGGAGCTTCGGTGACTTTCGCCTTCTTGGCGCAGCCGGTGAGGGCGGCGGTGGCGAGGAGGGCGACGACGAGCAGAGCTTTGAGGTTACGCATGTTCTTTGTCCTTTTTCTAGTATGGGTTGATTACGGACGCGCCCTGAGCGCGTTGTCCTGATGGAATCTGGCCTTTCCAGTGCCCCTGCTGCCGCAGTCGCGACAAACGGCGCGAACTATAGCATATTCCACTTGATCGGAGCAAACGCGGGAACAATATTCATTTGTATTTTGTTTGTCAATAGCAATCGGAGAAAATTAGTGGCCTTCTGCAAGTGTTCAAAAAATTATAGAAAATTTTGCTGACCCGAAAAGTTTTTCAGATGCCGAGGGTTTTCGCCAGATCGAGCATGGTGGCATCGATGGGGCGCCTTGGACCGGCAACCACCTTTTCCAGGTCCGTCAACTGAATCTTGGCCCCGATCAGGCCGATCATTTTCCCCCCTTCGCCCTTCAACAGGGTCTGTACCGCCCCCATACCGAAGCGGGACCCTAGCAACCGGTCGAAAATGGAGGGCGATCCACCCCGCTGGTAGTGGCCGAGAATCATCACGCGGGTTTCAAAGCCTACGCGATCCTTGATCTGATCGGCAATGGTTTGGGCTTTGCCGACCCCCTCGGCGACCATGATGATGGCGTTGTCGCGCCCCTCCTGGAAACGGCGGCGCAGGTTGGCGCAGATCTCCCCGATGTCGTAGGGGGATTCGGGGATCAGGGCATGCTCGGCGCCGCAGGCGATGGCAGCCGCCATGGTCAGGTAGCCGCAATTGCGCCCCATGACTTCGACGACGAAGGCGCGGTCGTGGCTCGAGGCCGTATCTTTGAGGCAGTCCACGGCATAGCCGATGTTGTTCAGGGCCGTGTCCACCCCGAGGGACATGTCGGTGAAGGGGATGTCGTTGTCGATGGAGGCCGGGATGCCGATCACCGGGATGCCCCGGCGGTGCAGGGCCAGGGCGCCGTTGAGGGAGCCGTCGCCGCCAATGACCACCAGGCCGTCCACCCCGAGCCCCCGCAGGTTGTCCGCCGCCAGGCGCTGGCCGGCCTCGTCGAGCATCTCCTTGCAGCGGGCGCTCTGCAGGAAGGTGCCCCCCCGCTGCAGCACGTTGCTGACCGAACGGGTGGTCATGATTTCATAGCGGCGGTCGATCAGTCCATGGTAACCCTTCTGGATGCCGACCACCTCCACGTGGGCCGCCAAGGCGGTGCGGACCACCGCCCGGATGGTGGCGTTCATGCCGGAGCAGTCGCCGCCGCTGGTCAGGACCGCAATACGTTTCATAGACTCGTGGCTCCTTACCAAAATGTACGGAATCTGCAGGGATTCACGAATGTTTCACAATAAACCCCCATGAGTTAACCATCCTTTAACTGAACTGTCAAAGGTTGTTTTGGTCGTCTTGACACCCCCTGGCCGATTGTTATCCTTGAGTCAGTTGTATGCGGCAACTGCCAGGAACTTTCGAGGATTTTCCTTCGAAAAAGATTTCGCGGCCGCATCGGGGAGCGTATCATGAAAGAGATGCATCTACAGGACGAATTGACCCGTTTGCAGCGGGATTTCCGCGCCCATACCGTCGCATCCGAACGGATGGTTCGGGAACTGCGGGCCGACCTCGAACGCTGCCGACTGGAACTGAAGGCTCTGGAGGCCTTCTTCGGCAGTGTCAATCCATCCTTCGTCGAGCAGTTTCCGCAGGTGCTGGAGCGTACGGTGCGGGAGTCCCGTCTGCTCGACTGACCAGCCCACGGGGGGCGTATGCAGCAGCGATCCATCAACGTGCCGCCGGCGGTGCCGGTTCTGGCCCTGCGGGAGCAGGTGATCTTCCCGCACATGGTTCTCCCCCTGTTCCTCGATCCGCCGGGGCTGAGCCTGGTGGAGGAGGCCTTGCAGTCCGATGGCGTCATCGGTCTGTTCGGCTGCCTGGTACCGGGCCGCCCCCAGGCCCCCGGCGACCTGGCCACGGTGGGGACTCTGGTGCGCATCACTCAGGTCTTCCGCTTTCCCGAAGGGGGGGGCAAGGTGCTGATCGAGGGGGTCTGCCGGTTGCGGCTGCAGCGGGTGCTGCAGTGGTCCCCTTCGATCCGGGCGCTGGTGGAGCCGGTGCGGGTCCCCGAGGGGACCGGGGTGGTGGTGGAGGCCCTGGTGCAGAGCGTCCACTCCCTGCTCAAGATCGCCATGGCCTACGGCCGTCCCCTGCCGGGGGATGTGCTGAAGATGATCGACCGTATCGATGCTCCGGGGCAGCTGGCCGACCTGGTGGCGGTCTACCTCAACCTCCCCTTTGCCGAGCAGCAGAAGGTGCTGGAAATCCTCGACCCCCTCGACCGCCTCAAGGACGTCTACCTGCGGCTGACCTCCGAGGTGCAGAAACTGCAGGTCAAGGGGGATATCCAGTCGGAGGTGTTCCGCCGGGTCAACAAGACCCAGAAGGAATACCTGCTGCGGGAGCAGATGAAGCAGATCCAGGAGGAGTTGGGGGAGGATGACCCCCGGCAGAGCGAACTCAACGAACTGCGGCGCAAGATCCAGCGCGACGGCCTGCCCGAGGCGGTGCGCAAGGTGGCGGAAAAGGAACTGGCGCGACTGGAACGGATCAACCCCGCTTCCCCCGAGTACACCGTCGCCCGCACCTACCTGGAAACCATCTGTAACGTCCCCTGGTCCCGCAGCAGCGAGGACCTGCTCGACATCAACCACGCCCAGACGGTGCTCGACGAAGACCACTACGACCTCAAGGAGGTCAAGGAGCGGATTCTCGAGTACCTGGCGGTGCGCTCCCTCAAGGCCCAGTCCAAGGGGCCGATCCTC
>CAZYXS010000116.1:0-10439 GCA_964650955.1 uncultured Desulfuromonadales bacterium | reverse complement strand
GGTAAACGCAGATCCTGCGCAAACCCGGGCAGGACAACTCAGCCTGTGCGCCCCCCAGGCATGGCTTGCCCTGCAACTGCTGCTCGCGGATCTGGACCGCATTCGCCCCGTGCGCCAATTTGCCGACACCCTCTTCACTATGCCCGCCGGGTCCCTCCCGGCGCAGGTTGCCGGCACTCTGAATGACCGGACCCAACCACCCCCCCGACGCCGCCAGGAATTGGCGGCCCAGTTGCGCAGTTCCTGGCCTAACCGCCGCTTCGCGCTTCCTGCCGGCTGCCCCCTCTGGGTCTACGAATGCCTGCACCTGCTTGGCCTCACACCTTGTGAAGGGGAGGTGGAGCTGCGGCTTCCCGCCGACTGGCTCCGCAGCGACCCTGGGCTGGTGCTGCACGAACTGCTGTGCGAACAGTTCACCCTCGACCATCTGGAGGAGGCCGGGGAATACCTCTGCCTGCGAGCTCGCAAAGTTCAACTTCCGCACCATGTGACAACCCTGGTCGGTGCCGCCGGCCACCGTCGCCTCAATTGGCAGGAACTGCGGGAAAAGCATCGCGGCTGGTTACGACTGGCGCTGGTCCTGCCCCCCTCGGAGTGGCAACTGCTGGCCCAAGGACTCCTGCAATGCGCCCCCCCTCCCGGCGACTCTCCCGAACTGTTGCGCGCCCTGTATCGCTACACCCGCAGTTCCTTGGGCCGTCTGCTTTGGGCCGAGCTGAGCGGCGGCCTGCCGCTGCCGACGATGGGCAAGCTTGGCGCGGCCATTGCCCGGTTTGGCCTGCCGCTCCCCGCTCAGGGCCTGCTGCAGGCCCTGCTGCGGCTTCCCGCCCCTCGCCCCGACGACCTTCCGTCCCAAAGCGAACTGGACCGGGAAATGGAGCTCTGGCTAGGCGTTGAGATCGGCTCCGACCGCCTCCTCTCCCTGCCTGGCGGACGCCGGCGGGCCTCGGCCGCCTCGCCTCCCCGCAGCCGTGAACAACTGGCCGAGGCGGTCTTGGCGGCCGCCTGCCCCGACGGCCTGCCCAGGTTCCCAGAACAGTACCTCTACGACCACTATCGCCCCGCGTTGCAGACATTCCTGGTCACGCCCCCCCTGCAGAACCAGGGGGAATTCTTCGGCCGCTTCACCTTGGTTGACAGCGTCGGCCAGCATTTGGAGGTGGAAGGAATCGAAACCCTCGAGGCGCTGCTTCTCGCCAGCGGCAGCGGCGCCACCCGCTTTGCCCTCCCCCGCGACCGGGCCATCACCGCCAGCATCCTTACCCGCTACCGCAACGATCTGCAGCGACTGCGCAGCAACCTGGTCGGCCAGGCCCATCTCCACCTTGAGGATCCCGGGCAGGCTGATCAACTGGTGGAGCAACTCTGGCGCTCCCTGCCTCTGCCCCCCTGGCCCATGGTCGGCTCCTGAGCATTGCCCTCAGGCCCCGGGGCCTGTTATAGTGTCCTGCATACGCATCTGGATCGGCCCGCGGCCAACTACCGGAGACCCATGAACATCCTGCTGCATATCTGCTGTGCCAACTGCGCCATTTTTCCGGTGCGGGTTCTGCGGGAACAGAACCACCGGGTGAGCGGGTTTTTCTTCAACCACAACATCCATCCGTTCCAGGAATACCAGCGCCGATTGGCCGCGGTGCGTGACTACAGCGCCCAAGTCGAGTTGCCGATGATCTACCGGGATGAGTACCTGTTGGAGGAATTCCTGGCCAAGGTCGCTGCCGACCACCATCACCGCTGCGGTTACTGCTACCGTTCCCGCCTGGAGGAAACCGTCCGGCAGGCCATTGCCTGCGGCTTCGACGGCTTTTCCACCTCCCTGCTCTATTCCCGCTACCAGCGCCACGATCTGATTCGCGAGGCCGGGGAAAAACTCGCCCTGCAATACGGCATTCCCTTCGTTTACCAGGATTTCCGCAGCGGCTGGCGCGCCGGCATCGACACCTCCAAAGCCATGGGTCTCTACCGCCAGCAATATTGCGGCTGCATCTATTCCGAAAAGGAGCGCTACTGCGCCCAGGGCCGCAACTGATGTTGCCTTTGGGCAAACTCCTCATGCTCTGCGGTCTTGCCATGCTCGTCCTGGGGGCGCTGCTGACCTTCGGTGACAAGCTCGGCTGGCTCGGCCGCTTGCCGGGAGATCTCCGCATCGAGCGGGAAAACGTCTCCTTCTACTTCCCCCTGGGCACCTGCCTGCTGATCTCAGCCCTGCTGTCCTTGCTGCTCTGGTTGTTCCGCCGCTGAGAGGCTGCTTGCCAAGTCGTTGGCGGCTCCTTATAATGAGTCATTCCGCTGGCCACTCGACGGCCCCGACTCCCCCTCATCCCAACGATCTGCCATGACCACTGCACCCCCCCAACGGTTGGGCCTGGCTCTGGGCAGCGGTGCCGCCCGCGGTCTCGCCCATATCGGCGTGCTGAAAGTGCTGGCCGCGGAAAACATCGCCATAGACTGCATCGCCGGCACCTCCATCGGCGCCTTCATCGGCGCCCTGCACGCCGCCGGGGTCCCGGTGGAGCGGATGGAGGATGTCGCCCGTAACGTCGACTGGCGGCAACTGGCCCGTCTGATCGACCCGATCCTCCCCACCACCAGCCTCCTCGACGGACGCAAGGTCGCCCGTTTCATCGACGAACTGTTGCCGGTCAAGACCTTCGAAGACCTGCGCATTCCCCTGGCCGTCACCGCCACCGATGTGGAAACCGGGGAGCACCTGGTGATCCGCAAGGGGGACCTGGTCGAGGCCCTGCGGGCCGCCCTCGCCTTTCCCGGCATCTTTCCACCGGTGCAGATGAAAAAGCGGTTCCTGGTCGATGGTGGCCTCGTCAATCCGGTCCCCGTCGACGTGGTACGCTCCCTTGGCGCGACCCGGGTTCTCGGAGTTTGCGCCATCCCCGAAGTGGAAAAGCGCCCGACGGAAACCTCCCTGGCACCCAAAGCGCCCGGAAGCGGCAAATCCCCACTGTTGAGCGTGTTCAATTCCGGCGCCGTTGAAAAACTGTTCCGGGACATCTGGCCTGGCGACGAAAGCAAAGAACCACGGGCCCAAACGGAACGCCGCCCCCCCAATATTCTGCGGGTCTGCGCCCAGAGCATCGTCATCATGGAAAACGAGATCAATGCTCTGCGCCTGAGCCGTCACGATGCCGACCTGCTGGTGCGCCCCGACCTCAACGGCATCAACCTGCTTGAATTCCATCGGGCTGATGAAATCATTGAGGCCGGAGTGAAAGCCACCCGGCCGCTGGTAGAAAAAATTCGTGGCCTGAATACGGAAAATTGCAGGTCGCAGGCCTTGTGTTAACATTTAAGCGCCTAATTTGACTCATTCTTACGGGAGGAATCGATGATCGAGCTGCTGGAAAAAACCATGCTGACCGCTATGGGAGCCGTCTCCCTGAGCCAGAAAAAAGCCGAGGAGCTGCTGCAGGAACTCAAGCAGCGCTTCAATGTCACCGAAGAGGAGGGCAAGGCCCTGGTCAGCAAACTGCAGGAGACGGCCAAAGAAAACCAGAAGAAACTGGAGGAACTGGCCCTCCAGGAGGTCAAGAACGCCGCCGAGCGCTTTGGCTTGGTAAGCAAGGAAGAATTCGAGAAACTGGCCAAAAAGGTTCACGCCCTGGAGAAAAAGCTGAAGGAGGCTGGGGAGTAACCCCCGTCAACCCGCCCCCAGATGCTGACATTTTCCCGAATCAACCGCAACATCAGGTCCATCAGGCGCTACCGGAATATCCTGGGGATTCTGATCAAGTACGGCTTCGGCCATGTGGTTGAGCAGCTCAATATCAATTACTACCTGGAACTGGGCAGAAAAATCGTCACTTTGGGCTCCCCGCCCAAGGAGATCGAACGACTGACCCAGCCGGAACGCCTGCGCCTGGCGATGGAGGAACTGGGGCCGACCTTCATCAAGCTGGGGCAGATTCTCTCCACCCGTCCCGACGTCCTGCCACGGGAGTACGTGGAGGAATTCGGTAAACTGCAGGACAAAATTCCGTCCATCCCCCTGGCCGAGGTGCTGCAGCAGGTGGAAGCCGAACTGGGTGCGACGACGGCGGAGATCTTCGCAGAGTTTTCCGAAACACCTCTGGCGGCGGCGTCCATCGCCCAGGTCCATCGGGGGCGCCTGCTCAACGGCGAAGAGGTGGTGATCAAGGTCCGCCGCCCGGGCATCGAGGGAACCATCGAGACCGATCTGGATATCCTGGCCGGGCTCGCCTACCTGATGGAACACCACATCCCCCACGCCGAAATCTACGACCCGGTAGGGGTGGTCAAGGAATTCCGCCGCACCATCAAGCGGGAGATGGATTTTACCCGCGAGGGGCGCACCATCGACCGCTTTGCCGCCAACTTCGCCAACGACAGCAACGTCTATACCCCCAAGGTCTTCTGGGAGTTCACCAGTCACCGGGTTTTAACCATGGAATACGTGGAGGGCGTCAAGATCTCCCTCCTCGAAGAACTCACGGCGAGTGGCTACGACTCCAAAGTCATCGCCAGCAACGGCGCCAACGCGATTCTCAAGCAGGTTCTGGTGCACGGCCTGTTCCATGGGGACCCCCACCCTGGCAACATCTTCGTCCTGCCCAATAACCAGCTCTGTTTCATCGACTACGGCATGGTCGGCCGGCTCGACGACGACCTCAAGTTCCTCCTCGTCGACCTGCTGCTCAGCGTGCTGCAGCGGGACGTTGATCGCATCATTGCGCTGCTGCTCTATTCCAACGACCTCAGCGACGAAGTCGATCTCAAGGGGCTTAAACGGGATCTGAGCGAATTCATCGACACCTACTACGAACTCGACCTGCGGGAGATCAATGCCGGCAAGTTGCTGACCGAATTCGTGGAAATCCTTACCGCCTATCGCATCCGTTTCAATCCCGACCTGATGCTGCTGGCCAAGGCCCTGATCACCATCGAGGGGATCGGTCGCCAACTCGACCCCGAGTTCAACATGATCGGCCATCTGCGCCCCTTCATGGAGAAAGTTGCCCGGGATCGCGTGAATCCGGCGGCCCTGAGCAAGGAACTGCTCCGCGTCACCCAATCCTACGGGGCACTTGCCAAATCCCTGCCGCGGGACATCAAAGAGTTCATCAACCGGGTCAACCGCAACAAATTCAAAATCGACCTGGAGCATCGCGGCCTGGAGAAACTCATCACCGACCTCGACAAATCGAGCAACCGGATCTCCTTCAGCATGCTCATCGCCGCCCTGATCATCGGCTCATCCCTGATCATGCAGACCAATAAGGGCCCGCTGCTGTTCGGCTTCCCCATCCTCGGTTTCCTTGGCTATTCCATCGCCGGATTCCTCGGCCTCTGGCTGGCCATCGCCATTCTCCGCTCCGGCCGTCTCTAGTCCATCGGCCGTTGGTCATTGTGGTACCTGCACCACACCCTGTGCATACACGACTGCAGCAACCATCCCACAAGCCCGCAAAACACCGTTATTTTTATAATAATTTCGGCATCTTAGAATAAACGGAAGATTGGCAGGTCTCTTGCATTCATTCTTGGCAAGTTGACGCAAACGAGAACTTGCAAGAGGAGTAACCTGACCATGATTTACCAATGCACCCTGGCTCAACCGATCCTGATCTCGGGCATCGGCCTGCACTCGGGTCAGCGCATCAATATGAATCTGCGCCCCGCTGAAGCCGGCACCGGGATCATTTTCCATCGGACGGAAGGGGAGCGTACGGTTTCCATCGAAGCGATTTCCGCCAACGTGGTCGACACTCGCCTGGCCACCGTGCTGGGAAAAAACGGGCTGACCGTCTCCACGGTGGAGCACGTTCTTTCGGCCCTTTCCGCCTGCGGAATCGACAACCTGAACATCGACATCGACGGCCCCGAGGTTCCCATCCTCGACGGCAGCGCCCTGCCCTTTATCGACCTGCTGCAGAACGTGGGCCTGCGCCGCCTTAATCGCAGCCGAAAATACCTGGCGATCCGCAAGCCGATCACCGTCATCGATGGCGAAAAACGGGTGTCCCTGATTCCTTCGCGGTTTTTCCGGATCACCGCCGATATCGCCTTCGACCACCCCTGCATCGCCCTGCAGCAGCGCAGCGTGAAGGTGACTCCGGAAACCTTCCGCAAAGAGATCGCACCGGCCCGCACCTTTGGCTTCCTCAAAGAGGTGGAATACCTCAAGGCCAACGGTCTGGCCCGAGGCGGCTCCCTGGAGAATGCCGTGGTCATCGGTGAAACCTCCGTGCTCAACCCCGAAGGGCTGCGCTTCGCCGATGAATTCGTGCGCCACAAGGTCCTCGACACGATTGGCGACTTCAGCCTCGTGGGCTATCCCATCCTCGGACATATCCGCAGTTTCAAAGGCGGCCACGACATCAATCATCAGGCCGTCCAGAAGATTCTGGCGTCGCCCGACTGCTGGAAGTTGGTGGAGTTCACCGAGGACCACCTGATGGAGGCACTGCAACTCCCCCTTCCCGCCTTCGCCTCCGAACTCGCCTATTCCAAAGCCTGAAACCCTTCGTCAGCAACTGAAGGCAGCCCTGCAAAGGGCTGCCTTTTTTCTGCCTCCAGCTTGCTTTTGGTGCCGATTTTACACTAAAATTGTGCGGTTACACTTTGCGCAAACGAGGCCGCCAATGAAGCACGCCCATCCCGGGTCTCCCCGGTCAGACATTGAACAGCACAAACGCCGCCGGGAATGGCTGCTGATACTGCTGACCATCGGCCTGATTCTGCTGTTTCTGCGGTTTGAAAACCACCTGATCAACCTGACGGCCAAGATCCCCCTGTCCAACAACATCCTGGTCCTGGCTGTCATCAACATCAACATTCTGCTGATCATCCTCTTCCTGTTCCTGCTGTTTCGGAACATTTTCAAACTCATCCTTGAGCGCCGGCGGGATATCCCCGGGGCCAAACTGCGCAGCAAACTGGTCCTGGCCTTCGTCGCCCTGTCCCTGATCCCAACCATGCTGCTTTTCGTGGTTTCCGCGGGGTTCATTACCAACACCATCGAAAACTGGTTCAACGAGGAAATCGAAGCCTCGCTGCAGGAATCCCTGGCGGTGGCCGACACCTATTACAAGAACCAGCAGACCAACGCCCTGTTCTACGCCGAGAACCTCGCAAAAACCATCAAGGAGGAAAAACTCCTCAACGACGATCGTCTGCCACTGCTGAGAGAAGTCATCCAGCAGAAGCAACAGGAATACAACCTGGGAATCGTCGAGGTATTCTCTTCCACCTACGAGGAGCTGGTGCGGGCATCCAATCCCCAACTACCCTCCTCCGACTTCACCAACCCCGATTCCGACACCATCCGCGAGGCCCTGCAGGGCAACCGCTTTACCCGCATCACTCCCGTCGGCAAGGCCGACTTGATCCGAGGCATCGTTCCGGTTCACTCCAACTGGAATCCCGAGGACATCGTCGGCGTCGTGGTAGTCAACTACTACGTCCCCTATTCCCTGGTCGAGAAAATGAAGGAGATCTCCAGTTCCTTCGAACAGTACAAAAGCACCAAATTGCTCAAGGGAAAAATCCAGAAGGGCTACGTCATCGTTCTGTTGCTCATCGCCCTGGTGATCATCTTCCTCGCCACCTGGTTCGGCATTCACCTGGCCCGCGGCATCACCGTGCCGATCCAGGAGCTGGCCAGCGCCACCAAGCGCATCGCCGGCGGCGACCTGGAGGTGGAAATCAACGCCACCAGCGACGACGAAATCGGCACCCTGGTGGATGCCTTCAACAAAATGGCCGCCGACCTGCGACTGAGCCAGAACTCTATCCGCCAGGCCAACCAGGATTTGCAGCTATCCAACCTGGAACTGGAGCAGCGGCGGCGTTACATGGAAATCGTGTTGAAAAACGTCACCGCCGGGGTTATTTCGGTGGATCAGCACGGCAACCTGACCACGATCAACAAGTCGGCGGAAAAACTTTTGAAAATCAAGACGACCAGAGTGCTCGGAGCGAATTTTCGCGAGGTCGTCGGCCCCGAGCATCTACCGCTGATCAAGGATTTCCTGCGGGAACTGTTCGATTCCGGCAAAGATTCCATCCGCCGACAAATCAGCGTCAATATTCTCGACCAGAAGTTGACCCTCCAGGTTAACGTCACCACCCTGCGGGATGAAAACGGCGAATTCATGGGCACTGTTGTGGTCTTCGACGACCTGACCAACCTGCTCAAGGCCCAGCGCATGGCCGCCTGGCGAGAGGTGGCACGGCGGATAGCCCACGAGATCAAGAATCCCCTCACCCCGATTCAGCTCTCCGCCCAACGCCTGCGCCGCCGCTATCTCGACCGCTTCCAGGGGGACGATGGGGTTTTCGACGAATGCACCCGCATGATCGTCAAACAGGTGGACGAGTTGAAAAACCTGGTCAACGAGTTTTCCAGCTTCGCCCGCATGCCCGCCAGCAATCCGGCCCCCAACCGCCTCAACGAGGTGGTCGCCGAGGCCCTGGTGCTGTACCAGGAAGGGCACAAAGACATCCGCTTCACCTTCCGCCAGGATCCCCTGGTGCCCGAGTTCAACCTTGATCGGGAACAGCTCAAACGCGTCATTATTAATCTGCTGGACAATGCGGTGGACGCCATGGCCGGGGTCGGCGAGATCGAATTGGAAACCGCCTTCAATCCCGGCCTGCAAATGGCCACCCTGACCATTGCCGATTCAGGCTGCGGGATCCCCGCAGAGGACAAGCCACGCCTGTTCGAGCCCTATTTCTCTACCAAGAAAGGGGGTACCGGCTTGGGTCTGGCGATCGTTTCCACCATCATTTCCGATCACAACGGATACATTCGGGTCAAAGACAACCATCCTCAGGGGACCCGGTTCATCGTCGAATTGCCCATCAACGGCAACTCCAACAGCGCCAACGCCTAAACGACCCAAAGGTGAACTGACCAATGAAACATGTTCTGCTCGTTGACGACGAAGAAAGCATCCGTGCCAGTCTGAATGGCATTCTGCGGGATGAAGGCTATCGTACCAGCGTCGCGGCCAGCGGCGACGAAGCGCTCAATCTGCTCCGAGAAGAAGTCCCCGACCTGATCCTGCTCGACATCTGGATGCCCGGCCTCGACGGACTCGAAACCTTGCGCCGCATTAAAGACATGGTCCAGGACCAGATCGTCATCATGATGAGCGGGCACGGGACCATCGAAACCGCTGTCAAGGCCACCAAACTAGGCGCCTTCGATTTCATCGAGAAGCCCCTGTCCCTGGAAAAGCTCCTGGTTTCCATCCAAAATGCCCTCAAGGTAGGACAACTGGTCGAAGAAAACCGTTCTTTGAAGGCAAAGATCGCCAAAGACTACCACATGGTCGGGGAGAGTCTCGAAATCACCCTGCTCAAAGACCAGATCGCCATCGCCGCTCCGACTTCGGGCTGGGTCCTGATCACCGGAGAAAATGGCACCGGCAAGGAATTAGTGGCCCGGGCCATTCACAACCAGTCACGGCGCCGGGACAAACCCTTCGTCGAGGTCAACTGTGCGGCCATTCCGGAAGACCTCATCGAATCCGAACTCTTCGGGCACGAACGGGGGGCCTTCACCGGCGCAACCACCCAGCGCAAGGGGAAATTCGACCTGGCCCACGAGGGAACCCTGTTTTTAGATGAAATCGGCGACATGAGCTTGAAGACCCAGGCCAAGGTGCTGCGCATCCTTCAGGAGCGCAAATTCGAACGGGTCGGCGGCAGCAAGACCATCGAGGTCGACGTACGCGTCATAGCCGCCACCAACAAAGACCTGGAGGAGGAAATCCGCCAGGGGAGTTTTCGCGAAGACCTGTACTACCGGCTCAACGTCCTCCCCTTTCACGTTCCGCCCCTGCGGGAGCGCCGCGAAGACATCCCTCGGCTTGTGGTCCACTTCCTCGACTACTTTTGCCGCAAGGAAGGCAGAGAATCCAAAACCATTGCTCCCTCGGCCCTCGCAGCCCTCCAGGCCTATGCCTGGCCAGGTAACGTGCGGGAGCTGAAAAACATTGTTGAACGCCTGGTGATCATGACCCCCGATACACAGATCCAGGAAAACCATCTTCCTGCCGCGCTGAAAACCAGAAAGGCAACCGCCAGCGATGTTCGGGGACTCCTCCAGACCGGCACGGAAGCCATCAACTTCAAGGAAGCCAAGGAAGAGTTCGAAAAAGAATTCATTCTCCAAAAACTGGAGGAAAACGACTGGAATATTTCCCGAACCGCCGAAGCCATCGACATCGAACGATCCAATCTCCATCGAAAAATCAAAAGTTTCGGCATCGAACTGAAAAAATAGTTCTGAACGCAAAAAGCCACCTTCCAGTCGGAGGGTGGCTTTTTGCGTAAGCTTCGAAGTCAGCAATAGTGCAGGGAAATAAAAAAAGCCCCACCTCCGAAAAGATGGGGCCTTCAATAAATTTCGGCGGCGACCTACTTTCCCACACGGCGACCCGTGCAGTATC
>CAZYXS010000115.1:0-10496 GCA_964650955.1 uncultured Desulfuromonadales bacterium | reverse complement strand
TCGTGATTGGCGACATGAATAGACCGACTGAGGTGCTGCAGGATGCTGCCGGCGATTTCCGTGATCCGTCCCAGGTCGTCGATCTGCTCGAGGACAATGACGAACTCGTCGCCGCCGAAACGGGCCACGGTGTCGTAGCTGCGCACACAGTTGCGGATGCGCTCGCCGACCTGGCGCAACAGTTGGTCCCCGGTGCCGTGGCCGAGGGAATCGTTGATGACCTTGAAACGGTCGATGTCCAGGAACATCAGGGCGACGTGGTGTCCATCGCGCTGGGCCTTGGCGATGGCCTGGCGCAGGCGGTCCTCCAGCAGGATGCGGTTGGGCAGGCCGGTCAGGGGGTCGTGGTGGGCCAGGAACTGCAGACGGGTTTCCTTTTCCTGCAGGGCTTTTTCCACCTGCTTGCGTTCGGTGATGTCCTCCTTGACCGCCACCAGATGGGTAATTTCACCCCGGCTGTTTCGCACCGGGGAGATTGAAGCGGACTCCCAGTAGAGCTCGCCGGATTTTTTTCGATTAAGGAATTCTCCCCGCCAGGTTCTGCCGGCGAGAATGGTTTGCCACAGGTCGGCGTACCCATTGGGGGAGAACTGGTCTCCCTTGAGGAAACGGGGATTGCGACCGATGGCTTCCTCCCGGGTGTAGCCGGTCACCTCGCTGAAACGGGGATTGACGTATTCGATATCCCCCTCACGGTCGGTGATCATGACGATGGTCGTGCTTTGTTCCACAGCCCGGTAGAGCTGATTGAGCTTTTCCAGGGTCTGCCGTTGTTCGCTGAGGTCTTCCAGGGTTTGCAGGCAGGCGATCGCCTCCCCCTCGGGATTGCGGATCACGGCGGCACTGAAGCTCAGATACCTGCGGCGGCCGTCGGGGAAGCTGATCCAGCGCTCCGCCTGGATGCCCCCGGGGATGAAGTCGGAGGGGGAGAATTGTTCGTAATGTTCGGCGATCCGATCCTGGGCTCCCTCAAGAACGAAGTCCGCCAGGCAGAAGCGTTGCTGGGGGTAGAAGGCCCGCCAGTGGTCGCGGCTGCCGAGCATCTCGGCGGCGGGGATGCCGGTCAATTTCTCGCAGGCGCGGTTCCAGATCACCACCCGGTGACTGGTGTCGATGACGAACGCGGGAACGGTGGAGTTCTGCACCAGGTTTTCCGAAAAATTTTTCTGGACCTGCAGTTCCGCTTCGGCCCGTTTGCGCTCGCTGATGTCGAGAAAGGTGCCGAGGAGGCCTCCGGTGCGGCCATCGGTGCGGTAGAAAACGGTTTTGTAGAAAATGACATCCCGCTGTTCGCCGTCGGGATAGGCAACCTTGCTTTCGTAGACCTGGGTTTGCGGATTGCCCAGCAGGTCGCGGTCGGCCCGGTCGTAAATGGCCGCGAGTTCGGGGGGGGCGATCTCGTGGACGGTTTTCCCCAGCAGTGTACCCCGGTCGATGCCGATGAACCGCTCGAAAGCCCTGTTGCAGCCGAGATATTTCAGCTCCGCATCCTTGTAGAAAATCGGGTTGGGCATGGTGTCGAGCAACACCTGGAGAAAATGCAGCTGCTCGTTCAACTCCTCCCGTTGTGCAGCCAGCGCCTTCTGGCGTTGGTTGAAGGCCCCGGCCAGGGTGGCCATCTCCAGGTCGGCGAATTCGGGGAGGGGGGAAGGCTCATCAGGGCCCAGTTGGCCTACGTGATCGCTGATCTGCTGCAGAGAACGGGTCAGGCGAGCCATCAAAGCCCAGACCATCAGCACCGAGAGGCAAATGCCGCAGCCCACCGCCGGCCAGAGCACCGCCTGCGCCTGCCGCAGCGGGGCGAAGGCCTGGGCTTCCGGGTAGTTGCCGGCCAGGATCCAGTTGTTGGTCGCCAGGCGTTTGAAGGAGCTGAGGACCGGAATGCCGCGGAAATTCACCGTCCGCCCGCTCCCCTCGAAACCCTCGATGGCCCGGTCGAAGAGGACATTGGCGCCGGGGGCGACATCTTGTATCAAAATCCGGCTGCGGTCGGGGTGCACAATGATGCGGCGTTGCTGGTCGAAGAGGTAGAGGTAGTCCCCCCTGCTGGATGTCTGGGTCGCGATCAGGTGGCCCAGGGCATTGTCCCCCAACAGGTCCAGACTACCGCCGAGAATGCCCAGCAGCTGGCCTTCAGGGCCGCGGACGGGTGCGGTGAACACCAGGACGGGATGCCCGTGTTTCTGGGTGGAAAAGAAGGGCTCGGAGATCTGGGGAAGGCCTGTTTTCAGGGTCTGCTGGAAATAGTTCCGGTAGGCGAAGTTTTGTCCGATCAGCTCGGGTTGGCGGGGCACCCCCGCAATCAGGGTGCCGTCCGGCGTACAAAAGTAGAGACCGTTGTCGAAGTTGATTTCCACCCCTTTGCGCTCGTCCAGGATCCTTTGGATCGTTTCCGCCGAGGTCCCCCCTTGGGCAGGGATCGATGAAGCCACGGCGAGCAATTCCCGTTGGGCGTGCAACAAATGGTTGTCGAACTGCCTGGCCAGGGCGGAAACCAGGGTGAACTGCTGGTCGCCGATATTGGCCTCGATCTGCCGCTCGAAATAGCTCAGCCCCAGCAGGGCGATGAGGCTGATAAACGCCGCCACCAGCAGGGAGACTGCCAGAATCATCTTGGTGCGCAGGGTCAGGGATCGCATGCTAATCGCCTTGACGCAGGAGGAAATTCTCTGTGTCGACACTTTGACGATTGCCAAAAAGTCGACACCCCGAAACGCCAGCAACAGGGGCGGCGGGGACGGTGCCGGAGAGGAAAACCGAGGTGGTCATCATTTGGCGAAGTAGTGCAATCGGCATGCCCGAAAACGAGAGAGTTTTCGGGGCGGAACGGTGCAGCGGGCGGTGGATCAGCGACCCTTGCGGCGGAAAAGGTCGGTCTTGAGGCTGGAGACGCGGTCGAGGAAGAGCAGGCCGTCGAGGTGGTCGATTTCGTGCTGGATGGCGATGGCCTCGAAGCCCTCGGCGCGGATCACCCGGTCCTGGCCGCTGCGGTCGAGAAACTCGACCACGATGGAGGAGGCGCGGTTGACGTTGCCGGTGTAGTCGGGGATGCTCATGCACCCTTCGCGCACCGTTTCCTGCCCCTCGCGCTGGATGATTTCGGGGTTGATCAGCACCAGTTGGCCGTGATTGCGGTCGCGGCCGAGTTTGCTTTTGGAGACGTCGACCACCACCACGCGGCGGGTGACGCCGATCTGCGGGGCGGCCACCCCCACCGAATGGCCGGCGGCGATCATGGTGTCGAGCAGATCCTGCACCAGGGCGTCGACCTCGGGGTCGATGGATTCGACGGGGGTGCAGGGGGTCTTGAGCAGCGGATCGGGGTAGACCAGGATGTCGCGAACAGCCATGTCGTCAGAGTTCCACCGGGGTGATGTTGCGCACCGTGATGTCGACCTGCAACTCCTGCTTGAGACCGTTCATGATCTCGGCCAGGGCGTGGGTGTCGAGGTTGTCGGGGAGTACCGCCTCGATCACCATGACGTAGACCGGCCGGGCCTCGGTGCCGATCAGCTTGGTGTTGAGGTCGGTGATGTTGACCTGGCGTTCGCCCAGTTCCTTGGCCACCCGGTAGACGATGCCCGGCTTGTCGGAACCGTAGACGGAGATCATGCAGATCTCCCCCTCCAGATGCGGACGGGTTTCGCCGCCGGGCTTGAGGGTGCGCACGAAGACCGAGAGGTTGGTCTCCTCCAGCGGCGCGAAGGCGTCGATGAAGGCCTCCTTGCTCTCGTGGGCCGGGTGGGCGATGATCAGGATCATGGCGAACTGGCCGCCGAGGATGCTGCAGCTCGAATCGGCGATGTTGAACCCCTGGCGGAAGAGGATTTCCGTCACCTGGGAGACGATGCCGGGGCGGTCCCGGCCGATGATGGTCAGGGCATAATGTTTCATTCCGGCTCTCCTTCGCGGGCAGAGGGTGGCGATCCTGAACACTTGCGTCTGTGACAGTCTCCTTCTAACATGAAGAAAGGGAAATTTCCAGTCGGAGGGTGGAGACTCGATGGAAAAGGATGCGGACCTGGATGACAGGGACCTGGTGATCACCTGCTACAAGGCCTCCGGGCCGGGCGGGCAGCACCGGAACAAGACCGAATCGGCGGTGCGGATCAAGCACCTGCCCACGGGGATCATCGTGACCGCCAGCGAATCCCGCTCCCAGGCGGACAACCGGGAACTCGCCCGGCAGCGGTTGGCAGCGAGGCTGGCGGCCCGCAACCGCAAGCCGAAACGGCGCCTGGCCACCAAACCGACCCGCGCCTCCCAGCAGCGCCGGCTCACCGCCAAGACCCGCCGCGGCGAGCGCAAGCGGGACCGCGCCCGAATCGACGATTAGGCTACTCCTCCCCCTCGGTGCGTTGACACCCCCGCGCCCTCTGCTACCTTTTTAGTAAGACCTCTTCCGGTGCGGTGCTGCGCTCCCGCCCGTCAACCCCATCTTTGCGGATTCCAGCATGAAACTCAGTGATTTCGATCCCCTGCAGGGAACCCAGTTGCAGGTGCTGGCACCCGACGGCCAGGTCGAGCCGGAACTGCTGCCGGCCTTCGACGATGCCAGGCTGCGCCTGATCTACCAGCGCATGTTCGCCGCCCGGCTGGTCGACCGCCGTTGCATCGCCCTGCAGCGGGAGGGGCGCATGGGCACCTACCCCCCGGTGGAAGGGCAGGAGGCCTGCCAGGTCGGCAGCGCCCTGGCCCTTGAGCCGACGGACTGGATCGTCCCCTCCTTCCGGGAACTGGCGGTGCTGCTGGTGCGCGAAGTCCCGCTGGAAACCATCCTGCTCTACTGGATGGGGCACGAAGGGGGCAGTTGCACCCCGCGGGAGAAACGGGTGCTGCCGGTGTCGATTCCGGTGGGGACTCACACCCTGCATGCCGCCGGCATGGGCATGGCCATCCGCTACCGCAAGCTGCCGGAGGCGGTGATCTGCTACTTCGGCGACGGTGCCACCAGCGAGGGGGATTTCCACGAGGCTCTGACCTTCGCCGGGGTCTCCAAGGCGCCGGTGGTCTTCTTCTGCCAGAACAACGGCTGGGCCATCTCGGTGCCCCGCAAGCAGCAGTGCGCCGCCCGCTCCCTGGCCGCCAAAGGGGTGGGGTACGGCATGCCGGGGATTCAGATCGACGGCAACGACCCCTTCGCCGCCTACCAGGCGACGGTTGCCGCCCTGGCTCGCGCCCGCACCGGCGAGGGGCCGACCCTGATCGAGGCGCAGACCTATCGCTTCGGCCCCCACACTACCTCGGACGATCCCTCCCGCTACCGGGACGCCGCCGAGGTGGAGCAGCATCGGTTCCTCGATCCGTTGGTGCGCTACCAGGCGTTCCTGCAGCAGCGGGGCTTGTGGAGCCAGGAATGGGAGCAGGAGCTGACCACCGCCACCGACCGCTGGCTGGAACAGGCCATCGCCGCGGCCGAAGCCCATCCGGCCCCGGCCCCCGCAGACATGTTCGGCCATATGTTCGCCGAGCCGCTCCCCCATCTGCAGGCCCAGCGGGACGACCTGCTGGCAGCCCTGAAGGAGGAATGAGATGGCCCAGCTGAACATGGTGGAGGCGATCAATCTGGCCCTGGCCGAAGAACTGGAGCGGGACCCGACGGTGCTGCTGCTGGGGGAGGATGTCGGCAAGGAAGGCGGGGTGTTCCGGGTCACCGAGGGGCTGCAGCAGCGTTTCGGCGTCGAGCGCTCCATCGATACCCCCCTGGCCGAGTCGGGCATCGTCGGCGTCGCCTTCGGCATGGCCCTGCTGGGGTTGCGGCCGGTGGCGGAAATCCAGTTCATGGGCTTCATGCCGCCGGCCTACGATCAGATCGTTTCCCACGTCGGCCGCATTCGCAACCGTACCCGGGGGGTCTATACCGCGCCCCTGGTGATTCGCATGCCCTACGGCGGCGGCATCCATGCGCCAGAGCATCATTCGGAGAGCACCGAGGCGCTGCTGGTGCATACCCCGGGGATCAAGGTGGTGGTCCCCTCGACCCCGGCCGACGCCTTCGGCCTGCTCAAGAGCGCCATCCGCGACCCGGACCCGGTGGTGTTCCTGGAGCCCAAGCGCATCTACCGGGCGATCAAGGAGGAGGTCAAAGGGGGCGAGGCCCTGGTTCCCCTTGGCCAGGCGCGGCTGGTGCGCCGCGGGCGCGACCTGACCCTGGTGGCCTGGGGGGCGCTGGTGCGGGAGGCGCAGAAGGCTGCCGAGACCCTGGCCGCCGAAGGAGTGGAGGCGGAGATCATCGACCCGCGCACCCTGTCCCCCCTCGACACTCCGGCGCTGATCGCCTCAGTGCAGAAAACCGGCCGCTGCCTGGTGGTGCACGAGGCGGCCCGCAGCTGCGGCCTGGGGGCGGAAATCTCCGCCCAGGTGATGGAGCAGGCGCTGCTGCATCTGAAAGCGCCGGTGGAGCGGGTGACCGGCTTCGACACCGTCATGCCCCTGCCCAAGGGGGAACATTTCTATCTGCCCGATGCCCGGCGCATCCTGCGCGGGGCCCGGAAAATCCTGGCTTTTTGAGGAGTGTCCATGTTCGAATTCAAGTTCCCCGACGTCGGGGAGGGGATTGCCGAGGGAGAGATCCTGCGCTGGCTGGTCAAGGAGGGGGACCGGGTCGGCGCCCACCAGCCGGTGGTGGAGATGGAAACGGACAAGGCGGCGGTGGAGTTGCCCGCCCCCTGCGCCGGCATCGTGCGGGAGTTGCGGGGCCAGCCGGGGGACCTGGTGCCGGTGGGGACGGTGCTGCTGGTCATCGAGGAGGAGAGGGGCGTAACGGCAGAGAAGTCCGGAACCAAGGCCCTCGGCGTGGTCGGGGAACTGGAGGAGGCGGAGGACGCCCCGCCGGCGGCGACGGCCGCAGCGGCCGAAATCCCCAGGGCCCTGCCCAAGGACCGCAAGCTGGCCGCCGAACTCGGGGTCGACCTGGCCGGGCTCAAGGGGGCCGGCACCCAGGGGCGCATCACCGAGGAGCAGATCCGCGCCCAGGCCGCCCCGGCGACGGCTGCGGACGAACGCCTCCCCCTCAAGGGGGTGCGGCGTTCCATGGCCAAGGCGATGGTCGCCTCGGCCTTCAGCGCCGTGCACGTCAGCATCCTCGAGCAGGCCGACGCCCAGGAACTGCGCCAGCTGCGCAACCGTGAACGGGCCCTGGCGGCGGAGCGGGGGGTGAAGCTGACCGATCTCGCCTTTATCGTCAAGGCCCTGACCCTGGCCCTGGAGCGCTTCCCGCTGCTCAACAGCCACCTGGACGAGGACCGCCAGGAACTGGTGCTGCGCAAGGAGATCAATATCGGTTTCGCCGTCGACACCCCAGAGGGGCTGCTGGTGCCGGTGGTGCGCAACGCCCGCCGGCTGAGCATCCTCGACCTGGCGGCGGCGCTGCAGGGGCTCTCCGAACGCTCCCGCAACCGCACCATCGCCCCCGCCGAGCTCAAGGGGGGCACCTTCACGGTCAGCAACTACGGCGCCATCGGCGGCATCTGGGGGACGCCGATCATCAATCCCCCCCAGTCGGCCATCCTCGGCATCGGCCGTATCGCCGAGGCGGCAGTGGTGCGCCACGGCCAGGTGGTGGCCCGTACCCTGGTGCCGCTGTCGCTGACCTTCGATCACCGCATCATCGACGGCGCCACCGCCACCCGGTTTCTCAACTCCCTGATCGAGCACATCGAAAAACCCGACCTGATTCTGTTGGAAAACTGACCGGCGCCCGAGGAGGCCCGCCATGTCCACCCCACGCATACTGAACGCCGGCCCCGCCCCCGAGCATGGGCCGGAGCTCGACATCGCCGCCCATCTGCGCCAGGCCATCAACCGCCTCAAGGGGGAATTCTACGACCTGGAGGGGGGTCGGGTCGATTACCAGGCGATGCGCGACTCCGCAACCTATCGCCAGTACGTCGCCGACACGGCCTTGCTGCGGGAGTACGACCTGGGGCGGCTGCGGCAGCGGGAAGAGCAGCTGGCCTTCTGGATCAACCTCTACAACACCCTGGTGATCCACGGCATCATCGAACTGCAGGTGCGGGACAGCGTCAAGGAGATTTCCGATTTTTTCGATGCCTTCGGCTACCGGATCGGTGGCCTCATCTTCACTCCGGACGACATCGAGCACGGGGTGCTGCGAGGCAACCACCGCCCCACCTACGCCCTGTTTCGCCCCTTCGGCGACCAGGATCCCCGGCGAGCCTGCGTCGTCGAACCACCCGAGCCCCGGATCCATTTCACCCTGGTCTGCGCCTCCTCTTCCTGCCCCCCCATCAACTTCTACCAGCCCGAGCGCATCGAAGAGCAACTCGACGTGGCCGCCGCCGGGTTCATCAACGGCCCCGAGGTGGAGATCCTCCCCCGGGAGAACCTGCTGCGGCTCTCCCCCATCTTCAAGTGGTACCGCCCCGATTTTGGCGGCCACGAAGGGATCATCGACACCCTGATCCGCCATCTCGATCATGGAGTCGAGAAGGATTTCCTCATTGAGCGGGGGATGGCGGCGGATGTGGAATGGAAGGAATATGACTGGCGGCTGAACCGTTGAGGGCTCTTGATATTTATTTCCCGGTTGTTTATGCTGGAATTTGGCCAATGCCGGATGGCTCCATCGGGACCTTGCGTTTCAGAGATTCTTCAGGAGGTATTATGATCCGTTCGACCCGTTTCACCCTCGTTGCTCTGGCCCTGGGGACCGCCCTGTTGCTCGGCGGCTGCATGGGTCACCATCGTGCCCACGGCGGTTGCGGCAAGCCCTGCGCCTGCAAGTGCGCCGTGGAATGCCCCAAGGCCGAAGCAGCCAAGTAAGCTGACTCAGACCGACCCGCAACTTCGAAAAAGCGGCGCCGTGGGAATCTTTTCCGACGGCGCCGCTTTTTTCAGGCGGTACTCAGTAACCAACCCCGAGGCGGTCGAGGGAGCCCTGCGGCCTCGGCGAGGCGGGCGAAAAGGTCCATCGGCAACTCCAAGGAAGGAGGTCGTTCCTGGATGCCAGCATAGCGCAACCCTATCGGGTGGGCAATCCATCCACCGCACTGGGATTGGATTTTGCCGAAAACCGGCTATAGTTGACCAAAATGGTCAGTATGGTGGCCGGGGGGTTCCAACGCCTGGCCGGGAGGACGCGATGAAACACCTCTGGGTGATACTTTTTGCGGTTTTGTTGCTGGCGGTGGGTGGCAGTCTGGACGCCTGGGCGAAAAAGGGTGGCTCCGGACATGGCGGCAGGCGGGAGGTCCGGATTTCCGACGATGACGGGCATCGGCATGGCCGCCGCCATGGCGGGGAGGACGACTCGGGTCATCATGGCCGCCGCCATGGGGGTGAGGATGACGGTGACCGGCACGGCCGCCGCCATGGCGGGGAGGACGACTCGGGTCATCATGGCCGCCGCCATGGGGGGGAGGATGACGGTGACCGGCACGGCCGGCGCCATGGTGGGGAAAGCGAAGCGGATCACCACGGTCGTCGCCACGGTGGGGAGGGTCTGGATGATCACGGTCGTCACGGTCGGGGCGAAATAGAAATTCACCGCAGTGGCGGCCATCAATAATTCGGTGCTATAGTTTTTCCTGGCCCCGGTGCGGGGCTGGTGTGATTGCCAACCCCAAATCAGGAGGAAACGATGCTCCGTAAATTGCCACTGCTTTGCTGCACCCTGCTCTTTTGCCTGCCCCTGGGTGCGGCTGCCGACGAGATGGTTGCCCTCAAAATCGGTTATCTCAACCTCTCCCCCTCGGGGCAGTTCGCGTCCCGAGAGGGAGTGGTCAACACCCTGATTGACCTGGAAGACGATTTCGATATCGACGGCGAGAACGAAATCCTCGCCGAAGCGGCGGTGCAACTCGGAGCGGTGCGTCTTTCCGCCGGATATCTGCCCCTCAAGTTCAGCGGCACCTCGACGCTGACCCGCAGCATCACTTTCAACGGCCGCACCTTCAACGTCAACGAGCGTGCCACAGGCTCGATGGATGTCGACCTCTTCGATCTCGGCCTGACCTGGTACCTGGTCAACATCGACGATCTGCCGGTGCGGGTGCAACTCGGACCGGAACTTTCGGTCAAGGTGTTCGATGGGGAGGCTGCTGTAGTTAGCCAGGTGACGCCAACATTGAGCGAGGCGGTTTCCGGCACCGCGCCGGTCCCGACTCTCGGCCTGCGGGGCCGGGTCGGCTTCGGCGACATGTTGAGCCTGGCCGGTCGCGTCGGCTACGTTGAGTACAACGACAATTCCTTCCTCGATGCCGACGGCCAGGTGGAGTTCTCCCCCATCCCCATGTTCGGGGTCTATCTGGGCTATCGCTATCTGGACCTGGAAGTGGACGAGGGTGACCTGTTCGTCGACGCAACCTTCGACGGCCCCTACGGCGGGGTGCTGGTGCGGTTCTGACCAGTTTTGGGTTCGGAATGAGTCTTCTGCGGCGGCGCTCTTCGGGCGCCGCCGTTTTTTTACGGAGCAATAACCCCAAAGAAGGTTCAGTGCCCAGTCAAAGCTCATTAACGCTGAGGCGGAGAGATGG
>CAZYXS010000114.1:0-10542 GCA_964650955.1 uncultured Desulfuromonadales bacterium | reverse complement strand
CCCCGATGCACATGGAGACCATGCCGTAACGGGTCTGGCGACGTTTCATTTCCGACAACAGGGTGGCGGTCAGTTTGGCCCCGGTGCAGCCCAGGGGGTGACCAAGGGCAATGGCCCCACCGTTGACATTGATGAGGGCGGGGTCGAGTTTCAATTCACGGATCACCGACAGAGCCTGGGCGGCAAACGCCTCGTTGAGTTCGATCAGGCCCAGATCCTGCTGCTGCAGTCCGGCCATCTTCAAAGCCACGGGGACTGCTGCCACCGGGCCGATGCCCATGACCTCGGGGGCGACACCCCGCACGGCAAAGGCGACAAACCTAGCCAGGGGGTCCTTGCCGAGCTCTTTCAGATAGTCTTCCGAAACAACGAGCACTGCGGCGGCGCCATCGGTCATCTGCGAGGAATTTCCGGCAGTGACACTGCCATCCACCTTGAAGGCCGGTTTGAGTTGGGCCAACCCCTCCAGCGTGGTGTCGGCCCGCACGCCATCGTCGATGACCACCCGCTCCTTTTTCTTCTGCACCTTGTTCTTGACGATGCCGGAAATTTCGATGTCGACGGGAATGATCTCCTGCTCAAATCGCCCGGCCGCGATGGCCGCGGCGGCCTTCTGGTGGCTTTCCAGGGCAAACCGGTCCTGATCCTCCCGGGAAACTCCATACTGCCTGGCCAATATTTCGGCGGTAATGCCCATGGAGGCATAGGATTCCGGCCAATTGGCCACCAACCCGGGATTGGCGCTGTACTTGTTGCCCCCCATGGGGACCGCGGTCATGGATTCGGCCCCGCCGGCAACGATGCAGTGGGCGAAACCCGCCATGATCCGCTCGGCGGCCAGCGCCACCGCCTGCAACCCGGAGGAGCAGAAACGGTTGATGGTCTGGGCCGGAACTTCCACCGGAAGTCCAGCCTTGAGGCTGGCGATCCGGGCGAAATTCATCCCCTGTTCCCCTTCGGGAAAAGCGCAGCCGATGATGACATCATCGATGCGGTTGGGGTCGATGGCCGTCCGCTCGACCAGCCCCTTGATGGCGGCGGCGGCCAGGTCGTCAGGACGCAGATCCTTGAATTTGCCTTTTTTCGCCCGGCAACCGGCGGTGCGGTAAGCTGCAACGACATATGCGGTCTTCATGGAATATCCTCCGGATATCAGGTGTTGGACCGATTGGTCCGGGTTTGCTGCCAAGGGTGTCCCAGTGCTCGATGGCAATTAATTGCGCAGCGGTTTCCCCTTTTTCAGCATGTGCTGGATCCGTTCCGCCGTCTGCTTGTTGCCACACAGCTTGAGGAACCCCTCCCGTTCCAATTGCAGCAGGTACTCTTCGCTGATCGGGGTGCCTGCCGGAACGTCACCGCCGGTGATGCAATCGGCGACGACTCCACCCATGGTCCGTTCATATTCGGTGATGTAGCCCCCCTGTGCCAGGTTCCAGAGTTGGGTTTTGATGCTGGCGGCCACGCCCCGTCCGGGAGCCGGCAGGTTTTCCGCCAGGCGCTGCGGCCGGAAGTTGACGGCCATCCCGAGAACCTTCTGTTTGGCATCGGCGATCAAGCGATCGAGGTTCATGGAGATGCTGTCCCCCTGGCGCATGTAGCCCAAGTCGAAGAGTTCGGCCGCACTCATGGACACCTTGGCCATGCCGATGTTCTGGAAGTTCTTGAAGATGAAGGGGGATACGTCGGTCTGGTACTGTTCGGCCAGGCGGATGGCCCGCAACGCCATCTCCTTGGTGCCGCCGCCGGCAGGCAGCAACCCGACCCCCATTTCGACCAGGCCCATGTAGGTTTCAGCATAGGCGTTGATTGCTGCCGCATGCAGGGCAAACTCGCACCCGCCCCCCAGGGTCATGTTGAAGGGGGCGACAACCACGGGGACCCTGGCCAGTTTCAAGGCCATGGTCGCCTTCTGGAAGGCGCGCACGGCGAAATCGATATCCTCGTAGGCTCCTTCGGCAAGTGCCACCGCCAGCATCATCAGGTTGGCGCCGACGGAGAAATTGGCTCCCTGGTTGGCCACTACCAGGCCGACACCCTCCTCTTCGGCCCGTTTGACGGCCTTGAGGGTCATGGCGAGGATGTCGCCGCTGATGGCGTTCATTTTGGAATGGAATTCGAAGCAGAAAACCCCGTCCCCCAGATCCACGAGGGAACAGTTGGAATTCTTCTCCACCACCCCGCCGGCTTTCTTCAGCACCTCGAGGCTGACCTGCCCCGCCGGGCTGGGCACCGGGCGATATTCGCGGGATTGCAGATCGAAGAAAAGCTTCCGCCCATCCTCGAATTTGTAGAACCGTTCGATTCCCTCCAATACCCCCGGAACACTGACTCCGTCCTTGCGAGCCCGCTCTGCAAAGGGCTGCACACCGATGGCGTCCAGCATTTCGAAGGGGCCGATCTCCCAGTTGAAGCCCCAGCGCATCGCATTGTCGACGTTGACGATGTCATCGGCGATTTCCGGGATGCGATTGATGGTGTAGATCAGGGTGTCGCGGAGGTTTTTCCAGGCGAATTCCGCGGCCTTGTCCTGCCCTTCCACCACCATTTTCAGCCTCTGCCGCGGGTCATCCACCTGCTTGACCGCATCCAGCGACGCAAAGCGGGGTTTCTGGGCCGGGCGGTATTCGCCGTTGGCGTAATCGAAATAGTAGATGACCGATTTCCCCTCGGACTTGTCCTTGCGGTAGAAGCCCTTCCGGCTCTTGTTTCCGAGCAGCCCCTTCTCCACCATGGCGCCAATGAACTCGGGGACCTTGAAAACCTCCCGCTCCTCGTCCTCGGGGAGCAACTGGTAGGAGTTGTTGCCAACATGGGCCAGGGTGTCGATGCCGACCAGATCGGCAGTGCGGAACGCGGCGCTTTTCGGGCGGGCCGTCGCCGGCCCGGCCACGGCATCCACCTCCTCCACCGTCATGCCCATCTCCTGCATGTGCTGCACGGCTTTGAAAATGGAATAGACGCCGATCCGGTTGGCAATGAAGTTGGGGGTGTCTTTCGCGTATACCACCCCTTTCCCTAGACGCCGGCTGATAAAGTCAGCCAACCCGGAAACCAGCTCCGGATCCGTATCCTTGCAGGGGACGACCTCGAGCAGTCGCATGTAGCGCGGAGGGTTGAAGAAATGGGTCACCAGGAAGTTTTTCCGCACCTCCGGCGGCATCACCTCGGCCATGGCATTGACCGAAAGCCCGCTGGTGTTGGTGGAGAGGATGGCCCCCGGGGCGAGGTTTGGCACGACCTTTTCGGTAAACAGCTTCAACTTGATGGGCAGATGCTCGATCACCACTTCGATGATCCAGTCACACTCCTTCAATTTGGCGATGTCATCCTCGAAATTCCCCACCGAAACCAGGGCCGCGGCATCGGGGCGGAAAAAGGCCGCCGGTTTTCCCTTCAGGGCTCCTTCAAGCCCTTTTAGGGCAAAACGGTTCCGCGCCTCCGGAGTTGTCTCCTCGGGTTTGAGGTCTTTGGGCACCATGTCGAGCAAAAGCACTTCGAGTCCGGCATTGGCCAGGTGGGCTCCGATCGTGGCCCCCATGACCCCCGCTCCAAGTACGGCAACCCGTTTGATCTGTCTCATCATCTTCCTCCCTTGGTGGTCATTTCGCCCCGGCGGGGCCGTGACTTCCTTCAAGATAGAGTCGTTCGATCTTGTCTTTGTACTTCTCGTAAATGACTTTTCGCTTTAGCTTCAAGGTGGGAGTCAACTCCCCACCCTCTACGCTGAAGTCCCGGGCGAGGACCACGAATTTCTTGATGGTCTCATACTGGGGGAGTTTGGCGTTGACCAGCGCGATCCGTTCGCCGAAAAGCTTATGGACTTTTTCGCTCGAAGCAAGGTCTTCAAGATCAATGTAATCGATTTTCTCCTGCTGGGCGAATTCGATCAACCGCTCGATGTTGGCCGTCACCAGCGCCACCAGGTAGGGTTTGCGATCCCCGAAGACAAAAACCTGGGAGATCCACTTATCCAGTTTCAGTTCGTTTTCCAACGGCTGCGGGGCGATATTTTTGCCTCCGGCAGTCACGATCAATTCCTTCTTCCGATCGACAATGAAGACGAAACCCTCGGCATCGATGGAGGCAACGTCTCCCGTCCGCAACCAGCCGTCCTGCAGGCAAGCCTCCGTCGCCTCGGTGTCGAGGTAGTACCCCTGCATCACCTGGGGGCCCCGCACCAGCAATTCTCCATCCTCCTCGAGTCGCACTTCGGTGTATTCGATGGTTTTCCCCACCGACCCGAAACGAAGAGCATTGAAGCTGTTCAAGGTGACCGCAGGGCTCGTTTCCGTCAGCCCATACCCCTCGAAAGTCGGAATGCCGACAATCCAGAGAAATTCGTTGATGGTTTTGTCGAGGGGCGCGCCGCCGGAGATGAAAAACCGCAGCCTGCCTCCAAACCGCTGCCGGATCTTGGAAAAAACCAGTCTGTCGGCGATCTTGAAGCGCAGGCTGCTGAGTCCTGCGGGTTCCTTCCGGACGATGTGACGGTCGACATGGTCTCTGCCGACCTCAACGGCCCAGTGAAAAAGTTTTTTCTTCAGCGGACTGGCCAGGTGGACATTTTCATAGATGCGGGAATAGATCTTTTCGAACAACCGGGGCACGCTCACCATGGCAGTCGGGCGCACTTCCAGGATATTCTCCACGACCTTCTCTACGCTTTCGGCAAACGCGATCTGGCATCCGCTCATCAAGGGGGCGTAGTAACCGGCGGTCCGCTCGAGAATGTGGCTCAAAGGCAGAAAACTGAGGAAAACCTCCCCGGGCTGCAGCCCACCCAGTTGCTTGAGACCATAGCAGGCATCAAACACCACGTTGCGATGGCTGAGCATCACACCTTTGGGCACCCCGGTGGTGCCGGAGGTGTAAATGACCGTCATCAGGTCTTCCCCCCTGATCTGGTCGACCTCCCCTTCCAACTCCTGCCTTTCTTCGGGTGAAATGGGGTGCGAGACCTCGGAGAGTTGATGCAGGGAATGCACCGGCAAGTCCTTGTCGCCGAGAAACCGCTCGAAGGCAATGACCGTTTCGACGTTGGGGATCTGCTCTCGGACCTTCATGAGTTTCTGGTACTGCAGGCGGGTCGAGACGAACACCACCTTGCAACCGGCATGATTCAGGACATAGGCCGCCTGTTCCGGGGTGTTGGTGGCATAGATCGGCACCGAAACCGCCCGGATCGTTTGAATCCCAAGGTCGGCAATGACCCATCCGGCCCGATTCTCGGAAAAGATGGCCACCCGCTCACCCGCTGCAACGCCGAGTTTACGCAACCCCCTGGCGGCCATCAGGATTCGCTCGTAAAAATCGGCGTAGTCCAGGCTGACCCATTGGCCGTCCCGCTTGTAACTGATGGCAGTGCGGTTCGCAAATTGAACCGCGTTTTTCCGAAGCAATTCCGGGACCGATATGCAGGGGAGTTCAATCATGGCCGACACCTTCGCGAAAGTCATATGAGGGTTTTATATCTCACCTTTACGTATAGGTCAAGGCAAATAGAACAACTTTCTATCTCCATCTACCAACAACGGCAGTTGGCCGGGATAGCTATCCCGCCTAACTGCCGTTAGTGGCGAAGGCAGGGCACAGATTCAAGGGGTTCGAGAAATGCTGTGCCGAACCGGCTCAGGCTTTGTTGGCGCCGGGAACCAGCCAGCGGGCCAGAGCCGGCAGCAAAATGATGGCCCCGAGCATGTTCACCAGGAACAGGAAGGTCAACAGGATGCCCATGTCAGCCTGGAATTTCAGGGGAGAAAAGATCCAGGTGCCGACGCCAATGGCCAGGGTGACCCCGGTGAAGACCACGCCATTGCCGGTAATGGCAAGGGTATGGAAATAAGCATCCCCAAGGGTGTGACCTTCATCCAGGTAGCTTCTCAGGCGGCTGAAGATATAGATGCCGTAGTCGACCCCGACCCCGACCCCGAGGGCGACCACCGGCAAGGTCGAGACTTTGAGGCCGATCTCCAGCAGGCTCATCAGGGCATAGGACAAGATGGAGACGAGACCCAGGGGGAGGATGATGCACAGCACGGAGCGGGGGGAGCGGAACTCGATCAGACAGAGCAGAATGACCGCCCCGAAAACGCACAGCAGAATCGGATACTGCGTGGCCTGTACCACCTCGTTGGTGGCGGCCATGACTCCGACATTCCCGGTGGCAAGGCGATACGTGACCCCGTCGAGGGGGTTCTGGGAGCGATACTGTTTCACCTCCCCGACGATATGGGAAATGGTCTGCGCCTTGTGGTCGTCGGTAAAAATCATCACCGGCATGACGCTGCAATCGGGGTTCAGCAAGCCGCTGCTGGTCGGCACGTAGCCAACAGCCTGGACCATGGTGGTCTGGTTGCGGGGAAGCACCCGCCATTTCAGGCTCCCCTCGTTCCAGCCGGTATTGAGGATCTTGGCGATTCCCGGAAGGCTGATGACCGACTGGACCCCAGTCACATTTTGCATGTGCCAGGAGAAATTGTCGATGTGGGTCATCACCTCATAATCCATGCACCCTTCCGACTTGGTTTCGACGATCACCGAAATGGTGTCGACACCGATGGAAAAATGCCTGGTGATGGCTTCGCTGTCCTGATTGTACCTGGATTCGGCACGCAATTCAGGCACGCCGGTGTGCATGTCCCCGATCTGGATCGCGGCCCCCTTCCAGAGGCCGAAGGCCAACAAAATCAGAGAAATACCCACAATAGCCATGGCCGGTTTAGTTTCAGTCGCTTTGGCGAAGAAGTGCCAGACCGGGCGCAGGACATGGGTCTGCTGGTCCACGCGGTGACGGTAGGCTTCATCCTGGCACATCTGACACAGCACCACCGGCAGCAGGATCAGGTTGGTCAGGATGATGGCCGCCACGCCAAGAGAGGCCGTCACGGCCATTTCCTGGATGACCTGGATTTCGATGAGATGGATGGTGATAAAGCCGATGGTGTCGCTGGCGAGGGCAATGGACCCTGGAACGATGAGCTGGCGAAAACTGGTGCGAGCGGCCTCCTCGCACCCTGCCCCGGCCCGCATCGCCGCCACGCTGGCGGTGATCATCTGGATGCCATGGCTGACGGCAATGGCGAAAATCAGGAAAGGGACCAGCAATCCCATGGGATCGATGCCGTAGCCGAGCAACGGCAACATGCCGAGTTGCCAGATGACCGCGATGATGGAACAGCCGATCAGCATCAGGGTCAACTTGGTCGACCGTGTGTAGAGGAAGGCCAGCAGGGTGGTCACCGCGATGGCGATCAGGAAGAAAAAGACGATCCGCACCGCCCCGTCGGCAATGTCGCTGATGACCTTGGCGAAACCGATGATATGGACCTGAATGCGGTCATTTTCGTGAACCGAGCGGATCTGCTCCTCCAGCAGCCGCCCAACCTTGATGTAGTCGAGTTTTTCTCCGGTATTGGGGTCGGTGTCCATCAACTGGGCGCTGATCAGGGCCCCGGAAAAGTCATTGGCGACCAGACGTCCGACAATGCCGGCCTTGAGAATATTCTGCCGGACCTTTTCGAGCCCTTCCTTGTCTGGGCTGAAGTCGGCGGGGATGACATTGCCGCCGGCGATGCCGTCCTCGACCACTTCGGTGAAGCGAACATTCGGTGTGAAGATGGAACTGACCTGGGCCCGGTCCACCCCTGGCACAAAAAAGATATCGGCCGTGGCCTTTTCCAGGGCAGCGAAAAATTCCGGTGTGAACATGTCGCCATCGCGGGCCATTAACGCGATCAGTACCCGGTTGGCGCCGCCGAATTCCTTGCCGTGGTCGGAAAAGGTTTTCATGTATTCATGCTGCATGGGCAGCAGCTTCGCAAACCCGGCGTCGATGCGCAGATTGGTGGCCGAATAGGCCATCAACAGGGTGATGACCACAAAGGCGGCAATCACCAGGCGGCGATGACCGAAAATGAAGTTTTCCAGGGTCTGGATCAGGTTTGCGGTTTTCCCCATTTGCTCGGCCATGCTATTTCACCGTCAGGAAGGATTGAAGAGGAATCTGTTTTACGCCGAACTCACCGGCTGCCACCAACGTGGAATCGTCGCTGATGACCAGAGCGGAAAATCCTTTCCGGTCCTCCTGCTGGTGAACCGAAAAGGTCAATCCCTGGTCCTGGCTGGTTAGCACAGTCCCCGCCAAGCCGGCGACAACCAGCGTCCCATTGGGCAGGACCATCCCGTCACTGAGGCTGGAGAGGGTGCCGGTGGGCAATTCCTGCCAGGACTCCCCGGCGTCGTCACTGCGAAAGAGATTACCCCGCAGGCCAAATACCAGCAGCGAATCCGGGGACAAGGCCAAGGCCCCGAAAAAGGACCCTTGGTAGGGGCTGTCCAAGGCTTTCCAGGTAGCCCCCATGTCGTCGGATCGCAACAGGGTGCCGGCCTCACCGGCGATGAACAGCCGGGAACCACCGGCATGAACGATTTTGTTCAGGTGGTAATCCGACTCCTCGACACGCCTCCCCTCCCAGGTTTCTCCGCCATCCAGGGTTTCCAGGAAGTAGCCATAGGCGCCAATCGCGAAACCATGACGTTCATCCGAAAACCAGACATCCAGAAGCGGGCTCTCGGCCTCGATGTCGATGTAGAGTTGCTGCCAGCTTTTTCCCCCATCAACGGTGCGGAGGATGACTTGATCGTGCCCCACGGCCCATCCCAGGTTGGCGTCGTGCAGATACACTCCGGTCAAAGTGGCCCTTGTTGCCACCTTGGCTTGTTGCCAACTCCTGCCACCATCGTCGGAGCGCAGAATGTGGCCGCGCTCGCCGACGATGACAGCCAGGCCATCCACGGCAACGCCGTCAAGAAGCAGGGATTTTTCCACCAGTCGGGCCATGACGGCCTCGTCTTTGGCCAAAGCGAAACCGACCCCGGTCAGGATGCCCGCCACCAAAATGACGAACATCAGCATCCGACCGGTAACAAGCCGTCGCGAACAACAACGAGTGACGAAGGGCATGGAAACTCCAGGTTAAAACGACACGGCAGGACTTGCATGGGTGAGCCCGCCGAAACAGGTGGGGCGAACGGATGCCGGCGGCCGGGTTTCGTGAAACCCGGCCGCCGGCCCGGAGCTTAACGAGTCCCTTCTCTTCGCAAGGAATCGGGGGAGTAGTCTTTCAAGGTGCGTTTGATATCGAAATTGTACATGGTGCTTTCGTTGTCGAGGCCGATGGCCAGGTAGCGGCCGGACTGCAGGTCGGTGTGCACCTCCAGGGTGGTCCAGAAAGTGGGCACCTCGTAGTAGGAGATGGGGTGTCCCTCGGAGACCCTCCAGAGCTGGTCGCGATTGTCGTAAATATCCACCGCCAGAATCTGCCAGCTGTCCTCATCGACATAGAAGGTGCGCCGTTTGTAAAGGTGACGCTCGCCATCCTTGAGGGTCGCGTCGACCACCCAGACCCGGTGCAGTTCGTAGCGCAGGTACTCCGGATTGACGTGCAGAGGAGTCAGGATGTCGCTGTACTTGACCTTGTTGCTGTGCAGTTTGTAGGAGTTGTAGGGGACGTAGATCTCTTTTTTCCCGACCAGCTTCCAGTTGTAACGGTCCGGGGCGCCGTTGAACATGTCGAACTGGTCATTGGTGCGGATGCCGTCGGAGGCGGTGCCGGGATTGTCATAGGCGACATTGGGGGCGCGGCGGACGCGGCGCTGACCGGGATTGTAGATCCACGCCGCCCGGGGTTCCTTGACCTGGTCGAGGGTTTCGTGGACGAGGAGGATTTCACCGGCCAGGCGGGCCGGTGCCGTCACTTCCTGTTTGAACAGCAGGATCTTGTTGTCCAGTTCCTGCTCCGTAATCCCCTGCTTGCTGTAAATCAGGTTGAATTCGTCGTTGAATTTGACCAAGGTGTAGTCCCCGCTCCGGGTCACGGCCGCCTGGGCAATCCGCCGCTCGGCAATTTCCCCGCGAAACCGCAGCAGATGATTCCACATGACCTCGATCCCCGATTTGGGAATGGGGAAAGGAATGCCGTTGACCGTCCCCCTGACTCCATCCCCATTGTTGACCAACTCGGCGGTCGCCGCCACTTTGCGGGTGGCGTCGTAAATGCGCTGGGGGGAGGCGGCGCTGCGGTGGGTCGGGTAGATGTTCATGGAAAAACTGGAATAGGTCTTGAGCATGGCCTTGTGGCCGACGGTAAGCTTGTCGGCATACTTGTCCATGTTGGCGGCATTGATGGTGAACATGACCTTGTCGCCGGCATAGGGGTCTGGGTGATGATCCCCCTTTTTGTAGCCTGCCGGAGGGGTTGCCACCCCACCGGTCCAGGCCGGGATGGTTCCATCGGCGTTGCCGGCCACTTCACCCCCCAGGGGGGTCAGATCTTTTCCCAGGCGGGCAATTTCGTCGGGGGTGAGTTTGGCCAGGCCGAGAGTGGCCGAGCCAAGCAAAAAAGCGGTGGTTCCTAGAGCAATGAAGGATTTGACAGCCATGGGCGGATCCCCTGTTTAGAAAGAGTATTTGATATTCGCGGCGATGATGTCGCGGTCGTTGATCAGATTGTAGCGGCCCGCGCCGAAGAAATTGGTGTAGCT
>CAZYXS010000113.1:0-10580 GCA_964650955.1 uncultured Desulfuromonadales bacterium | reverse complement strand
CGCCCTGCTCAACCTGTTCGTCTTCGCCATGCTCTGCATCGTGCTGGCGGACAACCTGCTGCTGCTGTTCCTGGGCTGGGAAGGGGTCGGCTTCTGCTCCTACGGCCTGATCGGCTTCTGGTACGCCAAGCTGGAGAACGCCGCCGCGGGGCGCAAAGCCTTCCTGGTCACCCGGGTCGGCGATGTCTTTTTCGCCATCGCCCTGCTCTGGCTGTTCGCCGCCCTGGGCCAGCTCGGCATCCCCGAAATCAACAGCCTGGCCTCCCGCCTGAGCCCCACGGCGGCCACCGCCATCGTGCTGCTGCTGCTGGCCGGGGCCTGCGGCAAGAGCGCCCAGCTGCCGCTGATGACCTGGCTGCCCGACGCCATGGCCGGGCCGACCCCGGTCTCGGCCCTGATCCACGCCGCCACCATGGTCACCGCCGGGGTCTACCTGCTCTGCCGCCTGTTCCCCCTGGTCAGCCTCTCCCCCGCCGCCATGACCGCCATCGCCCTGGTCGGCGCGGTCACCGCCCTCTACGCCGCCACCTGCGCCCTGGCCCAGCGGGAGATCAAACGGGTGCTGGCCTACTCGACCATGAGCCAGATCGGTTTCATGTTCATGGCGGTGGGGGCCGGCAGCGTGGCCGGCGCGATGTTCCACCTGCTTCAAGGCCCTGCTGTTCATGGGGGCCGGCTGCGTCATCCACCTCTGCCACGAGGAGAACGACATCTACCGCATGGGGGGGGTGCGCCGCAAAAGCCCCTTCGTCTTCTGGATGTTCCTGGCCGGCGCCCTCTGCCTGGCCGGTCTCCCCTTCTCCGGCGGCTTCTTCTCCAAGGACGGCATCCTGCTGGCCGCCTTCGCCCAGCCCGGCCCCTGGTTCCGCCTGGCCTGGCTGCTCGGGGCGATCACCGCCCTGCTCACCAGTCTCTACACCTTCCGCCTGCTCTGGCTGGTGTTCGCCGGCGAGGCGCGCAAGCGGGCCCATCCCCACGAACTCCCCGGGCTGATGCGCTGGACCCTCCCCCCGCTGGCCCTGCTTGGCCTCGGCGGCGGGCTGCTCAACCTCCCTCCCGCCTGGGGTGGGGGAGAGCTGCTGCATCACTGGCTCGGCCGCCTGGGGGGAGAGCTGCCGGCGGTGGACCACGCCCTGGAATTCCAGCTGGCCGGCCTGGCCGCCGCCCTGTTCCTGGCCGGGGCAGCCCTTGCCACCTGGCGGTATCGCCGCTTCGCCGGGGAGCGCACCAGCAAGTTGAAGCATTTCCTGCTGCACGGCTGGCAGGCCGACCGCCTGGTGGACCGGGCCCTGGTGCGCCCCTTCACCGCCATCGGCCGCTTCTTCTGGATCGGCCTCGACCGCACCCTGATCGAGGGGGTGCTCGAGACCCTGGCCGGCGGCGCCATGCGCGAGGGGGAGACCCTGCGGCGGATGACCAGCGGCCGCGTCTCCACCTACCTGGCCGGTTTCGCCTGGGGCCTGCTGGCCCTGCTGCTCTGGTTCCTGCTCGCCCTCGCCAAGGGCGCCGGGCCCCATTCCTGATCAGGAGATTATGGCTGCCACCGCCCCCTTTCCCGTCCTGAGCCTGCTGCTGGCCCTCCCCCTGCTGGGGACCGCCGGCTGCCTGCTGCTGCGCCATCGCTTCGAGGCCGCCCGCTGGGCGACCCTGGCGACGACCCTGGCGGTGCTGGCCCTGTCGCTCTGGTGCTTCGGCCAGCCGGCCGGAGCCGACGGCTGGATGTTCGTCGAGGACTATTCCTGGATTCCCGCCTTCGGCGCCCGCTTCACCCTGGCCATGGACGGCATCTCCCTGCTGATGGTCGGCCTCACCGCCCTGCTGCAGGTGGTGGCGGTGCTCATCTCCTGGCACCGCAAGCAGCACCCGGCCCTGTTCTACGCCCTGCTGCTGCTCCTGGAATGCGGCATCCTCGGGGTCTTCCTGGCCACCGACCTGCTGCTGTTCTACCTGTTCTGGGAGATGATGCTGATCCCGATGCTGTTCCTGATCGGCGTCTGGGGGCACGGCCGGCGGGTCTACGCCGCGGTCAAGTTCTTCCTCTTCACCCTCGCCGGCAGCCTGCTGATGCTGCTGGCCATCCTCGGCCTCTACCTGCTCCACGGCCAGCAGACCGGCGACTACACCTTCGCCCTGCAGGCCCTCAAGGGCACCGACTGCGGCCCCTGGGAGCCCTGGCTCTACGCCGGCTTCCTCATCGCCTTCCTGGTCAAGGTACCGGTGGTCCCCCTGCACACCTGGCTACCCGACGCCCACACCGTCGCCCCCGGCGCCGGCTCCCTCGACCTGGCCGGGCTGCTGCTCAAGACCGGGGTCTTCGGCATCCTGCGGTTCGCCTTCCCCCTGTTCCCCGCCAGCGCCGCCGCCAGCCTGCCGCTGCTGGCCATCCTCGGCCTGGTCGGGCTGTTCTGGGGGGCCTGGTGCGCCTACCTGCAGACCGACATCAAGCGCCTGATCGCCTACTCTTCCATCTCCCACCTCGGGGTGGTGCTGCTCGGCATCGCCGCCGGCAGCGCCATCGCCATGGAAGGGGCGATCCTGCTGATGGTCGGCCACGGCCTGACCACCGGCGCCATGTTCGCCCTGATCTCCATGCTCAAGCGCCGCACCGGCACCCGGGAACTGGACAAACTCGGCGGCCTCTGGAAGGAGACCCCGGTGCTCGGCTGGTACCTGCTGTTTTTCGGCATCGCCTCCCTCGGCCTGCCGGGTCTGGCCAACTTCAGCGGGGAGATCCTGGTCTTCGCCGGTACCTTCCAGACCCACCCGGTCTGGTCGGCCATCGCCGTGGTCGGGGTGGTGTTCGCCGCCGCCTACATGCTGCGCATGCTCCAGGGGGTGCTCTGGGGCCGCCGCCTGCCGGGGCGGGCCTGGCTTGACCTGAGCTGGCGGGAGGGGTTCACTCTCGGCCTGCTGGCCGTCGGCACCCTCTGGATCGGCCTCTACCCGGCACCCCTGCTGGAGCCGCTGCACCTGCCGGTGCGGCTGCTGCTGGAGGGATCGAACCTGATCGCCAGTGCGGGAGGATTGCCATGACCGGCCACGACCTGCTCGCCCTGCTGCCGGTGCTGATCCTGGCCCTCGGCGCCACCGCCATCCTGATGGTCGGCGCCTGGTGGCCGGCCCGGCGCCCGCTGCTCCTCGCCGGGGTGGCCCTGGCCCTGGTCGCCGCCCTGGCCGCGGGGGGGCTGACCCCGCCGGTGGCGGAAATTGCCGGCATGTTCTCCGCCGGACCCTACGCCCGCTTCTTCACCATTCTCTGGGCGCTGCTGGCGGCCCTGGCGCTGCTGCTCTCCCTGCGCTACGGCGAAGAACGCCACTTCCCCGCCGGGGAATACCCCTGCCTGGTGCTGTTCAGCGCCGCCGGCATGGCCCTGCTCTCCTCCGCCACCTCCCTGGTCGGGCTGCTGCTCGGCCTGGAATCCTTCACCCTGGCCCTCTATATCCTCATCGCCATCGACAAACAGGGGGTGCAGGGAATGGAGGCGGGGCTCAAGTACCTGATCATGGGGATCGTCGCCACCGGTTTCATCGGCTTCGGCGCCGCGCTGGTCTACTGCGCGGGGGGGACCTTCCATCTCCCCGAGGCGCTGCAGGTGGTCGCCACCGCCGAGGGGGAACTGCGCCCCCTGGCGCTGCTCGGCTGGGCCATGCTGCTGTGCGGCCTCGGCTTCAAGATCTCCCTGGTCCCCTTCCACCTCTGGACCCCGGACGTCTACCAGGGGGCACCCTCCCCGGTGACCGCGCTGCTCTCCATCGGCTCCAAGGGGGCGGTGTTCGCCGCCCTGGTCACCGCCCTGGCCGGCCTGCCGGCCCTTAAAGGACCGCTGAGCGAGGTGCTCTGGCTGCTGGCCGTGGCGACCATGCTGGTCGGCACCCTCTGCGCCCTGCGCCAGACCAACCTCAAGCGGATGCTCGCCTACTCCTCCATCGTCCACATGGGCTACCTGGTGGTCGGCCTGCTTGCCGGCGGCGAGGCGGGGCAAAGCGCCGTGCTCTTCTACCTGGTCGCCTACGCCGCCGCCAGCCTCGGCGCCTTCGGCATCATCACCTCCTTCTCCCTGCAGGGGGAGGAGCCGCAGGACTACCATGACCTGCGCGGCCTCGGCTATCATCACCCCCGGCGCAGCACCGCCCTGGCCTGTTTCCTGCTCTCCCTGGCCGGCATCCCCCCCATGGCCGGGTTTCTGGCCAAGTTCGGCATTTTCCACGCCGCCCTGCGGGCCGACTACCTCGGTCTGGCGCTGATCGGCGTGTTCACCTCCCTGCTTTCGGTCTACTACTACCTGCGCCCGATCATCGTGCTGTTCATGACCAAGGAGCGCGCCGTCTGCCTGCACCCCGGCGTCCCCGCCGAGCAGGCGGTGCTCGCCCTCTGCGCCGGCGTCACCCTGGTCTTCGGCATCTACCCCGGGCCGCTCTTCGACCTGATCCGCCTGGTGTTGCCATAAATCACGCCACTGCTTTCGCCAAGAGGAGCCCGTCATGACCAAGACTGCCTTCATCACCGGTGCCAGCGCCGGGTTCGGCGCCGCCAGCGCCCGCAAGTTCGCGGCCCTCGGCTACCGTCTGGTGCTCGCCGCCCGCCGCGCTGAAACCCTCCACACCCTGGCCATCGAACTCTCCGCCCGCACTGCCGTCCATACCCTGGTACTCGACGTGCGCAACCGCCAGGCGGTGGAAGACGCTATATCCGGCCTGCCCGCCGAGTTCGCCGCCGTCGACCTGCTGCTCAACAACGCCGGCCTCGCCCTCGGCCTGGAGCCCGCCCACCAGGCCAACCTCGACGACTGGGAGGTGATGGTCGACACCAACATCAAGGGGCTGATGTACTGCACCCGCTTTTTGCTCCCTGGCATGGTTGAGCGCAATCGCGGCCACGTCATCAACATCGGCTCCACCGCCGGCGCCTGGCCCTACGCCGGGGGCAACGCCTACGGCGGCACCAAGGCCTTCGTCGAGCAGTTCACCCGCAACCTGCGCACCGACCTCTTCGGCACCCGGGTCCGCGCCAGTTGCATCGCCCCCGGCATGGCCGAGACCGAATTCTCCAAGGTCCGCTTCAAGGGGGACACCAGCGCCGCCGCCAAGGTCTACGCCGACACCCAGCCCCTCACCGCCGACGATCTCGCCGGCATCATCGCCTGGGTCGCCGAATTGCCCCCCCATGTGAATGTGAATACGCTGGAAGTGATGTCGGTGTTTCAGAGTTGGGGGGGATTGCAGGTATATCGGGAGGCGGGGACGGGGGAATAGCCTGGAGCAAACCGGATGTCCGGACTGTGCAGTTGTCCTGGACCGCCATCCGGAACGGTTGCAGCAGGTGGCGAATAGGGTAAGGTCCCGTTTGTCATCACCCTCGCGCCCAGAGAATGTCCCCTTTCGATCGTCCTTGGCCACCGGGAAGCCATCCCCACACCTGGATAAATGTGCCATTTGGGTAGATCACCGGTTCACGCGCGTGCGCGCGTGAACCGGTGAATAATATGTTGAACCACCGAGACATAAATAACACAAAGATAAATTTTTTGACTTTAAGCTGGCTTTGAGTTATGTTCTGAGAAAATCCCCAGGAGGTGTCGCATGAATAGTGAAGCGTTACAGAAAATTCAAAGGTTGGCAGCGGATTCCTTCAAAAATTTGGCAGATCATGCTTTTCAAGGCGAGGTCAACTCACCGTACCTGAAACGCGTAAAGGATAATATTTCAGAAATGGAGCGTATATGCCTTGAAGACACCGAAGACGAAAAACGCATTATTTCGCAGCGAGACAAGTTGCAAGATGACAAAACTTATCTATTAAAAATAGTCTATGCAATGTCACGCTTTGACTATCCGCTCTTGAATTCTATTCTCGACAAATCGTTTAATCAAACCCAAGCTTTCAACTACCTAGAAAAAATCACCGGTGTAAAGTCAACTACATTAAAAAATATGCGTGACCGCTTTGACCCTTATGTGACACAAGAGTCAAGAGCAAAGCAAAGGAAAGGTTGGCATCAGGTTGACCTTTTACCTGAATATGAAGCCATAAGGCTCTACTACCAGAATAAAGACAAGAACTCCATCGTGCAGGAAATTGCGGAGATATTGCATTCATTGCGTAAGTGACTGCCATTGGTTGGCGCACAGGGTTGTTGACTGTGCGCCTTCCTGTATCCATAGGAGAGAACGTAATGAAGAAATTACTGGTCTTTGACGTAGAAGGGACAATATTCAAAGCAGAATATAAAATTGACGGCACTGATTATGCCTCAACCATGTGGCAACCTCTTGCGAGAAGCCTTGGTGAAGCAGCAGTTGAAGAGGAGGTGACAACGCATAAGAAATGGGACAACAAAGACTACAAAAATTACACGGAGTGGGTAGAAGCAACAATTCGAATACATAAGAAATATGGACTACATAGAGACGTGTTCCACTCTCTGATTAATGAAGCAAAATATAACGAAGGTGTCATCGAGTTTTTTACAAAACTTGACAGAAACAAATATATTCCCGTCCTTGTGTCGGGAGGATTTGAAGAACTTATTGGCAGGGCGATGAGAGAACTGGGAATATTTTATGGATACGGAGCTTGCGAATATTTTTTTGATGAGAATGATGGAAAATTAGCTGGGCATAGGCTTAAAAATTGTGATTTTGAAGATAAGTTTGATCATATTGAATCAATACTCAAAAGGTTTCAGCTTAATGCAAAAACAGACTGGGTCTTTGTCGGTGACGGTAAGAATGATATTCATATTGCCAAAAAGGCCCCGATATCTTTTGGAATCAACGCCCATCCTCAATTAGCGAAAGTAGTACATCATCAAATCAATAGTTTTACGGAAATTATTCCCCATTTGGATAATACACCAGTCAAAATAGGAATATATTTTACAAAAAGGGAAGAGTTTGAACTTGAATACAAATTACTGAAAAATGAAAATAAAGAGTTACGAGAAAAATTGAGCAAATGCGGTATTTCTTCAAGTGAGCGTGAAGATCGTTTAAGTAAAGAAGTGAACGATCTTAGAGAAGCCAATAAAAAACTCAAACAGCAGATAAACATTATGAAAGGCATCAGCGACGAAAAAAGTTTAAGAGTTAACAATCATATTATAGTTAAGCCGAATGATTATAAAACGCTACCGGCAATAGAATTAGGATCAATACTTGATAAAGGGTACAGAGTAGCTTTATTCGGTTTCAATGAACATCATACCATTTATCAACATTTCACGAAGTATCACAAGTATCTAAACATGATGCCAGGTTTCGATTGTGAATATGATGCAAAAGATCTTAAACTTTATGATTTTATATTTGAATTCATAGATGAAATAGCTCACAAGATCACTAAGAAAAACAAAATTACAAGACAGTACGTACCATATGCAAAATTGGAGGAGCACGATAGCGTCACTATGTTAGAAAATGCAATGGCGAACATACTTTGCAGACATTTCGACATCACATAAACGTTCAACAAAGCGCAGGACCGGCCCAGAAACAAAGGCCGCCGCTCAGCTCACAGACGTTGAACTGAAATGGAGAAGTCCGTGAGCACTTTGTCCTATTTCCGGGACAGGATCAGCAACTCTTGTCAACCCAAACCGCCGGTCCCGGCCGGCTAGCGGGCTTCTTTCTTTCCTCGTCCAAAGAAGATAGGTTCACACTCATCCTCATCCTCATCCACAAACCCCACCCACTCCACATTCAGCGTCGCCACACCGAACTCCTCGTCCACCTTCCCCTTGAGCACATAGGGCCGGGCGCGGGAGAGCTTGCGGCAGAAGCGGGCGTAGGCGCGGGGGAAGAAGGTGGTGTCGAAGCTGGCGCTGGTGTCCTCGAAGCTGATGAACTCCATCGGCTGTCCCTTGTGGGTCTGCACCACCTTCCCCGTCACCCACCAGCCGACCAGGGTCACGTAGCGCCCGACCCATTGACTCAAATCCGCCGCCTCGATGCGTTGCAGGCGGGCCAACTGCCGCCGGTAGGGGACCAGCGGGTGGCAGGAGACCAGCAGGCCGAGGGTCTCGAGCTCCTGGCGCAACACGGTGGCGTCGTCGTAGCCGGGCGGAGAGGGAAGCGCCGGGCGCGCCGCCTCGAACAGCGAGCCGGTCTCCTGCACGGCGGGGGCCTCGCGGCCGAGCAGCTCCCAGAGCAGGCGGGGACGCTTCGGCTTCCCCTCCAGGGCGTCGAAGCAGCCGGCCTTGATCAGCAGCCGGATGTCGGCGGGATCGAGGCGGGTGCGGCGCAGAAACTCCTGAAAATCCCGGTAGGGGCCGCCCCGCTGCCGCTCGCGCAGCAGCTCGTCGAGCCCCTTGCGGCTGAGCCCCTGCAGCTGCATCAGCCCGACCCGCACCATCCGTTCGCGGCCGGTGTAGGCGCGCTCGCTGGCGTTGATGTCGGGGGGGAGCACCTGCAGCCCCATGCGCCGCGCTTCGGAGAGGTAGGCCAGGGGGGAGTAGAAGCCCCCCTGGTTGGAGATGACCGCGGCGATGAACTCGGCCGGATAGTGGCTACGCAGCCAGGCCGACTTGCAGCTGACCAGGGCGTAGGAGGCCGAGTGGGGCTTGCAGAAGGAATAGCCGCCGAAGGAGAGGATCTGCGCCCAGGCCTTGGCGACGATCTCTGCGGCGATGCCGTTTTCGGCGGCGCCGGCGAAGAACATCCGCCGGTAGTCCTCGAGCTTTTTCCCCTTGTGCTTCTTGCTGATGATCTTGCGCAGCTGGTCGCCGTCGAAGGCGGAAAACCCGGCCAGGGCCATGGCCATCTGGGTGATCTGCTCCTGGTAGACGGCGATGCCGTAGGTCTCGGCGAGCACCTCGTTGAGCCGTGGGTGCAAGGCCTGCCAGGGCTTGCCGCGCATGCGGGCGACGAACTCGCGGATGAAGTTGTTGGCCGCCGGGCGGATGATGGAGGAGGCCATCACCAGGTGTTCGAAGACGTCGCAATGCAGGGTGCGCGGGTCGGGCGGCTCCCCCCACATCTTCTGCAGCAGCTGGCGGGTGGCCGGCGACTCGATGTAGAAGCAGCCCATGGTCCGCCCCGAGCGCAGCAGCACCCGGGTCGCTTCGTCGGCGAGGGGATCCCAGCGGGCGTAGTCGATCTCCACCCCGCAATTGGCCTGGATCGCGGCGAGGGCGTCGCGGATCACCGCCAGCGAGCGGTTGCCGAGGATGTCGATCTTTACCAATCCGGCGGCCTCGGCCTGATCCTTCTCCCACTGGATGACCGGCAGCCCCTTGGCGGCGACCTCGACGGGGACGTAGCGGCGGATCTCGTCGGGGACCACCACCAGCCCGCCGCAGTGCAGCGAGAGGTGGCGCAGGTGGCCGGAGAGGCGCCGGGCGACGGCGAGGATCGTGAGCCAGTCCTCGCTCAGCGCCTCCCCTTCGAACAGCGGATGCTCCCCCACCGCCCGGGCGGTCTGCTCGGGCTGCCAGTCGCCGGAGATGCGCGAGGTCATGGTCTTGATCTCCCCTTCGGGCATGCCGTAGACCTTGGCCACCTCGCGCAGCGCCGCGCGCCCCTTGAAGCCGATCTGGTTGGCGACCATGGCGGCGCGCCTCGAGCCGTAGCGGGCGAAGGCGAAGTCGAGCACCGCGTCGCGCTCGTCCCAGGGGAAGTCGATGTCGATGTCCGGCGGGTCGATGCGCCCGGGGTTGAGGAAGCGCTCGAAGAACAGGTTGTGGCGGATCGGGTCGACGTGGGTGATCCCCAGGCAGTAGGCGACCAGCGAGGCCGCCGCGCTGCCGCGGCCGCAGGTGCGCGGCGACTGGGCGGCGAGCTCCTCCACCACCAGGAAGTAGTGGGCGAAGCCCTTGGCGCGGATGATGCCGAGCTCCTTGCCCAGCCGCGCCTCGACCCGCTCGTCGATGGCCCCGTAGCGCCACCGCGCCCCGGCGCGGGCGCGCCGCTCCAGCTCGGCGAAGGCTTCGGCTTCGCCGAGGCCGCGAAAGGCCGGGAAGATGGTGGCGGAGAAGTCCCAGTCGCTCTGACAGAGGGAGGCGATGTGCGCGGCGTTCTCCAGCGCCTCGGGGCAATGGGGAAAGTGGTCGGCCAGCTCCGCCGGCGACAGCAGCCGGTCCCATTGCCGCGCAACGGTGTCGGCCTCCAGCCGGCAGAGCTTGGTGTTGAGCTGGATCGCCCGCAGCACCCGGTGCAGCTCCAGGTCGGCCGGTTCGAGCAGCACCGCCCGGCTGGTCGCCACCGGCGGCAGCCGTAGCTGCCGCGCGCAGGCCAGGGCGCGGTGCAGGTTGTGCCCCGGCGAGAGCTCGGCGTAGAGCCCGTCGCGCCCATCGCGGCAGAGGGCTCCGAGCAGCTCGGCATCGTCGCTGAGCACCACCAGCCCGCCGCGGTAGCGGCGCAGACCGGCGGGCAGCTCGAAACCGTCGCGGCAGTGCAGCTCGGAGAGCAGCCGGCAGAGATTGGCGTACCCCTCGGCATCCCGGGCCAGCAGCACCGCCCGGTGCCGCCCCGTCACCGCCTCGGCCCCGATCAGCGGCCGGATGCCATGCTCCGCCGCCTGCTCGAGAAACAGCGGAATGCCGTACAGCCCGTTGCGGTCGGTCAGCGCCAGGTGCGTCATCCCC
>CAZYXS010000112.1:0-10596 GCA_964650955.1 uncultured Desulfuromonadales bacterium | reverse complement strand
GAGGCGGAGAGATGGGAGAGACGGAGAGGTCATCTTCTGAGGGATTTTAAGGTTTTTCTCTGCGGTCTCTGCTCTCTTTGCGTCTCTCCGTTAACCGCTTTTATTTGGGTTATAGGACCGTTTTTTAAAGTGGCGGCAGCGCGGAATCGAGCAACAGGGCAAGCAGCAGCAGGGCCATGAAGGCGTTGAGGGGGGCGAAGGGGAGAGGTTCCCGGCGTTGCAGGCAGCGCCCGACCCGCAGAATGCCGGCAGCCACCACCGCCACCAGCAGCAGGCGCGTCGCCGGATGAGCAACGACCTGGAAGACCAATAGTTGCGCCGTTGCCAGCAGCAGGGCTGCCGACCAGAGCAGGCCCAGACGACGCAGGTCGGCCGGGGCGAGGCGGGTGAAGAGGCTGGGCAGGCCCGCCCGCAGGTAGTCCTCCCGGTGGGCCTGGGCGAGGGACCAGAAATGGGGGATCTGCCAGAGCACCAGGGTGCCGGCCAGCAGCACGATGCGATAATCGGCGGGATGCCCGCCGGCGGCGCACCAACCGATCAGGGGGGCGATGGCGCCACACAGGGCGCCGGGAAGCAGGGCCAGGGGGGTGCGACGTTTGAGGGGAGTGTAGACGCCGTTGTACCAGAGCACGGCCAATAATCCCAGGCCGACCACCAAGGCTTGGCCGGTGGTGGCAAGCAGGGCGACACCTGCCAGAAGCAGGGCAGAGGCGAAGAACATCCCGGCGGGAGGGGAAAACCGGCCGCTGGCCAGGGGACGGTGGCGGGTGCGGGCCATGCGGGCATCCAGATCCCGCTCCTGCACCTGGTTGAGGGCTGAACAACCCGCGGTCAACAGCAGCACTCCCAGCACCGTGGGGCCGGCGTTCGCCCAGCCCTCACGCAGCGGGGCGAGGGCGTATCCGACCAGGGCCGAAGCCGCCACCATCAGGCTCAGGCGTGGGCGTAGCAGGGCGATCAGCATCTGCGGGTTCCTTGGCCTAGCGGGTTTGCCCGCCGGTGGTCTGTTCCAAATACTCCAGGATGGCCTCTACCTCCTGCTCGGAAAGCTTCCCCTGGTAGCTCGGCATGATGGCCGGATAGCCCTGGACCACATCTGCAGTCGGTTCCAGAATGGCCCGGCGCAGGTAGTCGGCATCGCTGGTCAGGGTCCGCTGCTCTCCGGCGGCGTTGACGGTCACGCTGCGCCCCCAGATCCCTTGGAAAGTCGGCCCCGCCTTTTTGCTGCCGTCGAGGCTGTGGCAGCCCAGGCAGCCGTGGCGGGCCAGCAACTGCGCTCCCCGACTCTGCTCGGCTTCATCCGCCCGGGCATACCATTGGCCGTATTCGTCGGTGGGCAGGGCCTCCACGGTAGTGATCATGGCGGCGTGCTCCACCCCGCAGTATTCGGCGCAGAAAATATCGTAGGAGCCGGGCTTGGGGGCGACAAACCAGATGTAGGTGTCCCGTCCTGGCAGGACGTCGCGCTTGACCCGGAAGGCGGGTATGTAAAAGGCATGCAAAACATCCACCGAGGACATGGTCACCTTGACCGGTTGGCCGACAGGGACATAGAGTTTGTCGCTGGTTTTGCCGTTGGGGTACTCGAACAGCCAGGACCACATGCGGGCGGTGGCCCGCACCTCCATCGCTCCCTCCGGCACGTTGCGCAGCGCCAGGTAGCCGGCCCAGCCGTAGTAGAACATGGCCATGACCAGGATGGTGGGGATCACCGTCCAGGTGATTTCCAGCCAGATGTTGTGGTCCTTCTGGGACTCGGGCTGCGGGCAGCGCTTGCGGTTGTAGCGCACCACGAAATAGACCATGGCCGCGGTGACGCCGAGGAGCATGACCAGGGCGACGCCGAAGATGAACAGGAAAATCGGGTCGATGATGTCGGTGGTGGTCTGCAACGACGGGTTCACGCGCACCTCAGCGATAAAGGACGTCGAAAAAGGTGAAGCCGATGAAAATGGCCAGGGTCAGCAGCGCCGCCAGCAGGCAGAGCTTGAAGGCCCGGTTTTCATATTTCATGTGCATGAAGAAGGCGATGACCAGGGCCGATTTGATCGAGGCGATGAGCAGCGCCGCCCAGACGTGCCAGGCCCCCAGTTCCACCCGGGAGACCAGGACGGTGGCCGCGGTCAGCACCAGCAATGCCAGCCAGACCAGGACATGGGTGCGGTAGGGGACGATGTGATGGGATTCGCCGGTGGACATCGCGCCTCCTAGAGAATGAGGTAGTACAGGGGGAAGACGAAGATCCAGACCAGGTCGACCAGGTGCCAGTAGAGGCCGGCATTTTCCAGGGTGACGTGGTCCTCGGGGGTGACCTTCCCCTTGCGCACCAGCCAGAACACCCAGCCGAGCAGCACCCCGCCCAGCAGCACGTGCACCCCGTGCAGACCAGTGGTCAGGTAGTAGAGGCCGAAAAAGAGATTCTCCCCCGGGGAGCGGGCCAGCAGTTCCGGCGAATTGGGATAGATCCCATGGTGAATCTTGGCGCTCCATTCGAAGTATTTGTTGATCAGGAAGACCAGCGCCGAGCCGACGGTGGCCGCCAGCAGCCAGAGGGTGCGGCCGATTTTGCCCTGCTGCAGGGCGGTCACCGACATGGCCACCGCCATGGAGCTGGTGAGCAGGATGACGGTGTTGACGGCCCCGAAGGCCAGGCTCAGTTCCCCCCCGCCCCGCACGAACTCCTGCGGGTGGCGGGCCAGGTAGACGCCGTAGAGCAGGAACAGGCCGCCGAAGAGCAGCAGTTCGGTGAACAGGAACAGCCACATGCCGAAACGGTCGCCGACGGGATCCTTGTGATGGGCCGCCTCGCTCATAGTACCCCCGCCCCTTTGAAGTCGTAGGGTCCGTGGGTCACCACCGGGTCCTCATCGAAATTCTCCGGCGGCGGCGGCGAGGGGACGGTCCACTCCAGGGTCGCGCCGCCCCAGGGGTTGATGCCGACCTTTTCTCCCCGGTACAGGCCGCGGAAGAGATTGACGAACATCAGCACCAGGCCGACTGCCAGAATCCATGAACCGACCGTGGCAAGGACGTTGAGGCCGGTAAATTCCGGCAGGTAGTCATAATAGCGGCGGGGCATCCCCTGCATGCCGACGATCTTCATCGACAGGTAGAGGATGTTGAAGCCGACGAACATGATCCCCCAGGCGATGGTGGCGACCTTCTTGTTGTACATGCGGCCGTAGATCTTCGGCAGCCAGTAGTGCATGGCGCCGAAGAAGGCCATGCCGGTGCCGCCGAACATGACGTAGTGAAAGTGGCCAACCACGAAATAGGTGTCGTGCACATGCACGTTGGTGCCGGCGGCGCCGAGGATCAGGCCGGTGAGGCCGCCGATGGTGAACAGCAGGATGAAGGCGAGGGCGAAGAGCATCGGCGGGTCGAGGGCCACCGAGCCTTTGTGCATGGTGGTGACCCAGTTGAAGACCTTGATGGCCGAGGGAATGGCGACGATGAAGGTGAGGAAGGAGAAGACCAGCACGGCCATGTCGCTCATGCCGCTGGTGTACATGTGGTGCCCCCAGACCAGGGAGCCGGCGGCGGCGATGGCGATGGAGGAGATGGCGATGGCCTTGTAGCCGAAGGCCGGCTTGCGGGCGAACACCGGGATGATGTCCGACACCACCCCCATGGCCGGCAGCACCATGATGTAGACCGCCGGATGGGAGTAGATCCAGAACAGGTGCTGGTACATGATCGGATCCCCGCCCCGGGCCGGGTCGAACAGGCCGGTGCCGAGGGTGCGCTCGGCCAGGATCAGCACCAGGGTGATGGCGAGGATCGGGGTGGCCAGGATCTGCACCCAGGCGGTGGAGTAGAGGGACCAGATGAACAGCGGCAGCCGCCCCCAACTCATCCCCCTGGCGCGCAGGCGGTGCACGGTGGTGACGAAGTTCATGCCGGTGAGGATGGATGAGAAGCCGATGATGAAGACCGCGAAGACCGCCAGGGAGACGTTGGTGGTGGTCTGGGTGCTGAAGGGGACGTAGAAGGTCCAGCCCGTGTCCGGAGCCCCACCGGCGGTGAACAGAGAGGTCAGCGCCAGGGCGGCGCCGATCATGTAGAGCCACCAGGAGAGGAGGTTCAGCCGGGGGAAGGCGACGTCCCGGGCGCCGAGCTGGATCGGCAGGACCAGGTTGCCGAAGGCCGCCGGGATGCCGGGAATGATGAACAGAAACACCATGATCACCCCGTGCAGGGTGAACAGGGTGTTATAGGTCTGAGCCGAGACGATGGTCGGCCCCGGTGCGATGAGTTCCAGGCGGATCAGCAGTCCCAGCAGCACCCCGACCAGGAAGAAGCCGACGATGGCGTAGAGATAGAGCAGGCCGATACGCTTGTGGTCGGTGGAGAAGATCCAGGAGGCCAGCCAGGAGCGACCACTGGTATTGGCCCAGAAGCCACGATAGTCCGGGGCCGATGCGTCAAATGCCTCTGCCATGCAAATCCTCGATGCTCAAGATGGGTTCTTTTTCTTGCCGCCGAATATCAGAAAGGCCATGAAGGCACCGGCGCAGAGGAATATGGCCGTGCCGGAAACCCGCAGCAGGTTGAAGACGTAGCGTTTCCCCTCCGGGTCGTAGCTGAAACAGTAGGTGACCAGCTTGCGAATGGTGGTGCCGACCCGCCCCTCCTCGGCTTCCATCAGCGCCAGGGAGAGATCCAGCGGCAGGAAACTGGTGCCGTGCAGGTAGCGCACGATGGTGCCGTCCTTGGTGACGACGAAAACCACCACCGGATGCAGAAAATCGACCCCCTGCCGCTTGAAGCTGTAGCCGGCCGCTTCGGTGAGACCGTGAATGGCGGGCAGGTCGCCGGAGAGAAACTGCCAGGAGTCCGGCGGGAAGGATTCTCCAAGAGCGTCCAGGTAGATTTTTTTGCTTTTGCGGGCCTGCTCCGGGGTTTCCGTTTCATCGAAGCTGACGGAGAGGACCCGGTACTGCTCGCCGGCCTTGAGCTTGAGCTGGGGCAGGGCGCGGGCCAGCCCCCCCTGCAGGAAATTGCAGACGTTGGAGCACTGGTAATAGACCGGGGCGATGATGGTCGGCCCCTGGATCAGATCCCCCAGGCGGACCACCTGCCCGTTTTCGTCGCGGAAGCTCAGGTCGAGGGGAATGCGCCGTCCCAGTTGCTCTTCCAGGCCGACCTCGGCCGCCGGGGAAGCTGGTTCGACATAAACGGTCCCTTGGCCCGGCGCCTCGATGGTTACGGGAGCAGCATCCGGCCGATCGTGGACATGGACCGGCGTGGCCAGTGCCAGGTTTGCTCCCAGCCCCAGCAGGGCCGGCAAAAGCCATATACGGTGCAATTGTCTGCAGAGGACCTTCAAAAGCGGGCAACCTCCAGGTGGAGCGGTCTGGCCGGCCGGGCAAGTAGCAGAATTCGCTCAAGCATACTCTTTAATGACGAAAATGCAAAGAGTGGCGGGCGCGGAGTGGCGGCCGTTGCGCGCAATCGCCGGATCTGCTACCATGGCGCCAACTCAACTGGGAGTGCTTTTGTGGACGAACTGCAGGAACGCCTGACCGAATTGGAAATCCGCTATTCTCACCAGGCCCTGTTGCTCGAAGAGCTGAACGCGGTGGTGATCGAGAGCGCGCAGCGCATCGAGCGGCTGGAGCGGGAGGCTCGCCAGGCCCGGGAGATGCTGCGGGCCTTGGCGCCCCAGTTGAGCGAATCCCCAGACGAATGATCCGACCATGAACAGCGAACTGCGCCGCATCCTGCTGGAGGCCGCCGTCATCCTGACCCTCGGGGTGGTGATCGGTCTCTCCCTCAATTACCGTCTGGTTCTCGACGCCTTCAGTGGGCGGTTGAGCGCGCCGGCACCGGTTGCCGTCGAGCCGGCCGAAGGGGAGCTGTTTCCCCTGCCCGTCGACCTGAAGGGGGTGCAGGACCTGGTGCAGAAAGGGGCGCTGGTGGTCGACTCCCGCATTGGCGAACTCTACACCGACGGCCACATCCAGGGGGCCCGCTCCCTCCCGCTGGCCGATTTTGCCGAGCGCTTCCCCCAGTTCCAGGCCGAAATTCCCCCCGAGACAACCCTGATCCTCTACTGCAGCGGCTACGGTTGCCCCGATTCTTTCGATTTGGGGATGCTGCTGCTCAAGGAAGGCTACCGGGACGTGCAGGTCTACGAAGGGGGCTACCCCGAGTGGCGCGACGCCGGTCTGCCGGTGGCCAAGGGGGCGCCATGAAGCGTTTTGAAGCCCTGCTCTATCATGCCGCCCGCCTGACCCTCGGCGGGCTGTTCCTCTACGCCGGCCTGATCAAGGGGGCCGACGTCATCGCCTTCGCCCGCAACGTGGCCAACTACCAGCTCCTTCCCTACGCCTGGAACTACCTGGTGGCTGCCACCCTGCCGCCGGTGGAGACCATAGCCGGACTGCTGCTGGTGGTGAACCAGCGGGTGCGGCCGGCGGCGGTGGTGATCGGCGGCCTTAACCTGGTCTTCATCGCGGCCCTGATCTCCGTCATCGCCCGGGGGCTGGATATCGACTGCGGCTGCTTCAATCCCGATCCGGCCAGCAAGACCAGCCCGCAACTCGCCCTGCTGCGCGACCTCGGCTTCATGGTCCTGGTGGTGCTGATCTACTGGCTGCGGGGGCGGCGCCCGGCCTGAGCCCATGGACATCCTGCTGCTCCATCCCCCCGCCACCAAGGCGGCCGAGCCCCCCCTGGGCATCGCGGTGCTGCTCGCCCACCTGCGCCAGGCCGGGCTGCAGGTGGAGGCCATCGATGCCAACCTCGACGCCTCCCTCCATCTGCTCGACCCCGCCCGGTTGCAGGTCGCCGCCGGTCCCGAGCCGGCCCCGGCCCTGCGGCGGGCCATCCGCAACGCCCCCCGCGCTCTCGCCCTGCTGCGTTCCCCCGCCGCTACCGCCTCCTTCGCCCGTTACAGCGCCGCCGTTCACCATCTCAACCAGGCCCTGGGGGCCCATGGTCGAGATTCCGGCGAGCGGCTGACCCTGGGGGACTACCGCCATGGCGGGCTCTCCGAGTTCTCCCCCGCGGACCTGGAGCGGCTGGCCGCGGGGATGGACCGGACCCTGTTCCTGGACTATTTCCAGACCCAACTGCTGCCGCAGGTAGCCGCCCGCGCACCCCGGATCGTCGCCCTGTCCATCAATTACCGTCACCAGGTGCTCCCCGCCTTCGAACTGGCCGGCCTGCTGCGCCGCCACCTGCCCGGCGCCATCCTGGTCGCCGGTGGCGGAGTGATCAGTTCCTGGCGGCGGCAGCTGCGGGAACTGGGACTCCGCTTCTCTATCTTCGACCACCTGGTGTTCGGGCCCGGGGAGGAACCTCTGGTGCGCCTGGCTGGAGGGGGAGATGAATACTTCCTGGACGGGGAGGGGGGAGTCAGCTTCGCTTCAGATTACAGTTTCGCCCCGATGGGGGAATACTTCTCCCCCAGGCCGGTGTTGCAGGTCAGCACCACCCGGGGCTGTTACTGGCGCGGTTGCCGTTTCTGCCCCGAGGCGGCCACCCCGACCCATCCCTACCGGCCCATGCCGGCTGCCGCGGTGCCGGGGATGCTGTCGGAACTGCAACAGCGCTACGGGGTCGACCACTTCCACCTGACCGATAATGCCATCCCCGTACCGGTGCTGCAGGCCCTGGCGACTGCACCGGCATCCTGGTCCTGGCATGGTTTCGTCCGCTTCGAGGCCCCCCTGTGCGATCCGGCGCTGGTGAACGGGCTGGCCGCGGGCGGCTGCCGAATGCTGCAACTCGGCCTGGAAAGCGGTTCCCAGCCCCTGCTCGAGCGCATGGGCAAAGGCACCCGCCTGGAGCAGGCGGCCCGAATCCTGGAAAACCTGCGCCGGGCGGGTATCGCCACCTACGTCTACGTGATGCTCGGGATGCCGGGGGAGGCCCAGGCCGACGCCGAGGCAACCCTGCAGTTTCTCGAAACCCATGCCGGCGCCATCGGTTTTCTCAATCTGGCGATCATGAACCTCCCCCGGGATTCGGAGTTCCTGGCCGACCTGGAGGGTTCCGGAATCGCCGCCCTGGCCCCGTTGCCCCCCCAGCAGCCCCTGGGACTGTACCGGGAGTTCACCCCCGCCGCCGGCTGGGGCCGGGGGGAGGCCCGCCGTTTTTTGCAGCGGCGGCTGTTGGCTTCACCCGCCATCCGCGCCATCGTCCAGCGCACGCCGCCCCTGTTCACCTCCAATCATGCCCCCCTGTTTGACCTCCATTCTGTGGGGAACTTGTGAATTCGGATTGTTTCTGTGTACAATCGGCTCACTTATCCACAGGATCAGCCATGGAGCCCTGGCAACAGAGCCTGCAGCACAGCATCACCAGCGCCGCCCAACTGGCCGCGCACTTCTCCCTGGACCCCGCCCCCCTCGAGGCGGTGGTGGCCCGCTATCCCCTGCGCATCACCCCCCACTACCTCGGCCTGATCCAGGCACCGGGCGATGCCATCTGGCGCCAGTGCGTGCCCGATCCGCGGGAACTTTCCGGCGAGGCCTTGTTGCACGATCCCCTGGGGGAAGAGCGGCATTCCCCGGTGTCGGGGGTGATCCACCGCTATCCCGACCGGGTGGTGTTGCTGGTCTCCGGGGCCTGCGCCGTCTACTGCCGTTTCTGCACCCGCAAGCGCCAGGTTGGTTGCGCGGCGATGCAGTTGACCCCCGGGCAACTCGAAGCGGGGCTCGCCTATATCGCCCGCACCCCGGCCATCCGCGACGTGCTGCTCTCCGGCGGCGATCCGCTGCTGCTCACCGATGGGGTGCTGGGCGAACTGCTGTCGCGGTTGCGGAGCATTCCCCACGTGGAGATCATCCGCATCGGCAGCCGGGTGCCGGTGACCCTGCCCGAGCGTATCACCCCGGCCCTGTGCGAGTTGCTGGGCCGTCACCATCCCCTCTACCTCAACACCCACTTCAATCATCCCCGGGAACTGACCCCCGAAGCCGCCGTGGCCTGCCGACGCCTGACGGCCGCCGGCATTCCCCTGGGCAACCAGACCGTGCTGCTGCGGGGGGTCAACGACGAGGCCGCCGTGCTGGCCGAATTGCTGCGGGGGTTGTTGCGAATCCGGGTGCGCCCCTATTACCTGCACCAGATGGACCTGGCCCAGGGGACCGGGCATTTCCGTACCCGAGTGGAGACCGGCCTCGGCCTCATCGCGGCGCTGCGGGGCCAGGTCTCCGGTCTGGCCATTCCCCACTATGTCATCGATCTGCCGGGAGGCTTGGGCAAGGTTCCCTTGCTTCCCGAATATTTCCTCAAGTTGGGGGACCGTTTGCAATTGCGCACCCCGGACGGGGCGCTGGTCGAGTATCCCAATGACTTCCAGGAATAAAAAAAGGGGATGAGCCATCGGCCCATCCCCTGCTCTATCGGCAAATGCCCGGTGCTCAGTGCTTGTTCTGGCGGGCGTAGTAGGTCAGATACGCCATGATCTGGGTACCGAGGGTCAGGGCAGTGAAGGCCAGGTAGAAGAAGAATATGACTTTCATGGTGCGACTCCTTTCTGAAGCCAACGGACGTTTGTTTCATTAGTCTGCAAACGCCGTTCCAACTTTATTCTTCCATCAAACCTGAATTGAAGTCAAAACGCGACGCGACCTAACGTAACCCCCTGGTCCTTTGGCGTATGGGGAGTTTTACCCATGCATGGTTGCCGCAGTAGTGTTTTGCTTGTTGAAATACTGTTTTGAGTGGCCTGGAATTTGCGCTTTAAAGGGCTTCCTGAGGGAAGGTGACAACGTCTTCAATGCTGACCGAGTCGGTCAGCAGCATGACCAGGCGATCGACCCCGAGGGCGATGCCTGCGGAGGGGGGCATGGTGGCAAGTTCCTGCAGGAAGGGCTCGGGGCTGGGGTAGGGGGCTTTGCCGGCGGCGCGGCGCAGGGCCTCCTCCTGCACAAAGCGGCGGCGCTGCTCGGCAGCGTCGTTCAGTTCGGAGAAGGCGTTGGCCAGCTCGAGGCCGCAGATGTAGAGCTCGAAGCGCTCGGCCACCGTCGGGTCATCCGGCTTGGTGCGGGCCAGGGCGGCCAATGGCGCCGGGTATTCGATGAGGAAGGTGGGTGTGGTGCGCCCCAGTTGCGGTTCGACTTCCAGGGCCAGACATTCGTCGAAGCGATCTTCGGCCAGCGCCTGGGCGAGGGAGAGGGAAGCGTAGCGGGCGAAGGCGTCCGCGACACTGAGCCGTTCCCATGGGGGGCTTAGATCAATCTGTTCCCCCTGCCAGCACAGGGGGCCGTCGGGAACCAGGGTGCGCAACAGTTCCTCGCATTCCGCCATCAGTTGGTGGTAGTCGCTGTGGCTGCGGTACCACTCGAGCATGGTGAACTCGGGGAGGTGGCGCCGGCCCCGTTCCCCCTGGCGCCAGCAGCGGCAGAGCTGGAACAGCCGGGGGTAGCCGGCGGCCAGCAGCCGCTTCATGCACAGCTCGGGGGAGGTGTGGAGAAACCAGTCGCCGGAGGGGACGGCGTCGATGTAGCTTTCCGGGGCGTTGGCGGGGATGCGGTGCGGGGTTTCCACCTCGAGGTAGGCGCGTGCGACGAAGAAAGCCCGGATCGCCTGCACGATCCGGGCTCGGGCCTCGAGGGCCGGCCGCTTTCTGGCCAGGGCCCA
>CAZYXS010000111.1:0-10648 GCA_964650955.1 uncultured Desulfuromonadales bacterium | reverse complement strand
TGGGGGGATTATAGCTACCTAGTCATGGTTTTCAACACGTTAACCAAACGCGTTGGCCCGAAAGCCGCCCTTTTTTGTTGCTGCATGCGAAGACGCCAGGCTCAGAGCTTGCCGGCTTCGGTGGCGAGATAGGAGGCCACCCCTTCGCGATCCGGCTTCATCCCCTTGTCCCCCTGGGTCCAGCCGGCGGGACAGACTTCTCCGTGCTTTTCCGTGAACTGCAAAGCATCGACCATGCGCAGCATCTCGTCGACGTTGCGTCCCAGAGGCAGGTCGTTGACCACCTGGTGACGCACCACCCCCTCCCGATCGATGAGGAAAGAACCGCGGAAGGCCACGCCGGCGCTGTCGAATTCCACGTCGTAGGCCCGGCAGATCTCATGCTTGATATCGGCCACCAGGGGATAGGTGATGGGGCCGATCCCTCCCTGGTCGACGGGGGTGTTGCGCCAGGCGACATGGGTGTACTGGGAGTCGACGGAACAGCCGATGACCTGCACATTGCGCTGCTCGAACTCCTTGATGCGGCGGCTGAAGGCGATCAGCTCGGTGGGGCAGACGAAGGTGAAGTCGAGGGGATAGAAGAACAGCACCACGTACCGGCCTTTGAAATCGGACAGTTTGAAATCGCTCTTGATCGACCCGTCGGCCAGGACTGCGGGGGAAGTGAAGTCGGGGGCGTGCTTGCTGACCAGAACGCTCATGGGAAGGCTCCTTTCGCTATCGCAAGAAATATGGGTTGGTAAAGAATTGGCTGACAGTTTACTCCCTGGTCCGGGGCTGTCAAGGAATTATTACCAATTTGGTCTTTTTTTCTTGAGCCGTCCCTTCCCCCCTGTTCGGAGTCAGGATTTGCGATTGCGGGGATGGGCGCGGTCGTAGACGGCCAGCAGTTGGTCGACGCTGACCTGGGTGTATTTCTGGGTGGTGGAGAGGGAGGCGTGGCCGAGCAGTTCCTGGATGGCCCGCAGGTCGGCGCCGCCGTCGAGCAGGTGGGTGGCGAAAGAGTGGCGCAGGCTGTGGGGGGTGGCGTTTTTCACCACCCCGGCGGCCAGCAGCTGCCGCTTGAGATTGCGCTCCACGCTGCGGGGAGTGAGGCGGCCGCCCCGGTGATTGAGGAACAGGGGAGCATCGAGGGGCGGGTTGCCCCGGGCCTCGAGGTAGGCGCCGATGGCCGCGCAGGCCTTGCTCCCGACTGGCACGATGCGCTCTTTGCGCCCCTTGCCCGACACCCGCACCAGCCCCTGCTCCCGGTCGAGGCGGCCGACATCCAGGCCGGTCAGTTCGCTCACCCGCAGGCCGCAGGAGTAGAGGGTCTCCACGATGGCCCGGTCCCGCAGGGCGAGCAGTTCCTCCCCCGGACCACTCTCCATCAGCGCGAAGGCTTCATCCACCGAAAGAGTCTTGGGCAGGGGTTTTTCCCGCCGCGGCGTGGCCACCAGTTCCCCGGGGTCGGTTTCCAGCACCCCTTCGCGCACCAGGTAGCGGAAGAAAGTCCGCAGGGCCGCCAGCTTGCGGCCGATACTGGACTTGCTGTTGGTCTTGTGCAGTCGGGCCAGGTAGCGCCGCAGCAGGATCTGGTCGATGCCCCGCAGCAGGTCTTCCCCCTCTGCAGGCTTGAGGTCGCGAACGAAGGCCTGGAATTCCCGCAGATCCCGCCCGTAGGCGGCCAGGGTGTGGGGGGAGAGGTTGCGTTCGAGCTGAAGGTGCTCCTCGAAAAGGCGAATCCATTCGTCCATCGGGCAGGCTCCCGGCAGGGTTGATGTTCAGATGCAGCATCATAGCACAAGGCCGCGGCGGTCCGCATCCCCGACAGCATTGACCGCGACGCCTCCTCGTGGCATAATGCGGGCCTCGACATGGAGCGGATATGTGGTTATTTTTCAGCTTGTTAGCGATACTGTTCGGGGCCTGCGGCCTGGTCGTGACCATGAGTTACGCCATCGTCTGGTACGAAAACAGCAACCTCGACCACAGCCTGGTGGAAACCCGCTTCGCCCCCCACAACCTCTGGCTCGCCGCCCGCCTGCTGATCCTGGAAACCCTGCTGCTGGCCCTGACGGTGCTCCTGCATCCCCTGGGCTGGGTCCCCCCCAGGGAGACGCCCCCCGGCCGCTCAGGGGCACCCATCCTGCTGCTGCACGGGCTGTTCCACAACCGCGGCTGCTGGCTCTGGCTGAAACTGCAGTTGCGCCGCCAAGGCTGCACCGCCGTCTACACCCTCAACCTTCCGCCCTGGAAGGATGTGGAATCTCTGACCGAGCGGGTGGCGAAGAAGGTCGACTCCATCCGGCTGGCCCAGGGGGTGGAACGGGTGCACCTGGTGGGCCATTCCATGGGGGGAATGATCGCCCGCAATTACCTGCAACTTCGCGGAGGTGCCCCGAAGGTGGCCTCCTGCACCCTACTGGCGGCCCCTAACGGCGGTTCCAAGCTGGCCCCCTTCGCCCTTTCCCCCCTGGCCCGGGTGCTGATCCCCGGCTCCGAGTTTCTGCGCCGCCTGGCCGAGGCGCCCCTGCCCGCAGAGGTGCCGGTGCGGGCCTATTACAGCCGCCACGACAACATGGTCCTGCCCTGCAGCCATAGCCGCCTGGCCGGTGCCGAGGAGCAAGAGCTGGCGGGCATGGGGCACATCGGCATCCTCTATCATCCACAGGCCCTCAACCCGCTGCTCGACAGCCTGACCGGGAGCCCTTCGTGACCACACTGACCGTGCAGAGCTACCGACGGGAGGAAATGATCGACATCAGCCGGGAGGTCCGCCAGGCGGTCCGCGCCAGCGGCATCACCCAGGGCCTGGCGGTCGTTTTCACCCCCCATACCACCGCGGCGGTGACCATCAACGAAAACGCCGACCCCGACGTGGTCAGCGACCTGCTCATGGAACTGGGGAAAATCGTCCCCCTCCAGGACAACTACCGCCATGCCGAAGGCAACAGCGCGGCGCACCTCAAAAGCAGCCTGATCGGCGCCAGCGAGACCCTGATCGTGAGCGGCGGTGAACCGGTGCTCGGCACCTGGCAGGGAATCTATTTCTGCGAGTTTGACGGCCCCCGCCGGCGCACCCTGCAGGTGCAGGTCGTGGGCGCGTGAAACCGCGGGTCAGCCTGCGGGCCCAGGGGGATTATCGCCGCGAGACCCTGGAAGCCGCCCTGTCGGATCTGCTTGCCCCCCTCGGGGGGATGGAGGCCTTCGTCCGCCCCGGGCAGCGGGTCCTGGTCAAACCCAACCTGCTTTCCGCCAAAGGGCCGGACAAGGCGGTCACCACCCATCCCGAGCTGGTGCGGGCGGTGGTGCGCCTGGCCCAGCAGGCAGGCGGGCGGATCGCCGTCGGCGACTCGCCAGGCATCGGCTCCCCCCAGGCGGTGGCCAAGGCCTGCGGCATTCTCCAGATCTGCGAGGAAACCGGGGCCGACTTCGCCCCCTTCACCGAGTCGGTCAAGGTCCGCCCCCGGGGATCCACCTTCCAGGAACTGGAGGTGGCCCGGGACATCATCGAGGCCGAGGTGATCCTCAACCTGCCCAAGCTCAAGACCCACCAGATGATGGGGCTGACCTGCGCGGTGAAAAATCTTTTCGGGGCCGTGGTCGGGATGCGCAAGCCCCGGCTGCATCTGCAGGCGGGCACCAACAAGGCCTTTTTCGCCTTGATGCTGCTGGAACTGGCCGAGCACATCGCCCCGGCTCTCAACATCGTCGATGCCGTGGTCGGCATGGAGGGCAACGGCCCCGGCAGTGGCGACCCGGTGCAGATCGGCGCCTTGCTGGCCGGCGCCGACCCGCTGGCGGTGGACGCGGTGGCCCTGGCCCTGCTCGGGCTCCCCACCGAGGCTTGCTGGACCCAGCAGGTGGCCCGCCAATCGGGGCGCCCGGGCAGTCTGCTGCATGAGGTGGAGGTCTGCGGTCCGGAGCCGGCCGCCCTGCGCCCTGCCCGCTTCCGGCCCGCCCAGGCCACCGACGTCAATTTCGGTCTCCCCCCCTTCCTGAAGCACTCTCTCAAGCGGTCCCTGACCGCCCTGCCCGCCGTCGATTCCCAGCGGTGTGTCGCCTGCGGCCTGTGCGTCAAGCATTGCCCCCCTGCCGCCATGGGTATCACCGCCAAGCAACTGCAGATCGACCTCAATGCCTGCATCGGCTGCTTCTGCTGCCAGGAACTCTGCCCCCACGGGGCGATCCTCACCCGTCAGGGGCTGCTGCTGCGGCTGAGCCGGTTTCTGAATTCCCCCAGGGGATGAAATGCCTGGAATTCATCATTTTCCGGGCATGAAACCTGCAAAAATGTTATGTTTGTAAAACCCCTTCAAAAATTCGCCCCGACCAAGGGAGCCCCACATGTTTCTCGACCCCAACCAGCTGGGCGGCATGGAAACGACCATGCTGATCAAACTCTTCCTGGCCGCCCTGGCCGGCGGCATCCTCGGCATCGAGCGGGAAAAGCACGGCCGGCCGGCGGGACTGCGCACCCATTTGCTGGTCGCTCTGGGCGCCTGCCTGATGATGATCATCTCCGAGGCCTTCTTCCTCAAGTACGGCGCCGAGGGGGTGGAATCGGCGGTCCGCCTCGATCCCTCCCGCACTGCCGCCCAGATCATCGCCGGCATCGGGTTTCTCGGCGCCGGGGTCATCATCAAGGAGGGGATCACCGTCCGGGGCCTGACCACCGCCGCCAGCCTCTGGGTGGCCGCCGGCCTGGGGATGGCCTACGGCATGGGCTTGTGGGGGCCGGCCACCTTCACCCTCGGCCTGGCGCTGGTCAGCCTGATTTTCCTTAAAAAACTCGAACCCCTGATCAAGAAGGACCGCTATCTGCACCTGCTGGTGGTGGCCGATGACCGCCGGGACATCTACCCGGAGTTGGAGACCATCTTCCAGGAGAGCAACCTGCGCATCACCGACATCGAGGGGGATCAGAACTTCGAATCGGGGGAAGTGCGTTACGAATTCATCATCACCCAGCATAAAAAACGCATCGGCAGGGACTTGACCAACCTCATCCGCCATGTCGAGGGAGTCAAGCGGGTCCGCTTCAAATAGGGGGACCTGACGAGAGATTGTCGGCCATCGGGGCCTGGGGTTCATAGCAACTTCTGGCCCTTTTGCATGCCGGGTCAGGCGGAGGCAAGGAGCTTTTGCAGGATTGGCTCGAGGTGGTCGAGGGGGAGGGAATAATGCCCTTGGTCGGGGAGAAAATGGGCCGTACAGCGAGGCAACCGGGCGGCCAGCTGACGGCCGAAAGCCACCGGCACGGTGGCGTCGAGTTCCCCGTGCCAAAGCTGCACCGGGACCGGGCAGACCTCGGGAAGGAAGCCCCAGGGCCGGGCATAGAGTAGCAACTCCCCGGCACCGGCCGCCCCGCCTTGGCGCACCGATTCTCGGAAGGAACCCAGAATGGCCTCTCGCACCGCTGGCCGGGCCAGCACCGTCCGGTCAACGGGGGGCACGCCGGCGGTCATCCAGCCCAGGAAGCGGGCGCTGTGGCGGCAGATGGTGCGGGCCAGCAGGCGGTAGCCGGCTTGGGCCAGCCAGGGAACACTGCGGGCGGCGCGCAGGGCCCAGCGCCCCAGGGGGGACATGCAGCGCAGCCCTTCCTCATCCAGGGGCCCCAGGCCGCAGACCAGTCCGACCCGCCGCACTCCCGGCAGGCCGGCGGCCGCCAGGGCATAGGGGGTGCCCCCCGAAACCCCGAGCAGCAGCACCTCCCGGAGGTCCAGGGCCGTCAGCAGCTGCGCCAGGTCCGCCGGCCAGTCGCCGATGCGCCGACCGGGCAGTGGACTGGAAAGCCCGAAGCCGGGGCGGTCGGGCGCGATCAGTCGCACCCCCAGGCGCTCCACCAGGGGCGCCGCCAGCTGCGCCTCAAGCCGTGAACCGGGAAAACCATGGCAATAGACCACCGGCCGACCGCTGGCGGGACCATACTCGGCATAGCCGAGGGTCCGCCCGTCTGCCAGAGTCAGGAGCTGCGGAGCGGTTGCCGGTCCCGATGGTGGCGTCATAAACCTTCCTTGAGTGCAACATATGCGAACGGGGAGCCCATGCGGACTCCCCGTTGCCATCTTGCCTGGTCGATTCCGACCGGGTTATTCCTCGTACACCAGGACCCGCACCAGACCGATGGTCGCACCGCCAGTCTCGGCGGTGGTGGTATCGCTGACGGAAATCACCCGGGAAACTTTCTGCTCGGCGATGAAGCGGTTGACCCGGCGATCGAGCTCCTCGAGCTCCATGTGGGTCTTGAAGGGTTGCAACGGTTCACCAAAGGTTTTAACCTTGACCATACCGACCTCCCTCACCAAACAGGCTGTTGTTCAATACCTGATCAGACCTGGACCACCGACTTGACACCAGGCACCTTGGCCATCAGGGTCTTTTCGATCCCCATTTTCAGGGTCATGGTGGACATGGGGCAGGAGCCGCAGGCCCCCTTGAGCTTGACGCTGACGACCCCTTCGGGGCTGACATCGACCAGTTCGACATCGCCACCGTCGGCCTGCAGGGCCGGCCGGACCAGCTCGAGTGCTGCCTGTACTTGTTCTTTCATGGGAAAACCTCCTCTGTTGTGCTGTTAGTATAGCCCCCCACCGGGGGGACTGCAAGACAAGGGAAAAACGCGCATTACAACAGTGCTCCGGCCGCGGCGGCGATATCGGCCATGCTGCGCTGGCAGAGCAGAGCGGGCCGACCGACCCCTTTGGCCTGGATCAGCACCTTGAAGATCTCGCCCATGCCGCCGTCGGGCAGAATCAGGTTTTTCAGAGTCATGCGCAGAGCCTGGGCCTTGCGCGGGTCGGTCTCCCGGGCCTGCAGATCAACCAGGGCTTCGAGGAACCCGAGGCCCATCAGGAAGCGGTACTGCTCGCCGAAATAGAGGGGCTCCAACCCCGCCTCCGCCCCGCAGCGCTCCAGGGCGGTGAAATCCACATGGGCGGTGATATCCTGCTCGCCGAAGCGCTGGTAAGGATCCTCGGTGCTGCTGTGGCGGTAAAAGCACATCAACGTGCCGTTGCGGCGAAAGGGGGCGTAGAGTTCCGCCGCCGGATAACCGTAATCGATGGTCAGCACGAACCCGCGCTTGAGCAGCCGCCCGACGCTGCGCATCCAGTCCGGGGCCCCCAGGTTGACCTCGCAGCGGTTGCCCTCCACCAGCTGCAGCTGCTGCTGACGCAGATGCTCCAGAATCGCCGGGTTGGTCAGGGGGCGCAACTCCTCGCTGATGCGCCCTTCCCGCTCGACCACAAAGACTTCCTGGAGCTGTCCGTCCTGCTTCTCCAGCAGGTGCACGGGAAAGGCATCGACCAGTTCGTTGGAGAGCAGACAGCCCTCCATCCCCGCCAGCTCCGCCAGTTCACACCACTGTAACCGCTCTTTGTGCGCGGTCAGCAGCGCCTGCTGGCGGCGGCGGTTTTCGGGACTGATCTCCACCAGGGAGTAGCGCAGCTGCCGATAGAAATCGGGGAATTCTCCGGCGATGGCGTCGAGGACATCCTTGGCCAGGTGCCCCTCCCCCGCCCCCTGCTCAGCCAAGGTAAAAGGCCCGCTTCCGAGCAGTTGCCACATCTGGTGAAGCTGGCGGGCGACCAGGCCACCGAACAGAGCGTGCACGCTGGAGGAGGTGAAGAAATCCCCCTGCTTGCCGATCCGCTCGCGGGGGGTCATGTAATAGCCGTACTCTGGATGATAGAGGCACAGTTCCATGAACTGGGCGAAATCCAGCCCCTGGTCCTGGCGGATGCACTCGCGCAGCAGGGTTTCCAATGGCGCTTGGGCAAGGCTGGCACCGGCGGTCATGAGCTCGCGTCCTTTGCTTGAAGGTCAGCAGTCGAAGGGGGGATCATACCCCAGGGCGGGCGGTTACGCAATGCGCAATCCAGGGCGGAAACGGGCGGGTCAGGGGATGATGCCGAGCAGTTTGTGGACCTGCAGCAGTTCCGAGGTGTCCCGCACCACCAGGGTGGCCATGCCGTGCTCCCGGGGCAGCCGCAGATCGACCGCGGGGCGATCGCCGATGAAGAGGAAACTCTCCGGCGGGCCGCCGATATCCTCGATCACCTGAAAAAAGGCCTGGGGATCGGGCTTGGGCAGCCAGCACATCTCGATGGTGTAGAGCCGGAGGAAGAGTTCCTCCACACCGAGCAGGGCCAGGATCTTGCGGGTCATGGGCAGGTTGTTGTTGGTATAGATATAGAGCTCGCCATGATCACGGAGGGAGTCGAGCAGGGCGAAGAGCACCGGATCGTTTTCCAGGTATTTTTCCGGCTGCAACTCCTGCTGAAAGGCCCGATGCAGGTAGCGGATGTCCACCCCCAGCTCGGTGCAGGTACGCGTCAGGGTCGGTTCCTCGTCGAAGCTTTCCGCCAGGCGTTTGCGGGCGGTGCGCAGCATCTGGTCGGCGGCCGTCTCGCTCACCCCCCGGGCCTGGGCGACCGCGGTCAGGGCCGCGCGGGCGATGCCCTGCGCCATGCCGGTGCTGGCATACAGGGTGCCATCCAGGTCAAAGACCAAAGATCGAACGGTTTTCAAATGGGTCAACATGCCACCGGGCCTTGCCATACCGAATCAGGCTGCATATCGCTCACCAACCCAGGGATGCATGAGCGGGCAAATGTCTACCATTTTAGTCTACCACTGCCCCCCCCCTGTCAACGCAGCGGCCCACCTGGTTTCGCCAAGGCCCGGGGCAGGTTGGTGAACAGGCCGTCGCAGCCGAGGCGGCGCAACTCCGCGATCCGTCCCGGCGCGTCCACGGTCCAGGGAAAGACCTTGAGGCCGGCCTGCTGACAGGCCTGTACCAGAGGACGGGAGACCAGGTCCTGACGGGGGTTGAGGCTTTCCGCCCGGCTCGCCAGCGCCCGCCGCAGAGCGCCACGCCACCAGGGGAATCGAGCAGAAAACCGAGGGGGAGGTGCGGTGCGGCCCGACGCATCCGGGCCAACACCCGATGGTCGAAAGAGGAGACCAGCACCTGGCAGCGGGGGTAGCGCTCCAGCAGGGTCAGCACCGCCTGGCCCGCCGCGGCGCTTTTGATTTCCACGTTGATGCGGGCCCGCATCCCCACCAGGTCCAGCGCTTGTTGCAGGCTAGGCACCGGTTCGCCGGCAAAGCTGGGAGCGAACCAGCGGCCGGCATCGAGAGCCCGGAGGTCCGCCCAGGTCCTATCCGCCACCTTGCCCCGACCATCGGTGGTCCGCTCCAGGGTTTCGTCGTGGATCACCACCGGCACCTCGTCCCGGCTCAGGTGGACATCCAGTTCGATGCCGTCCGCCCCCAGTTCCAGCGCCAGACCGAAGGCGGCCAGGGTATTTTCCGGAGCCTGCGCCGAGGCCCCCCGGTGGGCCCAGATAAACAGCTCGCCTGACGGCATGGGATAACTCCTTCCAGCGGTCGGGGCCGCGCTACAACAAAACAGGATGGACCCAATGAACAGGGAGAAGATCTGGCTCTTACTGCTCGCCGCCCTGCTGCTGGCGGCGATGCTGTTCACCGTGCTGCGGGGCGGGGCCAAGAGCCGCCACGGTTATGGCGACGCCCCGGATCCGTCCCCCCGCCGCGATCTAGGGTTTTCCCTGCAGTACCGGGAACCCCCGCAGCTGCCAGGCCCAGATGCCGCCGAACAGATTGTAGACCGGTTGCTTGCGCCGCGCCGCCAGGTAGTCAGCCACCTGTGAGCTGCGGGAGCCGACGGCGCAATAGACCAGGATCGGCCGGTCGGCGGGAATCTCCCCCTGGCGGGCGACCACCTGATCGATGGGGATCAGCCGCCCCCCTTCGATGCGGTTCCGGCCATACTCTTCCGGGGTGCGCACATCCAGCAGAAAAACCGTGGCATTGCTTTGCAACAGCTCCCGCGCCTCGCCGACCGAAAGACTTTTTGCGCCGGCGGCCAGCACCGCGCTTGCGGGCAGAAGCAGCAGGGTCAGAGTGATCATCCAGAAGATACAGCGACCTCGCATGGGGTTCGGGTGTCCTTTCCTGATGACATGGGCTGCCATCATTATATTCAAATTCAACTATATATTCCACCCCAAACGCCTTGTCTTGGCAAAAAAATCATGCCATCATTGATTTTCGAATCCACAGCTGGCGCCACAAGGAGATCGCTCATGGACCGCAATCTGGCACTGGAAATGGTACGCGTCACCGAATCGGCCGCCCTGGCCTGCGGACGCTGGGTCGGCAAAGGGGACAAAAACTCCGCGGACGAGGCGGCCACCAATGCCATGCGCCGGGCACTGGAGTCCATCGACATCAACGGCACGGTGGTTATCGGCGAAGGGGAAATGGACGAGGCACCGATGCTCTACATCGGGGAAAAGGTCGGTTCCGGCACCAGCGTCGAGGTGGATATCGCCGTCGACCCGCTGGAGGGGACCAACATCTGCGCCAAGGGGATGAACGGCTCCATGGCAACCATCGCCCTGGCGCCCAAGGGAGGCTTTCTCCATGCGCCGGACATGTACATGGAAAAGATCGCCGTCGGACCGGCCGCCAAAGGGGTGATCGACATCAACGCCACCCCGCTGCGCAACCTGCAGGCGGTGGCAGCGGCCAAGAAATGCCAGATCGAGGACCTGACCGTGGTGATCCTCGACCGCCCCCGCCACGACCGGATGGTCGCCGAGATCCGCAAGGCCGGCGCCCGCATCCACCTGAT